>JBOGOE010000137.1:0-3856 GCA_050747445.1 Candidatus Polarisedimenticolia bacterium | reverse complement strand
GCCCGCGCCCCGGACCTGAAGCCCGGCGTGGGACAGGATGCGGAACTCCATGGGCGCGCTCCCGGCTACCGCCCCACGCCCGTGTAGGCGAAGCCAAGCGCCCGCATCGTCTCCGGCTCGTAGACGTTGCGCAGGTCCACGACGACCGGCGCGCGCAGGGCGCCCTTCATCCGTCCCCAATCCAGGTTGCGGAACTGGTTCCACTCGGTGGCGATGACCAGGAGATCCGCCCCGATCGCGGCGTCGTAGGCGTCCCGGGCGCCTTCGATCCGCGGCACGAGGTGGCGCGCCTCCTCCAGCGCCGCGGGGTCGTAGGCCCGGACGCGGCCCCCTTCGGCGAGCAGGCCCTGGATGATCCGGATCGCCGGGGATTCGCGGGTGTCGCTGGTGTTGGGCTTGAACGCCAGACCGAGGACGGCGATCGTCTTCCCCTCGAGACTCCCGCCCGCCGCGCGGCGGATCTTGTCGACCATCCGACCCGCCTGCGCCTCGTTGACCCGCACCGCCGCCTCGACGATGGCCGCCCCGCCGCCCCCCTCGCGCGCCATCTGGATGACCGCGCGCGTGTCCTTGGGGAAACAGGACCCGCCGAATCCGGGGCCGGGGTGCAGGAACTTCCTTCCGATCCGGTTGTCCAGCCCCATGCCCCGGGCGACGTCGTGGACGTCGGCCCCGACCGCCTCGCACAGCGCCGCCACTTCGTTGATGAACGAGATGCGGGTCGCAAGGTACGCGTTGCTGGCGTACTTGATCATCTCGGCGCTGACCACGCTCGTGACCACGAACGGCACTTCGATGAGATAGAGTGGGTTGTAGAGATCCTTCAGGATGGCGATCGCCTGCGGGTCCTCCGCCCCGACGACGATCCGGTTGGGGCGCATGAAGTCCTCGATCGCCGACCCCTCGCGCAGGAACTCCGGATTGCTGACGACGCTGAAGGGGACCTTGCGCGGCTGGTGCTCCTCGATCAACCGCCGGATGGTCGCCCCGGTCCCCATGGGGACGGTCGATTTGGTCGCCACCACCTTGTAGCCGTCCATATGGCGGGCGATCTCCATCGCCACGTCGTGGACGTAGGACAGATCAGCCGCGCCCCCCTCGGCCGCCGGGGTCCCCACCGCGATGAACACGACGAGCGACTTCGAGACCGCCCCCTTCAGGTCGGTCGTGAACTGCAGGCGCCCCTCCCTGAGGTTGCGCTGCACCATCTCCTCCAGACCGGGCTCGAAGAACGGCACGCTCCCCTTCTGCAGCAGGCCGATCTTGGCGGCATCCTTGTCCACCCCGACGACGCCGACGCCGAACTCGGCGAAGCAGGCGGCGGTCACCACCCCGACGTATCCCGTCCCCACGACCGCGATGTTCACCGGCGCTCCTTCAGGCCACGGTACCATTCCACGAACCGGCGGACGCCCTCCTCGATGCCGACCTTCGGCTCGTACCCGAGGAGACGGCGCGCTTTCTCGACGTCGGCGTGGGTCGCCACCACGTCGCCCGGCTGGGGTGGCTCCTCCTCGATGAGCGCCTTCTGCCCGAGGTTCCGCTCCAGGAGGGCGATCAACTGGTCCAGCCGCGTCGTCTGCGACCCGCCCAGATTGATGATCTCGAACCCCTGCACCCGATCGATCGCCCGCATCACGCCGTTGACGATGTCGGTGATGTAGGTGTAGTCGCGCCGCGTCGAGCCGTCGCCGAAGCGCGGCACCGGCAGGCCCCGGTCGATCAGGCGGGTAAACCGGTGGATCGCCATCTCCGGCCGCTGGCGGGGCCCGTACACGGTGAAGAACCGCAGGGCGAACACGTTGAGCTGGTAGAGGTGGTGGTAGGTGGCGCAGAGCAGCTCCCCCGCCCGCTTGGTGGCAGCATAGGGGGACACGGGGCGCTCCACCTCGTCCTTTTCCGAAAACGGCACGCGCGGACTGTTGCCATAGACCGACGAGGACGAGCCGAAGATGAGCTTCCCGATCCCATGCTTGCGGCAGGCTTCCAGGAGCACCGTCGTGCCGGTGACATTGACGTCGGCGTAGAGCACCGGCTGCTCGATCGAGGGACGCACGCCGGCACGCGCCGCCAGGTGGACCACGACACCGACGGGATGCCCGGCGAACACCGAATCGACCAGGCGCGGGTCCCGGATGTCCCCCTCGACCAGGGCGAACCCCGGCCGGCCGGCGAACGGCTCCAGGTTCCGCCGTTTGACCTCCGGGTGATAGAAATCGTCGAAGTTGTCGAGGACCAGCACCTCGCGGCCCGCGCCGAGGAGCGCTTCGACGACGTGCGAGCCGATGAAACCGGCCCCGCCGGTGACCAGGACGCTGGGCATGATTCAGAGCCTCCGGACCTTCTCCCGGCCGCCGCGGACGTCGCGCGTCGCGTTACGCGTGTCCACGATGAGCGGCGCATGGCGGACGATCGCCTCGTAGTCGAAGTCCGAGTGATTGGTGACGATCACCGCCAGGTCGGAGGCGCGCAGCTCCTCGGCGGTCAGGGGGACCGATCGGAACGCCGCGCCGCCGTCGATCGCCAGGTTCGGGACGTGGGGGTCGTGATACCGGATCGCGGCGCCCCGGTCGTGCAACAGCTTGATCAGGTCGAGGGCCGGCGACTCCCGCACGTCGCTCACATCCTTCTTGTAGGCCACGCCCAGCACCAGGATCCGGGCCCCCCGGACGCTCTTGGAGCGATCGTTGAGGGCGTCCGCGATCCGGGTCACGACGTAGTGCGGCATGCTGCCGTTGATCTCGGAAGCCAGCTCGATGAAGCGGGCCGAGTAGTTCAGGGTCTTCAGTTTCCACGACAGGTAGTGCGGGTCGATCGGGATGCAGTGCCCTCCCAGGCCGGGCCCCGGGAAGAAGGGCATAAAGCCGAATGGCTTGGTGGCGGCCGCCTCGATCACCTCCCAGACGTTCAGGCCCAGCCGGTCGCACATCAGCGCGACCTCGTTGACCAGGCCGATGTTGACGCTCCTGAAGGTGTTCTCGAGGAGCTTGACCATCTCGGCGGCGCGCGGGGTGCTGACCGGGATCACCGTGTCGATCGCCTTCCCGTACAGGGCGTGGGCGGCGCGCGAGCAGGCCTCGGTCACCCCCCCCACGATCTTGGGCGTGTTGCGGGTGTTGAAGCGCGGGTTCCCCGGGTCGACCCGCTCCGGCGAGAAGGCCAGGAAGAAGTCCCGACCGACCTTGAGCCCCGTCGCCTCGAGCTTCGGCAGGATGACCTCCTCGGTCGTGCCCGGGTACGTCGTGCTTTCGAGGACCACGAGCGTGCCGCTGTGCAGCCGGGGGGCGATCTCGTCGACGGCGGCGACGATGTAGGAGATGTCGGGGTCGCGGGTCTTACGGAGGGGCGTCGGAACGCAGATCACCACCGCGTCGGCCTGCGCCAGCGCGTCGAACGTCGCATGCGCCCGGAGCCGGCCTGCGGCGACGAGCGGCTTGAGCTCCGTGTCGGGGACGTCCTGGACGTGCGACTGGCCGGCACGGACTCCATCGACCTTGGCGCGATCGACGTCGATTCCGTCGACCGCCAGACCGGCGCGCGCGAACTCGCAGGCCAGCGGCAGTCCGACGTACCCCAGACCGATGACCGCCACCCGGGCCGCGCCCGAACGGAGTTTCTCCTCCAGGCGCGCCGCCCCCACTGCCCCCCCCTTGGCGGGCGGGGCCGCGAGGCCGACCGGTCCGTTCTGGTTAGGGGTTCCCCTCGGGGGGGGCGTTGTCCTCCGGGGCCGGGGCCCCGTCGTCTTCCTTCCCTTCTTCGCTCTCACCCTGCCGCTCCTCGCCGCGCGCCTCGGCTCCCTTCTTCCCGTAACGCCGGATCATCCCCTTCCCGATCCGGCTCTTCTCGATGCCGACCA
>JBOGOE010000136.1:0-6833 GCA_050747445.1 Candidatus Polarisedimenticolia bacterium | reverse complement strand
ACCTGGTACGGCACCTCTGGCGCGGCGCGCCGGGCCCGCGGCGGAGACGGCGTGCCGGTCGCCGCTGATCACGAAGCCCCCGCCCGGGGCGGCGCCGGGCCGTCCGCGGTCCGCATCGCGAACTGCAGCCGGTACAGCCGCTCGTAGATCCCGCCGCGCCTCAGGAGCGAGCGGTGATCCCCCTCCTCGACGAGCCTGCCGTGATGCAGGACCAGGATCCGATCGGCCCCCGCGATGGTCGACAACCGGTGGGCGATCACGATCGAGGTCCGTCCCCGGAGCAGCTCCCGGAGCGCCTCCTGGATCCGGCTTTCGGTCTCGGTATCGACGCTGGAGGTCGCCTCGTCGAGGACCAGGATCGCCGGATCGCGGGCCAGGACGCGCGCGAACGACAGGAGCTGCTTCTGGCCGACCGACAGGTTGCCGCCCCGCTCGCGCACCGGCTCGTCGTACCCTCCGGGCAGGCGGCGGATGAAATCGTCGGCCCGCGACAGTCGGGCCGCCTCCTCGAGGCGGGCCGGCGGCAGCGTCGCGTCGCCGAACGCGATGTTGCCGGCGATGGTGCCGGTCACCAGGAAGTGGTCCTGCAGGACCACGCCGATCTGCCGCCGCAGCCACGGCAGAGGCAGCTCGCGCAGGTCCCGGCCGTCGAGCCGCACCCGCCCGCCGGTCGGGTCGTAGAGGCGGATCAGCAGCCGCACCAGGGTGGTCTTGCCGGACCCGGTGGCGCCCACGATCGCCACCCTCTCGCCCGGTTCGACGGCGAAGGTCACGCCGTGCAGCACCTCCTCGCCGGGGCGGTAGGCGAATCGAACCTCCTCGAAGGCGATGCGGCCCAGGGCGCGGGAGACCGGACCGGCGGGCGGCGCCCCGGGGCCGGCGGCCGCCGCCGGACCGGCGATCGCGGGCCGCTCGTCGAGCAGGGCGAAGATCCTCTCGAGCGACGCCATCGCTCCCTGCAGGACGGCGTAGAAACCCGACAGGTCGCGGATCGGTCCGAAGAACCGTCCCGTGTACTCGATGAAGGCGGCGAGCGTCCCGAAGGTCAGGGCCCCGCCGAGGATCCGGCCGCCGCCGTACCAGACGATGACCGCGACCGCCAGGGTGCCCACGAGCTCGACGACCGCCGAGAAGACCGACTCGAACACCACGGTGCCCACCTCGGCCTCCCGGTGCTCCCGATTGATGGTGTCGAACTCCTCCCGGCTCACCCGCTCCCGCCGGTAGAGCTGCACAAGGAGCATCCCCGAGACGCTCTCCTGCAGATAGGCGTTGATCCGGGCGATCCGCCGCCGCACCTCGCGATAACCGGCGCGGATGCGGCCGCGGAAGGCCACCGACAGCAGGAACAGGAGCGGGGCGGTGGTGAAGGTCAGCAGGAACAGGCGCCAGTCCAGCCACAGGAGGATGGCGATGATGGCGACCAGCTTCAGGCTGTCGCCCAGGAGGGTGACGACCCCGGAGGAGAACAGATCGGCCAGCGACTCGACGTCGGTCGTCACCCGGGTCATCAGCCGGCCGACGGGGTAGCGGTCGAAGAAGGCGGCGTCGAGCCGCTGGAGATGCGCGAACACCCGGTGACGCAGCGCCAGGATGATGTTCTGGCCGGTCTGTTCCATGGTGTAGGTCTGGGCGTAGCGGGCCGCGAGCGCCACCGCCATGGTCGCCGCGTACAGGAGGATCAGCCCCGCCATCCCCGCCGCCCGCCCGGGCACCAGGTGATCGTCGATCAGCCGCTTCAGGAGATAGGGCTGGGCGAGGGACACCGCCGTGCCGGCGAGCATCAGGGCGAGCGAGGCGGTGATGAGCGGCGCCTGGACCCGGAGATCCGGGACCAGCCGGCGCACCAGACGGGCGTCGTACGCCCGGCCGGTGATCTCGTCGTCGGGGGGGTGGGGCCCGCTCACATGGCCTCCAGCTCGCTCTCGATCTGCTGCCGGCGGTGCAGGTCCGCGAACGGGCCGTCCCGCGCCAGGAGATCGCCCGGCGGACCGCTCTCCACGATGCGCCCGTCGTCGAGGACCACGATCCGGTCGGCGTGAAGGACCGTCGAGACCCGGTGCGCGATGAACAGGACGGTGCGCCCCCGTCCGAAGTCGCGCAGCCCGCGCAGGATCGCCTCCTCGGTCCCCGCATCGACGCTCGACAGCGCGTCGTCCAGGATCAGGACGCGCGGGTCGACGAGCAGGGCGCGGGCGAGCGCCACCCGCTGCCGCTGGCCGCCGGAGAGGGTGTGGCCGCGCTCGCCCACCCGCGTGTCGAGCCCCTGGGGCAGCAGCTCGAGATCGGAGGTCAGGTGCGCCAGGCGCGCCGCTTCGGCGATGCGCGCGCGCGGCGCTCCCGGATCGCCCAGGGCGATGTTGTCGGCGATCGACCGGGAGAACAGGAAAGTCTCCTGCGGCACCAGCGCCAGCCGGGCCCGCAGGTGGGCCGCGGGAATGGCGTCGAGGTCCCGACCGTCGAAACGGATGGTCCCCGGGGGGACCGGGTGGATCGCGGCCAGGAGATGCGCCAGGGTCGATTTCCCCGCGCCCACCGGTCCGACGATCCCCACCGTCTCCCCCGCGGCGATCTCCAGATCGATCCCCCGCAGCGCCGGACGCGGCGTGTCCCCGGGGGCGGCGGCGTAGGAGAAGGACAGCCCGCGCACCCGGATCCCGCCACGCAGCGCGTGGGGGGGCGCGGCCGGCAGGTCCGCCGATAGATCGCCGCGGATCGCGAGGATCTCCTCGACGCGGCGGATGGCCCCGAAGCCGCGCTGGAACACCCCGAGGACCCAGCCCATCATGATCGTCGGACCGGTGAGCTGCAGGAGATACGTGGTGAAGGCGATGAAGCCGCCGATGCTCAGCCGCTTCTCCACCACGTGCAGGCCCCCCAGACCCAGCACCACCAGGGTGCTGACGCCGCCCAGCCCCTCCATGAGGGTCACCACGAGCCCCCGGCTCTTCGCCAGCCGCAGGGAGCGGCGGCGGTATTCGAGGCTGAGTCCGTCGAACGCGGCGATCTCCGCCTCCTCGCGGGCGAACGCCTTGACCAGGACAATGCCGCTCAGGTTCTCCTGGGTCTTGTTGCTGATCTCGGCGAGCTGCTCCTGCGTGGCGTTGCCCCGTGCGTGGATGGTGCGGCCGACCCGGAACACGCCCAGCAGCAGGAACGGGTAGGGAAGGACCGCGGCGAGGGTCAGGGTCGGGTCGATGGCGGTCATCACGGCCAGACCGGCCCCGTACAGCAGGACGACGTTGAGGACGCTGAGCATTCCCGGTCCGAACATCGACCGGATGAGCAGCAGGTCGTTGACCCCGCGCGACATGATCTCGCCGGTCCGGGAGCGCCCGTAGAACGAGGCGGGCAGGGTCACGAGATGGGCGAAGAAACGGCTGCGCACCTCGGAAACGATCCGGCGCGACGCGCCCAGGATGAACAGCCGCGACCCGGTCCGGATCAGGGCCAGCAGGGCGGCGCATCCGGCCATCGCCAGGGCGTGGACGCCGAGGCTGCGGCGCGAGACGCCGCGCTCCAGCCCCTCGATGGTCTCCTTCAGGATCCAGGGGATCGCCAGGGTCAGGAGATTGGTGGCGACGAGGCAGAGGAACCCCAGGAGATAGTCGCGCGCGTGACGGCGCAGATAGTGGAGGATGAAACGCACGGGTCAGGCGGGCGCGGGGGGCGCCTGTGGGACCAGCTCGAGCAGCAGGTCCTCCACCAGGAGCTGGCGGTTGCCGCGATGCCTTATCGACTCCAGGACCCTCTCGATCCGGTCGATGGCGGCGGGACCCCGGACGCCCAGCCGCGGTGCCAGCTCCCCCAGTCGCGCGGCCAGATCCAGGTGGACGAGACGCGGTCCGGGACGACCCGGGCCCCCGGCGCCGGGCGTCCCGGCCGCCTCGATGAGCGTCAGGTCGCGCACCAGGGAGATGAGGACGTCGAGATCGGGCTCGAGGCCGGCCCCCTTGGCGAGCCCTTCGGCGCGGGTCACCGCCACCCCGGGATCGCCGCGCCGCAGGATCTCCTCCAGGAGCCCGAGGATCGCCTCGCGCCGCTCCCGATAGGTCTCGAGATCGAGCGACAGGGCCGCGCCCACCCGCCCCGAGGCCAGACCGGCCCGCAGCACCGCCTCCTCGGGGGCCATCCGGTGGCGCTCGACCAGAAACGCGGTGATCGCGTCGCGCGGCGCCGGGCGGAACGGCACCGCCTGGCAGCGGGACCGGATGGTCGGCAGCAGGGCGTGCACCGAAGCGGCCGTCAGCACGAGGATCGCGTGGGGCGGCGGCTCCTCCAGCACCTTGAGCAGGGCGTTGGCGGCGGGCGCCTCCATGCGGTGCGCCTGGTCGAGGATGAGGACCGAACGCGCCCCCTCGACCGGCCGGCGTCGCACGAAGGCGATCGCCTCGCGCACCCGGTCGATCAGGATCGACCAGGCGGCGTTGGCGTGCGTTTCCGCCTGGCGCTCCTGGGCGTCGATTCCGGACGCCCCCGGCGCGGCCTCCTCCCCCTCGAGAAAGTGCTTGCGGGTCTCCGGGAAGGCGACGAACAGGTCGGGATGGACCAGCGCGTCCTCCCGGAGCCGGCGGCAGGCGCGGCAGGTCTCGCACGGGCGCGGGTCGGCGCCGCACAACAGGGCGCGCGCCAGCGCCAGCGCCGTCGCCAGCTTGCCGGTCCCCGGCGCGCCGTGGAAGACCAGGGAGGGGAACAGGCGGCCGGTGGCGAGGGCGCGGTCGAGCGCCGCGGTGGCGCGCGCCTGACCGGCGATGATCTCCGACAGGCGGATGCGGGGCGGCGCGGACATCGGATCAGCCGCCGTCGAGACCGGGGAGGAGCGGCGCCACGGCCTGCACCACGCGTCGCTGGACCGCCTCGACGCCGCCCGAGGCATCGAGCACGACGTAACGCTTCGGATCCCAGCGCACCAGGTCGAGATAGCCCCGCCGGACGCTTTCGTGGAACGCCAGGTCCTCCTGCTCGAAGCGGGTCTCGTCGCCCGGGGCGCCGGTGTCGCGCGAGCGGGCGCGTGCCAGCGCCGCGCGCGCCTCGATGTCGAAGACCAGCGTCAGATCGGGCTTGAGGGCCAGCACCTCGAGCTCGTGCAGGCTGCGGATCAGATCGAGGGAGAGACCGCGGCCGTACCCCTGGTAGGCCAGCGTGGCGTCGGTGAACCGGTCGCACAGGACGAAGCGTCCCTCGGCGAGCGCCGGACCGATCACTTGGGCGATGTGCTGGGCGCGCGCCGCGGCGTAAAGCAGCAGCTCGCAGGCCGGTGTCATCTCGCGATACGCCGGGTTGAGGACCAGCTTGCGCACCTGGTTGCCGATCGGGGTGCCGCCGGGCTCGCGGGTCAGCAGGTGATCGACGCCTTTGGCGTCGAGCCGCTCCGACAGCAACTGGATCTGGGTGGTCTTGCCCGAACCTTCCACCCCTTCGAAGGTGATGAGACGGCTCACGATCGGCGGCTCCGGAAGCGGCCCGGCGCGCGGGGCGCGCGCCCCGGTTCTGGCGCGAGGCCGGGCATCATAGCACGGGGACCGCGGGCGGCTCTGCTATACTCCGCCGCCGGAGGGGGCCCGTGCGCTCCTGTTTCCGCTGCGGCACGACGATCGATCCGGATCGGGCCATCGTCCGCGAGGACGACTGCCCCGAGTGCGGCCAGGACCTCCACTGCTGCCGCAACTGTTGCTTCCACGACCCGACCCGCAACAACCAGTGCTCCGAGCCGCAGGCCGAGTGGGTGGCCGACAAGGACCGCGCGAACTTCTGCGAATTCTTCGTCTTCGCCGACGGACCCGCGGCCGCCCCGGGCGGACGCGGCGGCGCGGCGTCGGCGCGCGACCGCTTCCGGAAGCTCTTCAAGGATCCATGACCGCCGGCTCCTCGCCGGGGAGCGCCGCGGCGCGGCCGTTTCTGAAGAACTCCTTCGCCTTGTCCACGTCGCGCCGCACCTGGGCCACCAGGGCGGCCGGGCCGTCGAACTTGAGCTCCTGCCGCAGCCGCGCGTGGAAGCGGACCTCGAGGTGGTGCTCGTAGAGGTCCGCCGGCCCGTCGAGGAGGTGGGTCTCGATGGCGTAGGACGCCCCCTCGAAGGTCGGCCGGGTGCCGATGTTGGTCACCGCCTCGTGGGCCGCGCCGCCGACCACCGCCTCGGTGACGTAGACGCCGTCCTGCGGGATCAGCTCGTTGGGGGTCTCCAGGTTGGCGGTCGGGAAGCCCAGCCCCGCGCCGCGCGCCGCGCCGCGGACCACGGTCCCCTCGACGGAGTAGGGCCGCCCGAGCAGGGCCCGCGCCAGCTCGACCTCCCCCGACAGGATGGCGCGGCGGATGCGGCTGCTGCTGATCGGGCTCCCGAGGCTGCGGACCTCGGGCACCGTGCCGGCCGGGATGCCGAGCTCGGCGCACAGGCGCACCAGCAGCTCGGCGTTTCCCGCCCGGTCGCGGCCGAAATTGAAGTTGGCGCCCACGTACACCTCGCGCACCCCGAGCCCTTCCGCCAGGTGGCGGCGCACGAAGCTCTCCGCGTCCACCTGGGCCAGCTCGACGGTGAAGGGGAGCACCAGCACGAACTCGATGCCGGTCGACTCGAACAGCGCGGTCCGCTGGCGCGGCGTGGTGATCCGCAGCGGGGCCCGCTCGGGCGCCAGGATCCTGAGGGGATGCGGCTCGAAGGTGATCAGGAGGGTCGGCCGGGACGCGGCGCGCCCCCGCTCCAGGACCTTGTCGATGATGGCGCGATGACCGCGGTGCAGTCCGTCGAAATTCCCGATGGTGGCGACTGGCCCATCCGCGTGGGCGCGCAGCGTGGCGATGTCGTTGAACAGCTTCACCGAAGTCCTCCGCCGGCG
>JBOGOE010000135.1:0-2164 GCA_050747445.1 Candidatus Polarisedimenticolia bacterium | reverse complement strand
CATCGGCGTTGGTGACCATGACCGGCCGCGACGTGTCGAGCCGGTCCAGATCGGCGCGCGTCAGGGGAGTTCCGAGCGGCTCGATCGCTTCGCCGAAGAAGTGACTGGCCGAGAACCGGACATTGGTCTTCTTGAGGGGAGCCTGATCGGGCCCGTCGAGGCAGGCCTGCAGCCTGGCCAGGACCTGCGGCACGGTGCCGCCGGCGTAGCCCATCTCGCAGTCGGTGCGCCGCGTGCCGTGAAAGTGCCCATCGACGATCCCCGGCATGACCATGCGGCCCTCGAGATCGATGACCCGGGTCGCGGGCCCGACATGCTTCCTTGCCTGGAGGGTGGTCCCGATGAAGGCGATCCGGCCGCTGGTGACGGCAATCGCCTCCGCGAAGCGCGGGGGGGTGGCCGAGTGAGTCGCCCCGGGGCCGCCCGTTGCGGCGCCGATGGCCTCCTGCCGCTCGATCCCGTCGAACAGCAGGATCGCACCGCTCAGCAGGACCAGCTCCGCCGCCGGCGGACGCGACATCGCGCCGCACCCGCAGCAGACGGCCGCCAGCGTCAAGACCGCCGCCAGCCGCGACACGCTGCGGTGAGGGGATTTCCCGAAACAGGACACGTCACGCGTCGCGGTCACGGAGCGTCCAGTCCTCGGCAATCTGGAAATCATGCTCGGCGTGGCGGGACGCGCCATCCTTCAGGAGGCGGCGCAATCGCGCCTTCGCCACGGACGCGACGTCCCGGCACACGGCCTCGGAGACGGGAAGGCTCCGGCCGCCTTTCTTGCCGGCCCGGTCGATGACCCGGGTGGTTTCCAGCGCCGGGGCGATGTCGATGCGTCGATCACAGAACACGGGATCTCCAAGCGGGCACCGCGACGATACGCAGAGCGGATGTGCTCGTCAACCGTGGCCCCTCCGCGGCGGACCCCGGCTCCGGCAGGCCACCGACCCGACGGCGGGCGACGTGGGGATCGATTGTCAAAGACCCCGGGCTCTCGGGGCGATTCCCGCGGGCGGGAGACCGCGCGGGATCGACAGAGTGCAGAGCCGTCCTCAGCCGCCGGCCGCCACCGCGGAGTGGGTGCGCGGAGGCGGGGCAGCCGCGGGAATGACACGTGCCGGACGTTCGACGGCGCGGCGCGCGGGGACGAACGGCCGGCGCCTGACGAGACGGTCACCGAAGTACCGTGCCAGGGGCTCGCGACCCGGCCTCACGCCGAGATCCCACCACAGGGCATCCGGCGCGCTGCCGAAGCAGCGGATGTGGTTCTGGTGCAACCCCTGCTGATGGTGCCCGACGCACAGCGTCACCAGGTTCGGGGCGTCATCGCCCCCCTGCCGGGAGCGGAAAGTGATGTGATGCTCGTTCAGCCCGCTGCGCGACGTGCATCCCGGCGCCTTGCAGCGCCAACCGTCGCGCTCGAAGATGCGATAGCGCCGGCGCCAATGCGGGTCCTCCTGGTTTTCCCAGGTGTCGCGCATCGCCTGGAGGAACAGCAGGAAGCACTCCCAGTCCTCGAGCTTGCGTCCCGCGGCGGCGCGGCAGGAGCGGAGGGCGCTGTCCCAGAGAGACGCGACGTCCAGGGGGCACCAGAAGGAGATGCGCCGCCAGGTCATCCGGTTGAAGCCCGCCGCCCTCATGGAAACGGGATCGAGGGGAGGCGCCGATGTGTGCCGGGGCGCGGAGCTAGAGGGTGCCGGGTGAGAACCGGCGGTGGCGGGCTCGGCGGCCGGCGGCCCGGGCGGACACGAATCGGCCGGCGGCAGCGGCGACGCGCCGATGTGTGCCGGCGGGGAGGAGGCGGGTGTGTCCGTGGATTCCGCGGCGCGCACCTCGCAGTCGGTAATGACGTCTTCGAGGCGGCGCACGGTGACCTGGCGGGCGTAGCGGATCCAGCGGGACTGGGTCGCCGGGCGCACCACCCGGATCAACAGCCGGGCCTGGCACCACGACACGAAGCCGCGCCGGTAGGCATCGGCCAGGAGTGGAAGGTGGCGGAGGCGGCGGTCGAGCGACACGAGGTAGCGCGCCCGGCGAGGGGACATCGCGAGCCGCTCCTCGATCCAATCATCGAAGGTGTCGAACCCGAGGTCGTGATGGAGGTTCAGCCCGGCGACCGCGGCGAGCAGGCGGCCCTGCCGCCACGCGAGCGATTGGCGCAGCCGGACGA
>JBOGOE010000134.1:0-2425 GCA_050747445.1 Candidatus Polarisedimenticolia bacterium | reverse complement strand
GCGGGGAAGAAGGGGCTGCCGATCTCATCGACGCGGTGCGCCGCGCGGCTCCCGCCCCCCAGGACCGACCCCTCCGACTCGACCAGGACGGCGAGGGCGCCCGGGTGCCGTTCCTTGAGGTAGCGGGCGACGCCGGTGAAGGTGCCGCCGCTGGCGGCCCCGACGACCAGGGCGTCGATCCTCCCCTGCATCTGCTGCCAGATCTCCCGCCCGGTGGTCCGATAGTGGATCTCGGCGTTCGCGGGGTTGTCGAAGCGCTCCGGCAGGAAGGAGCCGGGGGTCTCCGCGGCGATCGCGCGCGCGCGCGCCAGCGATCCCTCCATTCCTTCGCTGGCCGGGGTGGTGACCACCGTGGCCCCCAGGGCCCGCGCCAGCGCCCGTTTCTCGGCGCTGGCGTCCTCCGGGACCACGACGATCGTCCGATAGCCGCGCCGGGCGCCGACCAGCGCCAGACCGATGCCGGCGTTGCCGGTGCCGGCGTCGATCAGGGTCGCTCCGGGGCGCAGCCGCCCGCGCGTCTCGGCGTCCTGGATCAGACCGAGGGCCGTCCGGTCCTGCGGGCTCCCGCCCGGGTTGAGGAATTCGAGCTTGGCGAAGACCGCGGCGCCGCCGGGCGCGTCGAACGATCGGAGGTGCAGGAGGGGCGTGTCGCCGATGAGGTCGAGGGCGGTGTCGGCGACCTGCAGCCTCAAAGCCTCGCCCCACGGAGACGGGGATCCTCGGGGCCCGGCCGGGTCACCTGGATTCCAGGGCGATGTGGAACTGGGCGGCCTGCTCCAGGCGCTGGGTGACGTGGGCGAAATCGACGTCGAACTGCGCGACGTCACCGGGATCGATGGTGCCGAGCGTCGTGCCGCCCGAGCCGGCGCCGATCAGCCGGCCGTCGGCGTCGTAGAGGGCCACGGCGACGCCGATGCGGGCCTGGCGGGAGGAGCCGTTGGCTACCTTGACCGTCGCCTTGTAGGCGGTTTTCACCCGCAGGATGGTCGCCGGCCACTCGAAGCGGATGGTCTCGGCCCGCACGTCGCCGACCGACAGATCGAGAGCCAGCCATTTGTTCCCCTCGAACTTGTAGCGGGCCGAGTTGGTGGTGCCTCCCTCCGGTTCCTGCGCGCCGATCGGCGCCATCGGGGTCAGGAGGGCGATCAGGACCAGGAGCGCGCGCGCATGCCGGGTCATCGGGTGTCCCTCACTCTTCGAACTGGATCTGCTTCACCGACGAATTGACGATGAAGATCCGGGTGTTGTTTTCCTGCGGGTCGGCGGGGATGAAATAGAATCCCCGGTCGTTCGCCGCATATTCTTCCGTGTATCCCCAGATCCGCTCCCCGTCCCGGAACTCGATGATGGTCTTCTGACCGGTCGGCGCGGCCGACCCGAAACGCTTCGCCCGGTCGACCTGCCGGCGCATGGCGCCGTAATCCTTGACGTAGAACAGCGCCTTGAGGTCCTCGAGCTGGATGCGGGTGGGGATCCCGCCCCCTTCGCTCGGGAGCAGGTGGAACACCTCGGCGTCGGGCCGGAAGTCCTGGGTGAAGCCGCGAGCCGTCTTGCCGTCCTTGAAGTGCGCCACGACCTTGTCTTCCATCCGCGCCTCCGCAGGGTCGAAGGGGAAGCGTCCCGGAAGCCGGGCCGCCGGTAGCGGGGAGGCCGTTCTAGCGCTGCGCCGCCAGCACGAGGCCGAGGTCGCAGGGGATGCCGAGATCGGTGAAGCCGCTCCCCGCGTCCACGAGTATCTCACAACTGCCATCGGCGATGGATGGGTTCGCGGGGAATTCGATTGTCGTGCCCGTGGTCTCGGCCACGGCGCGGAAGCCGAGCGTCAGCAGCCTGACATCGGATTGGCCTGTCGTGTCGAAGATGGGGCGCGAGCAGGTCGCCTCGGTGCATTCAGCACCGCAGGGGGTCCCGGTGCACGTGGAGGTGCACAACGTTCCCAGTCCCGTGCATGCGGAAGCTCCGAGGACCAGACTGCCGGTCGGTGTCGTTCCGGATTGCACGCAGATCGCATCGACCGCCGAAGCACAGCTCGGGTCGTTGAAGGCACAGTCGCAGAAGATTCCTCCCGCATGGCTGAGGTCGCCGATGGTGACCACGGAGGGATCGAAAGTCGTTTCGAGGTTGAACGCCACGAATTGAATCGGCATGGCGGAGGTGCGCAGCCGGATATCGACGACCACCAGGTCGCCGGTCTCGGAGAGCTTCTGCATGTAGATCTGGGGGTCGCCGCCGGGATCCGGCGTGACGGTGGCGGTGGCGATGAGCGGCAGAATGACGTTGGGGACGTCGTCGTCGCTCCCGCAGCCGGCGAGGGCCAGGACGCAGGCGGCGGCCGCGGTCAGCGGCCGCAGGGCGCGCCCGCCGCGCTGTGCCCGGTGATCCATGCCGTTCTCGAGGGGACCGTTCATGAAGGGCGGAGTATACC
>JBOGOE010000133.1:0-9448 GCA_050747445.1 Candidatus Polarisedimenticolia bacterium | reverse complement strand
GGTCAGACCCGCGGCCGCCGCGAGGAGCGCCTGTGGCGCCGGCCGGTTGAAGACGGCCAGCACCTCCGCGACGCGGCGCTCGTCGTCGGGGAGGGCGGCGATCCGCTGGGCGAGCGCCCCGAGCAGGCTCGCCGGCAGGCGCAGGGTGTCGAGGGTGCGGCTCTCGGCGATCCAGGCGCCGCCCCGGCGGCGCAGCGTTCCCTCGTCGGCGAGGGACTTCATCATCTCTTCGAGGTAGAGCGGGTTCCCCTCGGTCCGATCGGCGAGGAGCGCCGCCAGCCCTTCCGGGCGCTCCGCGAACGGCAGCATCGAATTCAGCAGATCAGTCACCTGCGCCGCGGTCAGGGGCGCGAGCGGCATCAGGCGCGTGCGCGGGGAGTGCGGCGCCCGGCGCAGCAGGGGGGCGATCGGGGAGGTGCGGGCCTGCTCGTCCCGCAGGCTGCCGATCACCAGCCAGGGCCCGCGGGAGGGGCGCGCCGCCAGGTACTCCAGCAGCTCGGCGCCTGGGGTGTCGCTCCAGTGCAGATCCTCGAGGAACAGGATGCCCGGCTGGCCGGCGCCCAGCCGGTCGAGGATGTCGGCCACCGCCACGATGAACTCGCGCCGTCCCGGCGTGACCGCCGTCCCGGTGGCGGCGCCGGGCGTGCCGGACCCGTCGGTCCCGCCCGGACCGAGCAGCTGCCGCAGCGTGCCGCGCTGGGCTTCCGGGATCACCGTCTCGACCGGCAGCTGCCGGAGGACCTCGACGATCGGGGCGAGCGGCCGGCCGGCGTCCTCGTAGCAGCGGCCGGTCAGGTTGCGGACGCCGGCCAGCTGCAAGCGGTGCCGCAGCTCGCGCAGCAGCCTGCTCTTGCCGATGCCGGACGGTCCGCCCACCAGGACCAGCCGGGGCAGGGCGTCGTCGGCGGGCGCGGCGGCGTGCGCCGTGGCCAGACGGAGCAGCTCCTCCAGCTCGGCGTCCCGCCCCACGTACCGGCCCGAGGTCACGAAGGACGCGCAGGTCTCGGGCGTGTCGAGCCGCAGCGGCTCGGGCAGGCCCCGGCCAAGCAGCTCCAGCGCGGCGCCGGCGGTGGCGGGACGCCCGGCGGGCGCGCGCGACAGGAGGGCGAGCAGGAAGGCCTCGACCCGCGCCGGGACGCCCGGATCGAGGACCCGCGGCGGCGTCAGGCGGGCCTCGAGGATCGCCTGGATCACCCGGCCGGTGTCTTCGCCGTCGAAGGGATGCCGGCCGGTCAGCACCTCGTAGAGGACCACCCCCAGCGAATAGAGATCCGAACGGACGTCGACCGGCTCCTGCCGGAAACGCTCCGGGGCGATGTAGTGCACCGTGCCGCTCAGTCCCGGCTGCGCTGGTCCCGAGTCGCCGTGCGCCAACCCGAAGTCGAGGAGCTTCACCTCGAACGGGCCGCGCAGCATGATGTTCTGCGGCTTGATGTCGTTGTGCAGCAGACTGCGCGAGTGGATGTAGTCGAGCGCCCGCAGGCACTGCACCGCCAGTTCGTCGAAACGGGCCGGCGCCTCGTCGCGGGTCAGGCAGGAGAGGTTCCGTCCCTCGACGTATTCCATGGTGAGGAACAGCCGGCCGTCCCCCTCGATGACGCCGAAGTCGTACACCTCCGCAAGGTTGGGGTGGCGCAGGCGGCTGGTGGAGCGGAACTCCTCCCGGAACAGCTCGATGGCTCCGGCGTCCGCGGCGGCCTGCCGGAGGACCTTCAGCGCGACGGGGCGGTCTCCCAGGAGAGTATCAATAACCAGGTGGACGGATCCCATCCCGCCCTCGCCGAGGGCGTGCGTGACCCTGTAGCGATGATTGAGAATCCGCCCGGCTTCCAGAGCCCCTCCCGGCCGCTGGCGCGTGGAAAGTACAACGAAATCAATGGCTTTGCAACGGCTTTCTTGGAATCGGCGGGGGCGGACAGGGGTGAAAGCGGCGGGTTTGCGGTTACGGCAAGATGGATTTTCGGCCCGGCACGGGTCTCAAGAGACTCTCAATTCACCGGGACGTCGCGCCGCCCGGAGAACTTCTGGTACCCCTCGGACTCCGGCTGGCGGCCGCCGCGCTCGGACTTCGCCTCGTACATCCGGGCGTCGGCGACCGCGAGCAGGGCATCGAAGGAGCGGCCGTCCTCCGGGAACGAGGCGGACCCCAGGCTGGCGCTCAGGCTTACGGCGCGACCGCCGTGGACCGGGAAGCGGTGCGCCTCGATCGCCTGCTTGATGCGGGCCTGCATCCGGCCGATCTCCTGCCGCCCGACGCCCGGGACGATCACCACGAACTCGTCCGCGGCGTAACGCACGCAGGTGTCGCAGCCGCGCAACTGCCCGCGCACCACGCGCGCCAGGGTTCTCAAGATGCGGTCCCCGGCGGAGTGGCCGAACTGATCGTTGACCGCCTTGAAGTTGTTGATGTCGAGCTCGACGATCGACAGCGGCACCTGCTGCCGCATGGCGCGGGCCAGCTCCTCCTCGAACGACACGAACAGGTAGCGGGCGTTGGGCAGCCGGGTCAGCGGGTCGGTGAGCGAGGTCTGCTTGCCGGCGGCGTAGGACAGCGAATTCTTCACCGCGGCGCTGACGTGCTTGCCGATGGTCGAGATGACCCGCAGGTGGTCGTCCTCGTAGGGCTGGTCGGAGCGATCGTAGAGCGCCAGCACCCCCAGGATGGCGTCGCCGTCCAGAAGCGGCGTCACGATGGCGTTTTCCAGCGGCTCGATGGCGCCCGCCTCCAGCAGCCCCTCCAGGTCGGAACGCATCCCCTCGCGCCGCACCGCGTCACGATGCGCCGTGCCCAGGAGCGGCAGGGCGTGGACCGCCGCCCAGCCGCTCATCCGCTCGCCGGCGGGGATCTCGTGCCCGGCGAGACGCGCCGCGTCGTGCCCGCTGACGAAGCGCGCCTTCAGCACCCGCCGCTCCCGGTCGTACAGATAGAGGACCAGGCAGCGGTAGTGCAGGAGCCGGGCGATCTTGCCGGCGATGAACCCCATGGTCTCGTCCAGGTCGAGGCTCTTGGCGATCCCCTGGGCGATCTCGTACAGGGCGTAGAGCTCGCGGTGGGCCGAGGAGATGTGCTCCATGATCGACTCGCGCAGGGCGTTGTGATCGCGCGCCAGCCGCTCCGGGCCGCGGGCCGCGGCGCGCTTGTCGGGGGCGGTCGCGGACTCGGGCATCCTGTTGACGTCGGCCGCCAGGACCTCCAGACGCGCCAGGTTCCGCACCAGCGCCTCGACCACCCGCGGGTCGTAGGAGGTGCCGGATTCGCTCTGGATGTAGGCCAGCGCCTCTTCCTTCGGGAGCGGCCGGCGGTAGGGGCGGTCGGAAGTCAGGGCGTCGAAGCAATCGACGACCGCAAGGATGCGGGCGGTGAGCGGGATCTCCTCCCCCCTGAGCCGATCGGGATAACCGGTGCCGTCCCACTTCTCGTGATGCGAGCGCACGACCTCCGTCAGGGGGAACGGGAAATCCACGGTCTCCAGGATCTCGGCCCCGATGCGCGGGTGGATCTTCATCTTGTCGAACTCGTCCCGCGACAGGCGGCCGGGCTTGCACAGGACGTGCTCCGGCACCGCGAGCTTGCCGATGTCGTGCAGCAGCGCCCCCGCCTTCAGGGCCTCCAGCTCGGGATGGGACAGACTCATGGTCCGGCCGATCTCCACGGCGAAGGTCTGCACGCGCCGGATGTGACGCTGCGTGGTGCGATCCTTGGCGTCGATGGCGAGGGCCAGCGCCTCGACGACCTTCAGGTACAGGTCGGCCATCTCGGTGCCGTGGCGGCGCTCCTCCCGCACCTTGTCCATGTAAAGGCGCAGGGAGAAATAGAGGACGTACAGGAGCGGCAGCGACAGGAGCAGGGCGCCCGGCCCGTAGCGCTGGATCCCGAGGACGAGGGTCGCCGCCAGGAAGGTCCCCGACAGGTAGGCCGGTCCGGTCCAGAGGAAGTGGTCCCGCCAGTTCGCAAGGAGCGGGAGCCCCTCGGTCAGGCTGACCGCCGTCGCCACCAGCCAGGTATTGGCCAGGAAGAAGGCGATGGTCGCGAGCAGGAGCGGCCACCACTCCCGCGCCGGGTCCAGGGCCCCCGGCGTCCCTCCGGCCAGACGGAACACCACCCCCGCCAGGGCCGAGGCGAGGAGCAGCTCGCCGGCGTTGAACAGGCTGCGGTAGAGGGGAGGACGCGCGCGGGGACGGCGGAAGTACGAGGCCCCGAGACCGGCCACCCCCCCGGCGAGGGCCGCGGCCGCGATCCCGAGCATCAGCAGGCTCGCGAACACGAAGGTGAACGCGATCGAGACGCTGCCGAACACGGGCAGCTGGATGCGGAAGGGCGCCGAGGCGGCGACGAACAGGAGCGCCACCAGGAGCGGAACGAGCGCCGGACGGGGACCGGCGATCCAGGCGGTGGCGAGCGCCAGCAGGCTCAGAATCCCGATGGCGGAAAGGTAGACCCTTGCGGCCCTGCCCAGGTCGCGCATGAACCCCCCGGGGGTGCCCGGCGCACAGCGGCGCGGCCCGGGCGGACCCCGACGGGCAGAAGATCGGGCCCCCGCGTGGCGGAGTCCATTTCAAGATTGAAATAACCGGCATGCGGCCCGCAGCCGCGAGCGAAGCGGCGCCGCTCCGCCGCGCCGGGTCGGCCCGGGACCGGATGCTATACTCGCAACGCCCCGCGCGGCCGGTGCTTCCGGCCGCTCCCGGATGCAGGCGCATGGTCTCCCGCAAAACGGTCCCAGGCACGTCCGCTGTCGCGCCCCGGCGCGGCCGCCTGCCGCTGATCGCCGCGGCGGCCGGCGTCCTGCTCCTCGGTCTGCTGGCGGCCGCGAGCCTGGTGCGCGTGGCGGCGGGGGAGCGGGGCTTCTGGATCTCTGGCGCGGCGGCGCCGGTCCGGCTGGAACCCGGATGGCATCTCCGGCTCCCCGGTCTCGGCCGGGTGGTGCGGCTTCCCGAAGGACCGCTCCGGGCGGCCGGCGAGCTGCGGGTGCGCGCCCGCGAGGGGGTCGATCTCACCATTCCCTGGGAGATCGAGGCGGCGATGGCGGAGGATCGCCTGGCCTCATTCCTGGGCTCGGGCGCCGAGCCGGCCGTCG
The DNA here is from genome assembly GCA_050747445.1 of Candidatus Polarisedimenticolia bacterium. Taxonomy (GTDB): domain Bacteria; phylum Acidobacteriota; class Polarisedimenticolia; order Gp22-AA2; family Gp22-AA2; genus JBOGOE01. The sequence goes on along the minus strand of JBOGOE010000133.1, from coordinate 4,370 downwards.
CCCTCCAAGGGGCCGCCGAGGAGGCGATCGCCTCCTGGTCGCGCGACGCCTCGGCGGAATCGCTCGTCCTCCTGGACGACGCCGGCCAGGCGGAGGCCTCGGCCCGTCCGCCGCTGGAGGCGCGCGGGTTCGAAGCGGTGGCGCTCCGTCTCGGGAAGCCGCGCGCCGCCGGCGGGATCGTCGCGGCCATCGAGGCGCGGGCGCTCCGCGACCGGATCGCCGAGACCGGCCGCAAGGTCGCCCTCATCGGTCTGGACGGCGCCGACTGGGAGATCATCGAGCCGCTGATCGCGGCGGGGAGGCTGCCGCACCTGGCCCTCCTGCGGGCGGGCGGTGCCTGGGGCAACATGAAGACGCTGGCCCCCGCGCTGTCGCCCCTGCTCTGGACCACGGTCGCCACCGGCCGGCCACCGGAGGAGCACGGGATCTTCGATTTCCTGGTGAAGGACGCGGCCACCGGCAAGCCGGTGCCGGTCAGCAGCCGCCGGCGCCGGGTCAAGGCCCTCTGGAACATCTTCGGAGACGCCGGCCGGACCAGCGCCTTCGTGGCCTGGTGGGCCACCTGGCCGGCCGAGCCGGTGAACGGCACCATGGTCTCCGACCGGGTCGCCTACAGCCTGTTCGATTTCGTTTCCACCGCGCCGGACCCGGCCGGCGCGACCCACCCTCCGGACTATTTCCGGGAGATCCGGCCGCTCCTGGTGGACGACGCGGACATCGGCCTGGCCGAAGTGCGGCAATTCGTGAAGATCGGCGACGACGAGTTCCGGCGCCTGCGGCAGCAGGTGCGGGACGATCCGACGACGGCCTACCGGCAGCCGGTCAACCACCTGACCAAGATCCTGGCGAGCGCCCGCTCGTACCACGCCATCGCGCTCGACCTGCTGCGCCGCGGCCAGCCCGATCTGTTCTCGGTCTACTACCAGGGGATCGACGAGGTCTGCCACCGCTTCGCGCACGCCATGCCGCCGAAGATGGAGATGGTGACGCCGGATGAGTACGCCCGCTGGCGGGACGCGGTCTTCGCGTTCTACGCCTGGCAGGACGCGCGGCTGGGGGAGGTCCTGAAGGCGCTCGATCCGCGGACCACGGTCATCGTCATGTCCGATCACGGCTTCAAGAACGGCAGCAGCCGCCCGACCGACGAGCCCCCGTACATCGAAGGAAAGCCGGGACTCTGGCACCGCCGCTACGGCATTCTGATCATGGCGGGGCCCGGCATCCGTCCCGGCCGCCTCGACACCAGCAACCTGGCGGACGTCGCCCCCACCATCCTTTATCTCGCGGGTCTCCCGGTGGCGCAGGAGATGAAGGGGCGGATCCTGGAGGAGGCGATCGACCCGGCGTTCCTGGCCCGCTTCCCGCGGCGCACCATCCCCTCCTACGAGGCGGTCGGCCGGCCGCTGGCGGAAACGCGGCAGGCGCTGGCTGCCGGCGACTCGGACACCGACGCGGAGATGGTCGAGCGTTTGAGGAACCTCGGTTACATCGGCGGCGGGGCGGGCGGCGGGACCGGCCCCGGACCCGGCGGCGTGAGTGGCACCGCCGGCGGCGCCGCCGCTGCCGGGGGAGAGGCGCAGGCGGCCGACGGCGGCTCGCTCATGACCGGTCGGGTCAACGAGGCGGGGCTGCACTACCGCAACCAGGACTACGCCAAGGCGGAAGCGATCCTCGACGAGGTCCTGGCGAAGGAACCGGACTTCATCCCGGCGCTGATCCTGGACGCCCAGGTGCAGACGGGTCTCAAGAAGTGGCGGCCGGCGATCGCCTCGATCGACCGGGTCATCGGCCTCGATCCGGACGGGGAGAAGGGGGCCTACGTCGAGCTGGGGCGGGTCTACGTGAAGAGCGGCGACACCGCCGCCGGCGAGCGCCGCCTGCGCGAGCTGGTCCGGCGCCGGCCCGCGATCGCGGAAGGGCACGCCGCGCTCGGGGCGATTCTGATGAAGGCGGGGCGGAAGGACGAGGCCGAGAAGGAGCTGCTCGAGGCGCTGCGCCTGGACCCGGCGCTGCCCGACCCGCTCACCGAGCTGCACGCCCTGTACCGCGGCACCGACCGCGTCCTGGCCCTGGAGCCGGTCGTGCGGCAGGTGCTCGCGAAGAACGACAAGTCGGTGGTGCACCGGAACTGGATGGGGATCATCTACGAATGGAAGCGGCAGCTCGTCGAGGCCGAGCGGGAGTTCAAGGCGGCCCTGGAGCTCGACCCCGACTACGCCTCCACCATGGCCAACCTCGGGGCGCTCTACGGCAGGAGCGGCCGCCTCAAGGAGGCGGTGGCGATCCTCACGCGAGCGGTCGACAAGGACCCCGAGAACCTCGAGGCGTGGGTGAACCTGGGGGCGGCGCAGGGACGGCTGGGCAACGCGAAGGAGGCGATTGCGGCGCTCGAGATCGCGCGGAACAAAGGGTTGCGGACGACCACCCTCTACAACGCCCTGGCGCTCGCGTATCTGCAAACGCGCCAGACGGAGAAGGCGCTGGGTTACCTCAGGGAATCGCTGGCGATCGATCCGTCGCAGAAGGACGCCAACGAATTGCTGCAAGCGGTGACCTCCCGGTCGTGAAACCTGGGCGCCGCAGCCAGTCCTCCATCGCCCGCCACAACGCCGCGTCCTGTCCCGCCACCCGCTGCCGCAGCGCCACGTAGTGATCCCGGAAGCGGTCGAGCGCCTCGCGGAACTCGCTCTGGCGGAGTCCCGGGTACCGGCCCGCGCGCGCCTCCTCGATGTTGAAGCCCCAGGCGGCGGCCTCGTTGAACCGGCGCTGGACCTCGGGGGGCACGCCCGTCGGGACCGGCAGCGTCGTCGCCCCCGCCAGGTGGCGGGCGTGGAAGTACTCGTGGTCCAGGAGAAGCAGGCGGAACCCGTCGCTGCGGTCGCCCGCGATCGCCTCGGTGTCGAACACCACGTCGTTGCGGGCCCCGCGCCCCGCCAGAGGGGCGCTGCCCCGGCCGCGCGGGTCGTCCGCCCCCGGCAGCACCAGGGCCATGTAAAGCCCGCGCCGGGGGTCGGGCGCCAGGGGGCGGAGGGCGGCGATATAAATAAGGTAGTCGGGACGGAGGGCTCCGAGCGAGCGGGCCAGATCGGCCGGCGTCGCACCCGCCTGGTTCGCCCCGGCCGGCATCGCCGCCGCCGGCATCGTCCCGGCGGCCGCCGGGCCGCCCGCGAGCACCAGGCACACCATCGCGAACTGTCCTGAAAGCCGCGCCAGTCGATGGTTTCGAGCGAATGACATGAGGACTTCCATGTACGGTGGAAGGGAGACCGTTGCAACGGGAAGCTGTGGGGTATTACGAACTTGTCATGTGCTATATTCGCCCCGCCATGAAGCGGATAGCGAAGGACGCGGAGACGTATAGCGGCAATCAGCAGATCGCCCGCCGGGTGTACCGCGCCCTCAAGACGCCGAGCGACACCGACCGGACCACCGATCCGATCCTCGCCTTCTATTTCCGGGGCCGGGAAGATTTCATCATCATGAGGTGCAACAAGGACCCCGAAATCAGCATCAAGGGGAAGGAGCAGGAACCGGGCGCCGTGAAATTTTTCGCCTACAGCGATTTCAAGGAGTTCGACGAAAAGGACGTCATCTTCCGGCTGCACGACGAGATCACCCGCATCGAGCTCTACAGCAAGGGGGCCATCCGGAAGGTGACCTGGGAATCGTGGGAGAAGTTCTGCCGCTGGCTCGATACGCTCGAAGAGGACGGCGTCCAGATCTCGCTGAAGCTCCCGTGCCTGGTCTACGGCGCCGTCAAGAACCAGCAGCCGTCGATGCAGAACTTCATCGTCGAGGCGGTCAAGACGGCCCTCAAGAACCGGGACGCCAGGGACGACGAATGAACGACCGGGGGCCCGCCACCCCGGCGCCTGCCCGCGCCGCCCGTCACCGATTTGCCGTCGCCACCTGTGCGGTCGCCATCTCCGCGGCCCTGACGGCGCTCCTCATGATTCCGGCGGCGCGCGCCGCCGAGCCTCCCGAGGGGGTGCTCGTCGAGCTCATGCCGCTCCAGGCGGTCCGCCCGGGGATGGAGGGGACGGCGCGGACGGTGTTCGAGGGAGAACGTCTGGAGGAGTTCCGCGTCGAGATTCTCGGGGTGCTGCGCAACGCCGTCGGCCCGGAGCAGGATCTGATCCTGGGCCGGCTCCGGGGAGACAAGGTCGAGTTCACCGGCGTGGTCGCCGGGATGAGCGGCAGCCCGGTGTACATCGACGGGAAGCTGGTCGGGGCGCTGTCGTACCGGATCGGACAGTTCGCCAAGGAGGCGATCGCCGGCATCACCCCCATCGCCGACATGATGCGTCTCGGCTCGGGCGGCGGCGTGGGGCACGCGCGCGCCGCGGACCCGCTGGGGCGCTTCCTGGGGA
>JBOGOE010000132.1:0-7514 GCA_050747445.1 Candidatus Polarisedimenticolia bacterium | reverse complement strand
GCTGCGGATCGACCTGGGGGCCTGTCTTTTCTGCGGTCTCTGCGAGGAGGCCTACGGGTCGGGGGAGATCCGCTACACCAACGACCCCCGCATGGCGGCCGGCTCGCGGGAGGGGCTTCTGGTGCCCGGCGATGAAGCGCGGCGGGCCGCGACGCTGCGGGCCGAGGTGCGCCGCCTGTTCGGACGCTCGCTCCGGCTGCGGCAGGTCTCCGCCGGCGGCTGCAATGGCTGCGAGTCGGAGCTGACGGCCCTGGGGAACGTGGTGTTCGACTGGGGACGGTTCGGGGTCCGGTTCGTGGCTTCCCCGCGTCACGCCGACGGACTGGTGATCACGGGACCGGTGACCCACAACATGATCGCGGCACTCCGCGAGACCTGGGAGGCGGTCCCGTCTCCCCGCATCGTCCTGGCGGTCGGCGCCTGCGCCATCAGCGGCGGCCCGTTCGCCGGCGCCGATGCGGTCCTGAACGGCGTCCCGCCGGAGATCCCGGTCGATCTCTACGTCCCCGGCTGCCCGCCCCACCCCCTGACGATCCTCGACGGCGTGCTGCGGCTCCTGGGACGGCTACCCGCCCCCGTTTGACAGCCGCGCCCGGCTCCGGGCTATAATCCGCGCCCCGCAACAGGCGCTTTTGCAGTGACTTGGACGGCGCAGGAGGTTGTGTCCCGTGGCCGATTCGGTGAAGGGCGTCCCGAACCGCAAGGAACCGGCGGCCCGCCCGCTGAGCTACAAGGACGCCGGCGTCGACATCGACGCCAAGATGAAGGCGATCCAGCGGATCCGGCTGATCGCGCGCGCCACCTTCAAGAAAGGGGTCCTGACCGACATCGGATCGTTCGGCGGCCTGTTCGACCTGGCGGCCGCCGGCCCGCACAAGCACCCGGTCCTGGTCAGCAGCACCGACGGGGTCGGGACCAAGCTCAAGATCGCCTTCCTGACCGGCAACCACCGCACCATCGGCGTGGACCTGGTGAACCACTGCGTCAACGACATCCTGGTGCAGGGAGCGGTGCCGCTCTTCTTCCTGGACTACATCGCGATGGGCAGGATCGTCCCCGAGGTCATGCTCGAAGTGGTCGGGGGGCTGGCGCGGGGCTGCCGCGAGGCCGGGTGCGCCCTGATCGGCGGCGAGACCGCCGAGATGCCGGAGTTCTACCGTGCCGGCGAGTACGACCTGGCGGGATTCATCGTCGGCATCGTCGACAAGGACAAGGTGATCGACGGCACGCGCATCGCGGCCGGGGACGTCCTGATTGGACTGCCGTCGTCCGGTCTGCACACCAACGGCTACTCGCTGGCGCGCAAGATCTTCTTCGAGCGCCGCGGTCTGAAGCCGGACACCCGCCTCCCGGAGCTGGGACGCACCGTGGGGGAGGAGCTCCTCCAGATCCACCGTTCCTACCTGCCGGTGGTCAAGGGTCTGCTGGGGATCGGGTCGCTCTACGGCATGGCCCACATCACCGGCGGCGGGTTCACCGACAACATCCCGCGCATCCTGCCGCGCGGCGTGTCGGCGCGCATCGACCTGGGGGCCTGGCCGGTGCCGCCGGTGTTCCAGTACCTGCGGCGCGAGGGGCGGATCGCCGACGACGAGATGTACCGGACCTTCAACATGGGGATCGGCATGGTGCTGGTCGTGCCGCTGCACCGCGAGGGCGAGGTGACGCGGCATCTGGAGGCGGCGGGGGAGAAGCACTGGCGGATCGGCGAGATCGTCGCCGGCAGCCGCAAGGTGATCTTCGCGCCGGCGCCGCCCGCCACGACCTGAACGAGGACCGGCGTGCGCGTCTACACCGTCTTCCTCAGTCTGATGTGCGGTCTGTTCCTGTTCAGCGCCGCGGTCCTGTTGTTCATGACGCTGGGCCAGGTCCTCCGCCGCCACCGGCAGCGGGCCGCCGTCTATCTCGGTCTCACGGTCCTGGCGGGGATCGTCGCGGCCGGCTTCTACTTTTTCCGGCGGCTCATCTGAGAGGCGCGCCCCGCGTGACCCGCCGCCCGCACCTCCCATCGTGACCCGCCGCCCGGGCGGCTCCCGCTCGCGTCGTCCCCCCTTCCGCCGGCTCCGCCGCCCGCCGGGCGCTGCGAACCGGTCCCGGCGGCCGCCGCGAGGCGCCCGCGCCGCCTCCCCCAACCGGATCGGCGTCCTGATCTCGGGACGCGGCAGCAACATGGTCGCCATCCTCGAAGCCATCGCGGCGGGCGCCCTGGACGCGCGGGTGGCGGTCGTGATCAGCAACGAGCCGGAGGCGGCGGGTCTGGCGGCGGCCCGCGCGCGCGGCGTGCGGACCGAGGTGATCGACCACCGCGCCGCCGCGTCGCGCGAGGCGCACGACCGGAAGCTGGCCGCGGTCCTCGAGGGGGCCGGTGTCGGCCTCGTCTGCCTGGCCGGCTACATGCGGCTGCTGTCCCCCTGGTTCGTGCGCCGCTTCGCCGGCCGCATCCTCAACATCCATCCGTCGCTCCTGCCCGCCTTCCCGGGCACCGCGGCGCAGAAGGCGGCCCTCGACGCCGGCGTCAAGGTGAGCGGCTGCACCGTCCATTTCGTCGACGAGGGGATGGACTCCGGCCCGATCATCCTGCAGGAGGCGGTCCCGGTCCTCGACGACGACACCCCCGCCACCCTGGCGGCCCGCATCCTGGAGCAGGAGCACCGACTCTACGGCCGGGCCATCAGTCTGTTCTTCTCGGGCCGGCTTCGGGTGGTGGGGCGGCGGGTGCTGGGGCACGTCTGACAGCGAAGAACCACGCCCACCAGATGAGCAGCAGCTGGAACGGGCCGCGCACGATCAGGTAGATCGGACCCGCGCCGTGGCCCCCCATCTCGACGTGGCGCCACGCGGCGTACACGTTGGCGGGGAAGATCATCACCATGAAGACCACGAGGCAGATGCCGGCGGCGCGGGAGAAGCGCGGCACCAGCAGCCCGATGGCGCCGGCCCACTCGAGGAGCCCCGTCACGTAGACGATGGCGTGGCGCGATGGCGCCCAGGCCGGGAGCATGGCGACCATCTCGTCGGTCTTCACGAAATGCCCCATCCCGGTGAACAGGAACAGGGCGGCGAGGCTGATCCGGCCGCGCGCCGCCGGCGACAGCCAGACGCCGCCGCGGGCCCGGTCCGCCAGGGACAGGAGGCCGCAGGTCCCGAGCAGGATTCCCAATAGGACGAGAAGGGTCACGATGGCGTCTCCACGGGTCAGAGCGGGAGCCGGCGCAACCGCAGCGCGTTGGCGATCACCGACACCGACGAGCCGCTCATGGCGGCGCTGGCGAGCATCGGGCTGAGAAGCAGCCCGAAGAAGGGGTACAGGACGCCGGCGGCGATCGGCACGCCGGCGGTGTTGTAGACGAAGGCGAAGAACAGGTTCTGCCGGATGTTGCGGATGGTGCCGCGGCTGAGACGGCGGGCGCGGACGATGCCGCGCAGGTCTCCCTTGACCAGGGTCACCGCGGCGCTCTCCATCGCCACGTCGGCGCCGGTCCCCATGGCGATGCCGACGTCGGCCCGGGCCAGGGCCGGGGCGTCGTTGATCCCGTCGCCGGCCATCGCCACGACCTCTCCCTGAGCCTGGAGCCGCGCCACGATCTCGCCCTTACGCTCCGGCAGGACGCCGGCCTCGACCTCGTCGATGCCGAGACGGCGGGCGACCGCGCCGGCGGTGACCGGGTTGTCGCCGGTCACCATGATGAGCCGCAGCCCCTCCGCCCGCAGGGCCGCGAGCGCCTCCGGCGTCGTCGGCTTGATCGGGTCGGCGACCCCGACGATCCCCGCCGGGCGATCGTCGGCCGCCACGAAGACGACCGACTGCCCCTGCTCCCGGAGGGCGGCGGCCGGCGCGGCCAGGGAAGCGACGTCGATCCCCGCCTCCTCGAGAAGCTCCTGCCGTCCGAGCATCACCCGCCGTCCCTCGACGGTGCCGGTCACGCCGCGGCCGGTCAGCGAGCGGAACTCCCGCGCCGCCCCGGGCGCCACCCCCCGCTCCCCGGCCCCCCGGACGATGGCCGCCGCCAGCGGGTGCTCGCTGCCCCGCTCGATCCCGGCCGCCAGACGGAGCAGGCCGTTCTCGTCGAAGCCGTCCGCAGGCACGACGGAGACCAGACGCGGCTTCCCTTCGGTGAGGGTGCCGGTCTTGTCGAGCAGCAGGACGGTCGCCTTCTCGAAGGTCTCCAGCGCCGCCGCGTCGCGCACCAGGACCCCCGCCTGCGCCCCCCGCCCCATCCCCACCATGATCGACATCGGGGTGGCCAGGCCGAGGGCGCAGGGGCAGGCGATGATCAGGACCGCCACCGAGTTCACCAGCGCATGCGCCAGCCGCGGCTCGGGACCGAAGAGTCCCCACGCGACGGCGGTGACGGCGGCGACGAGGATCACCGCGGGGACGAACCAGGCCGACACCCGGTCGGCCAGCCGCTGGATCGGGGCGCGGCTCCGCTGCGCCTCGCTCACCTGTTGGACGATACGGGCCAGGAGCGTGTCGCGTCCGACCCGCTCGGCCCGCATGTGGAAGGTCCCGGTCTGGTTGACCGTGCCGCCGGTCACGCTGTCACCGGCCGTCTTCTCCGCCGGCATCGGCTCGCCGGTGACCAGGGACTCGTCGATGCTGCTCCGTCCCTCCAGGACGATGCCGTCGACCGGCACCTTCTCGCCCGGCCGGACCCGCAGGACGTCGCCGGTCCGGACCTGGTCGAGGGGGACGTCTTCATCCTGGCCGGCGGCGACGCGGCGCGCGGTCTTCGGCGCCAGACCGAGGAGCGCCTTGATGGCGCCGGAGGTGGCGCGCCGGGCACGCAGCTCCAGCACCTGCCCCAGCAGGACCAGGGTGGTGATCACGGCGGCGGCCTCGAAGTAGACGTGCACGCGCGCCCCGTCGTTCCCGGGGAACAGGGTCGCGAACAGGCTGAATGCGAACGCCGCTCCGGTTCCGAGGGCGATCAGGGTGAACATGTTGAGGCTCCGGTGCCGGACCGACGCCCAGCCGCGCTCGAAGAACGGCCACCCGCCCCACAACACGACCGGCGCCGACAGGAGGAGCTGCACCCAGTTGGCGGCATGCCCCGGGAGAAGACGGTCGACCGCCAGGCCCGGGATCATGTCCGACATGGCGATGAGGAGAAGGGGGATCGACAGCGCCACGCCGGCCCACAGGCGGTGGGTCATCGACGCCAGCTCGGGATCGGGCGCCTCGTCGAGGGTCGCCGTCTTCGGCTCGAGCGCCATGCCGCAGATCGGACAGGCGCCGGGGCCGTCGCGGATCACCTCGGGATGCATCGGGCAGGTATAGAGGATGGCCCCGGGCGCGACGGGGGAGGGATCCGCGCCGGGCGTCGCCGGGCGGGCCGGCGAACCGGGCATCACCAGCATCGACACCGCCGCCCGCCGCGGCGTCTCCAGGAATTTCCGGGGATCGGCAGTGAAACTCGCCCGGCAGCGAGGGTTGCAGAACCAGTAGGTCGCGCCCTCGAAGTCGGCGCTGCCGCCCCGGGCCTTCCCCGGCTCCACCTGCATGCCGCAGACGGGATCGGTCGCGGTGGCGGCCGCGCCCGGGGCGTGATTGTGGTGCGGGTGAGGGGTCATCGTCCCAGGCTCCATTATCATCGTTCGGGGCGTCGGGTTCATAGAGGAGGGTTCGATGAGAGCGATGCGAGGCGGGGTGTTCGCCGTGGCGATTGCGCTGTTCCTGAACCCATGCGTGCCGTGGGCCGCGGAGCGGGCCGTTCCCGTGCCGGACCCGGCGGGTCTGCACTTCGCCACCTTCTCGATCTGCGCCATCGATCCGGCCACGGGCGAGAGCGGGGTGGCGGTGACCACCCGCGTGCCGTTCGTCGGCCGCGCCGTTCCCTGGGCGCGGGCGGGGGTCGGGGCGGTGGCGACCCAAGCCTGGACGGTGGTCGAATACGGCCGGCAGGGACTCGACCTCCTGGAGAAGAAGCATGAGCCCGACGAAGTCCTCCGCCGTCTCCTGGCCGACGATCGCGGGCGCGAGCGGCGGCAGATCGGCCTCATCGACATGCAGGGGCGGACGGCGGCGTTCACCGGCAAGGAGACCAGCGCCTGGGCCGGCAGCCGCCAGGGGCGGAACTACACGGTGCAGGGGAACATCCTCGTGGGGCGGCAGGTGATCGACGCGGTGGCCGATCACTTCGAAGCGAGCGCCGGCGGCGGGATGCCGCTGGCCGAGCGGCTCATCCTCGCGCTGGAGGCGGGGCAGAAGACGGGGGGCGACCGGCGCTGGGGGTACTTCCAGTCGGCCGCGATCCGGATCGCCGATCCGAAGGACCCCGGCCGGGGAGGCGACCACCTCAGCCTGGCGATCGACGTCGGCGAGCACCCCGAGCCGGTCGGCGAGATGAAACGGATCTACTACGCGACCTCCCGCCGTCTCGGGTATCGGGGTTTCTCGGCCGTCGAAGGACCCGACGTCGTCGAGCTGAAGCGGCTCCTGCAGCGCGCGGGGTACTTCCGCAAAGACGGCCCGCCGATCCCCGCGATGCCGGACCTCGACTTCGACCGCTCGCTGGTCCGCGACGACCCCGAGCGGCTGCGGGTCCTGTTCGAGAAGTTCGACGCGGCGGCGGAGGCATTCATGAAAGCCTGGGCCGTCTTCGATGCCGAGACCGTCGAGGCCGTGGACGCCTTCCGCAAGGATCACGCCCTCGACTACGAGGGAAACCCCCGCGGCCTGGTGGACGCGGCGCTCGTGGAGGCATTGCGCAAGGCCGGCAGCGCGCGTGCCGGGAAGGGTGGGGGAGCCTAGGAGCCGGTCCGTTCCTCGGCGGTGTGGTGATAGATGACGATGCGGCGGGCATCGACGGTGGCCTTCCTGTTGCGCACGGTCCGCCAGAGCCACGGGGTCACGAACGCAAAGTCGAGATCCTTCGCCCGCAACAGCTCACCGGGGTCCTCGGTGTCGCCCACGAAGTAAAGACGCGTCCCGGCCCACTCCACGAGATTCAGGAACGGCCCGGGCTCGAAATGATCCGGATGCCGGTGGGTGATCAGGCTCAGGACCCGCCCCCGCGGACGCACCGACCCCTCGTCGTACGTCATGTAGCCGGAGTAGCCGGACTGATAGGGGACGTCGGTCAGGAGGGTGAGCTGCCCGTCCGTGATCTCGAACGCCTGGTTGCCGATGAAGCGAAGCTCGAGGGGAGCGGCGATCGGCCCATGCCACGCCGCGACCGCGAGACCCAGGCTCCACGCCGCGCGGCGCACGCATCTCCCGCTCAGGCGATGCCGCAGCATCTCTTGTACTTCTCGCCGCTGCCGCACGGGCAGGGGTCGTTGCGGTGCACCTTCGCGGCGGCGGCCGGCGCGGATCTGGAACCGGGCGGCTCCGTCCGGGCCGGATTGGCCGCCTCCGCCCGCTCCGCGGGCCCGGTGCCGGGCATCAGAAACCACAGGATCAGGTACACCAGGGTTCCCGGAAAGGCGGCGCTCAGGAGAGACACGATGACGTAGATGATCCGCACCCGGTTCGCCGGCCAGCCGAGCCACTCGGCGATGCCGCCACAGAC
>JBOGOE010000131.1:0-3233 GCA_050747445.1 Candidatus Polarisedimenticolia bacterium | reverse complement strand
GGGCGCCGCCGCCCGACGTCGCGGCCGCCTCCCCCCGCGAGTGGCCGCGGAACGTCCGGGTCGGGGCGAACTCGCCCAGCTTGTGCCCGACCATGTTCTCCGAGATGTACACCGGAATGAACTTCTTCCCGTTGTGGACCGCGATCGTGTGGCCCACCATCTCCGGAACGATCGTCGAACGCCGCGACCAGGTCTTGAGCACCTTCTTCTCGAAGCGCCGGTTCATCTCCTCGATCCGATCGCGGAGGTGGGCGTCGACGAACGGTCCCTTCTTGATGCTGCGGGCCATGCGCTCCCCTTACCCGCGCCGGCGGACGATGAATTTGTCCGTCCGTTTGTTGTTGCGCGTCTTCTTTTCGCGCACCCCCCACGGAGTGCACGGGTGCCGGCCGCCCGAAGTCTTGCCTTCGCCGCCTCCGAGCGGGTGATCGATCGGGTTCATGGCGACGCCGCGCACCGTGGGACGGATGCCCAGCCAGCGGCGACGACCCGCCTTCCCGAGCGAGATGTTCTCGTGATCGAGGTTCCCGACCTGACCGATGGTCGCGCGGCAGAGCTCGGGCAGGCGCCGGATCTCGCCCGACGGCAGCTTGATCTGCACCCAGCCGGCGTCCTTGGCCAGAAGCTGCGCCACGCTCCCGGCGCTGCGCACCATCTGGCCCCCGCGGCCCGGCTTCAGCTCGATGTTGTGGATCGCGGTGCCGAGCGGGATGCTCTTGAGCGGCAGGGTGTTGCCGGGCAGGATGTCGGCACCGGCGTCCTGGATGATGGTCTGCCCGACCTTGATCCCGTGAGGCGCCAGGATGTAGCGCCGGTCGCCGTCGGCATACTGCACCAGGGCGATCCGCGCCGAGCGGTTCGGGTCGTATTCGATGGTCGCGATCCGCCCCGGCACGCCCCCCTTGTCCCGCCGGAAGTCGATCACCCGGTAGGACCTCTTGTGGCCGCCCCCGCGGTGCCGCACGGCGATCCGGCCCACGTTGTTGCGCCCGCCGGTCCGCTTCTTGCCGACCGTCAGGCGCTTGAGCGGTTCAGTCGCGGTCACCTCGTCGAACGTGGTGACCGACATGAACCGCCGGCTCGGCGTGGTCGGTTTGAACGCCCTCGTGCCCATCGCTCCCGCTCCCTCAGACGATCTCGAAGTACTCGATGCTCTTTTCGCCCGGCTTCAGCGTGACGTACGCCTTCTTCCAGTCCGGCCGGCGCCCGGTGAAACGCCCGACGCGCTTTTCCTTGCCGCCGACGTTCTGGGTGCGGACCGCGGCGACCTTGACCTTGAACAGCGTTTCCACCGCCCGCCGGATCTCGATCTTGTTCGCCCGCCGATCCACCCGGAAGGCCAGCACGTTCCCCTTCTCCTTGAGGATGGTGCTCTTCTCCGTGATCAGCGGCGCGACGATGATGGCGTGCGGATCCCTCACGGCTGCAGCACCTCGGCGACGCGCTGCGCCGCCTTCTCCGTCAGGACGATGGTGTCGTAGTGCAGCAGGTCGACGATGTTGAGCGCCGTGCCCAGCGTCGCCTTGAGACGCGGGTGGTTGCGGGCCGACAGCACCACCTCGCGCGCCAGCGGCTCGTCGACCAGAAGCGCCGTGCCCGCAATCCCGAGCGCGCTGACCGCCTGCGCCAGCGCCCTGGTCCTGGCGTCCTTGAGCTCGAACCCCGGAACGACCAGGAGCTTGCCGTCCCGCAGCTTGGCGGAGAGGGCCGCCCGCAGGGCCCCCTGCCGCTTCTTCCGCGGCAGGTCCCAGGAATAGTCGCGCGGCTGCGGCCCGAACACCGTCCCGCCCCCCTTCCAGATGGGGGAGCGGATCGAGCCATGACGCGAGCGCCCCGTCTTCTTCTGGCGCCAGGGCTTCTTCCCGCCGCCGCGCACGTCGGAGCGGTTCCTGGTGGCGTGGGTGCCGGCGCGCCCCGCCGCCTGATAGGCCAGCACCGCCTCGTAGATCAGGTGGCCCTTGAGCGGCGCGGCGAACACCGCGTCGGGCAGCTCGACCTCGCGGAGCCGCTTCCCGTCCATGCTCACGACCGGCAGTTTCGCCATCGCCTCACGCCTTCTTCTTCAATGCGGTCTTCGCGCCCTTCTGCGGCGCCGCCGGCTTCTGCACCTGCTTCTCGCGCCACGGGGCCGGGCTGCGGCGGATCTTCAGAACGGCGCCGGTGGCCCCCGGCACCGCCCCCTTGACGACCAGCAGGTTGTGCTCCTCGTCCACGCGCAGCACCTCGAGGTTCTTGACCGTGATCCTATCGGCCCCCATGCGCCCGCCCATCCGCATGCCCCGGAAGGTGCGCGAGGGATAGGCGGAGGAGCCGACCGAGCCGGGGGCGCGGTGGAACATCGAGCCGTGGCTCGCGGCGCCGCCCCGGAAGTGGTGGCGCTTCATGACCCCCTGGAACCCCTTCCCCTTTGAGGTCCCGATCACGTCGACCCGATCCTTGGGCTTGAACAGGCTGACCAGCACCTTGTCGCCGACGGCGGGCGGCTCCCCCCCGGGGATCAGGCGGAACTCGCGCAGGCGCCGGGTCGGCGGCAGGTTCGCCTTGTCGAAATGCCCCTTGAGCCCCCGGGACACGTGCTTCACCTTGACCGGCTCGACGAACCCGAGCTGCACCGCCTCGTAGCCGTCGCGCGGCTTCTCCTTCTTCTGCACCACGACGCACGGACCGGCGGCGATCACCGTGCAGGGGACCGTGCCCCCCTCGGCGTCGAACACCTGGGTCATGGCGATCTTCCGGCCGATCAACCCTTCGACCACGGCACCCTCAGCGGCGTTCCTTCTCGAACGCCTTGATCTCGACTTCCACGCCCGCCGGCAGATCCAGCTTCATGAGCGCGTCGACGGTCTGCGACGTCGGCTCCAGGATGTCCAGCAGCCGCTTGTGGGTCCGGACCTCGAACTGCTCGCGCGACTTCTTGTCGACGTGCGGCGAGCGGTTCACCGTGATCTTGTTGATCTTGGTCGGCAGGGGGATCGGACCGGCCACCCGCGCGCCCGTGCGCTTGGCGGTGGCCACGATCTCCGAGGTCGACTGGTCCAGGACCCGGTGGTCGTACGCTTTCAGACTGATGCGGATCTTCTCGTTGAGCATCGCTCCCGTCCGGTCCTACTGCTGGATCTCCGTCACGGTGCCGGCGCCGACGGTGCGGCCGCCCTCGCGGATGGCGAAGCGCAGCCCCTTGTCCATGGCGATCGGCGTGATCAATTCGACATCGAGCGCGACGTTGTCACCCG
>JBOGOE010000130.1:0-9152 GCA_050747445.1 Candidatus Polarisedimenticolia bacterium | reverse complement strand
CCACCCGGCCGCGGCCGCGCGGCGCCTGAACGGCCGGCCCCGATGGAACCGACGCTGCGCCGCTTCGAGGATCCACGCTGGCGGGCGAACAGCTGGCTTCTCGCCGAGCGGGACGGCGGCGGCGCCGTGGTCATCGACAGCGGCGGCCCGCTCGACGGCCTGCTCGCGGAGGTGCGGGCGCGGCGGCTCCGCGTCACCCACGTCCTCAACACGCATCACCACTTCGACCACACGGCCGGCAATCGCCGTCTGGCGGAAGCCACCAGCGCGCGCGTCTGCGCCCACCTCCTCGACGCCCCCCTGATCGACGGCCCGGTCGAGCCGCTGGAGGACGGGGGCATGGTGACCTCCGGCGGGCTGCGGATCCGGGTCCTGCACATCCCCGGCCACACCGCGGGGCAGGCGGCCTTCCTGGCGGACGATCGGATCTGCTTCACCGGGGACACCCTGTTCCGCGGCTCCGTCGGCAGCACCATCGCCCCCGGTCACACCAGCTTCGACGATCTGCGCCGATCGCTGCGCCGTCTGCTGGCGCTGCCGGACGCCGTGCAGGTGGCGCCGGGTCACGCGCTCCCCTCGAGCATCGGCGAGGAGCGGGCGGCGAACCCGTTCCTGCGGGTCCTCGAAGGGCGGGACCCCGAGGGGACGGAAACCGCGGTCTACGAGGGGCGGCCGGTGCGGCTGGTGGTCCTGGCGCGCGACTACGACGGCGGCTCCAAGGCATGGGTGCGGTTCGAGGATGGCACCGAGGCGACGGTCCCGGGATCCCGGATCAGGCGAGCATCGGCGTGAGCAGGTCGACGATCCGCGCGCCGATCGGGATCGACGCGGTCGCCGCCGGGGAGGGGACGTTGAGGACGTGGACGGCGCCGTCGGCGGCGGCGAAGCGGAAATCGTCCACCAGGGACCCGTCGCGCGCCACCGCCTGCGCCCTCACCCCGGCGCCTCCGGGAATCAGATCGGCGGCGCGCAGCTCCGGCACCAGGCGCGCCGCGGCCCGCGCGAAGGCGGCGCGGCCGAGCGACCGCCGCCACTCCCGCAACCCGGCCCGCCAGTGCCGGCGCGCCATCCGCCAGAACCCCGGATAGGCCAGGATGTCGTAGAGATCGCCGGCGCGCAGGTCCCACCTCCGGTAGCCGTCCCGGCGGCCGGCGAGGAGGGCGGTCGGACCGGCCTCCACCCAGCCGCCGAGCGTGCGGGTCAGATGGACGTCGAGGAACGGCAGGCGCGGATCGGGGACCGGGTAGATCAGACCGCGCACCAGATCGCGGCGCTCCGGGACGAACGTCATGTAGGTGCCGCGGAACGGCAGGATCCGCACGCCGGGCCGGGCCCCGGACAGCCGGGCAATCCGATCGCTCCAGAGACCGGCGCAGTTCAGAAGGAGCCGGGTCCGCCACTCCCCCGCCGTCGTGCCGACGACCGTGCCGCCCGGCTCGCGTCGCAGGACGATGACCCTGGCTCCGGTGCGCAGCACCGCCCCGCCCGCCCGCGCCTGATCCGCGAACCGCGCCGCGACCGCCGCGAAGTCGGTGACCCCGGTGCCGGGGACGTGGAGGGCGCGCACGCCGCGGGCGTGCGGTTCAAGCTCGCGCAACCGCTCCGGGCCGATCAGCGCCGTACCGGGGACGCCGTTGGCGGCGGCCCGCCGCGACAGCTCCTCGAGCGCCGGCAGCTCCGCGTCGCGCGTCGCGACGATCACCTTGCCGCAGATCCGGTTTGGGATCTCCTCCGTCCCGCAGAAGGCCCGCATCGCCGCCGCCCCCTCGACGCACAGCCGCGCCTTGAGGGACCCGGGGGCGTAATAAACGCCCGAGTGGATGACGCCGCTGTTGCGGCCGCTCTGGTGGGAGGCGATCCGATCCTCCTGCTCCAGGATCAGGACCCGAAGGCGGGGCAGGCGGCGCACCGCCTCGCGCGCCGCCGCCAGCCCGATGATGCCGGCCCCCACGATGATGAGATCGAACCGCTCCAGGGCGCCCCCCTCTGCCGAAGGCTCTAGAGGGTATCGCAGGTCGGCGCGGCGTCCGCCGCGGAGGAGGTCAAGGGGGGCGGCTCGAGCGGTCCCGGCCCCACCGGCGCCGGGGCCGCGGGGACCGTGCGGTCGGCGGCGCGCGGCTGGAACCGGTACGAATATCCGAACAGGACGATGTAGTCGGGGAAGGTGGCGTCGCCCGGCGTCCCGGTGTACGGGTTGGGCTGGCGATTGCGCAGGAGACCGCGCGGGACGTGGAGCGACCAGGTGGACCGGCCGCGGGTGTACGTGAATCCCGGCTCGATGAAGGTCTCGTATCCGGGGCGCCGCCAGCCGTGGCTGTCGCCGAACAGATCGTACCGGGGCACCCCCTCGATCCGCAGCCCCAGGCTGACCGAGAAGCGATCGCCGCCGAAGGGGAAGAGCGCTCCGGCGCGCGCCACGTACTGATCGGGGACCGAGTTCTCGAGGAGATCCGCGAAGCGCGGGTCGGAGCCCAGACCGAGACCGACGATGATCGACGGCGTCCCGTTGGTGTCGCGCGGGTTGGCCAGATAGGACCCGGACCCATAGAACGTCACCCGCTGCAGGCGCTTGTACCCCTGGACGTCGAAGATGACGCCCCACCCTCCGTCCCCCGGTTGGATCGATTGATCGACCGCCTTGACGGCGCTGTTGGCGCCGGTCCGGTCGGGATACTCGTCCTTCGTCCCGTGGTCGCCGGTGGGGGCCTTGATCCCGAAACCGACCGCGACGTTGCCGCGCCGGTGGCTCTCCGGATCGAGGAGCCAGGTGCGCCCCATGACGCTCAGGTCACCGAGACCGGCGGCGTTCTGCTCGCGCCTTACGCCGGGCGGGGTGATCGGCATCGGGATCGACCAGGTGGCGTTGACCACCGGGATGCTCCCCGACAGGTGGAACCGGCGGGTCAGCGACCGGGTGACTCCAAGGTCGAAGATCTCCTGGGTGTTGAGGACGTAGTTCCGGTCGGTCTCGCGCTGGTGCTGGAACCGGGTGCCGTTGTAGTGGTCGTCCGAGCGGAGCCCCCGGTAATTGAACGAGACCTGCCACTCACCCGCCTGGAACGGGATGGTGTCCGACGCGCCGAACACGGGCGCGTTGTTCCGGATGAGGACTCAGCCTTGGGCCCAGGTCGGGCGTCCGGTCGTGAGCGTCCCGGCGGCGAGCAGGAGCGCCGGGAGGAGCGTCCTCCGACGCCACCCGCCCGGACCGGCCACCGTCTCGAGGTCGCGCATGACGCGGCCAGAGAGCAAGCCGCGCGCCAGCGGCCGGCGCCGGCCGATGCCCCGTTCCGCCGCTCCCGGGGCGGCGGCAAGTCCCTGCCGGACCGGAGGTTGCGGGGAGACGGTGGCGCGCCGGCGATCCTCCCGGGCGCGGCGGCCCTGCCGCCGCTCATGCGGGTTATGCGATCCGTCATGCGATCGATCGTTCGATCTACGGGAGGGAGACCGCTCCTGGCCCGTGGAAGTCTCTTGACACCGGGGCGCCCCTCCCCTACGGTTTCCGATCAGAAAGCGGCGGCCGGAGGCGGCCGACCCGGCTCGAGGAGGATTGATGCGTCCCACTGCCGCGTTTGCGTGCGCCCTGATCGCCGCTTCCACCCTCGTCGCCGGCTGTGCCGACTGGAAGCCGGCGAAGGTGCTGATCGAGCCGCTCCCCGATCCGATCTTCGACAAAAACCCGGTCGCGATGCGGGCCCGCGCCCTCAACGCGAAGGACGAGCCGCTCGAGAAGCAGTCCCTGTCGTTCGCCGTCGCCCCCGAGGAGGTGGCCGAGATCGCATCCGGCGGCGCGCTCCGGTGCCTGAGGACCGGTGACGCGCAGCTCACCGTCACCGGAGGTCCGGCGGTCGCGAATCTCACGGTCCGCTGCCGGATCCCGACCGAGGTGGCGATGCCGGCGGCGATCCGCCTGATCGCGGGCGACCCGCCGCAGACGATCGGCGCCAGGGCGCTCGGGGAAGGGGGGCGCGTCATGGAGGACGTCCGGGTCCCGCTGTCGTCGTCCGATGAGGCGGTCCTCAGGATCGAGGAGGGGCGGGCGGCGCCGGTGGCCATCGGCCGGGCGCAGATTCGCGCCACGATGGGTGTGGTCCAGGCGGTGGCGGCGGCCGAGGTTGTCGATCGGATCGTGGCGGGGCCGCTGGTGCTGGAGGAAGGCAAGGCGACCACCCTCCGACTCGATCCCGGCACTTACGAGGTGGCGATCGACGCCAAACCGGCCGTGCGCGCGCCGCAGGGGGTCACGGTCTCGTGGGACGGGGTCCGGTGCCCGGCGCAGCTCGAGGCGCAGACGCACCGTCTCACCTGCGTGGTGCACGAGGCGGCCACGCTGACGGTGAAGAACCCGGTCAGCTACGGGCTGGGGGCGCGGGTCAGCGGCACCCTCAGCGTGTATCGGGTTCCTCCATCGTAGACCCGTCCCCGGGCGGTCCCTCATCGCGCTCCGGCCCCTCCTCCATCTCCCAGCGCTCGCGGATGGCCCGCACGCGGGCGCGCCGGCGCGCGAAGGCGGCGAAGGCCAGGACGGTGATGACCGCCCAGAGGGACCCGGTGCCGGTGAGCGCCGGGACCCAGCGGTAGAGCAGGAGGCTGTCACGCCGCCACGCCTCTTCCGTCCGCTCGAGCGGCTCGCCGGTGGCCGCCTCCCAGGCCTCCCCGAAGGACCGGCCGCCGGCCTCGCGCACGATGTCCCGCACGATCCAGGCGCCGTGACGGCGCCGGGTGAAGCGCACGAAGTCGAACGAGGCGGCGTAGGCCACCCGGGCCTGCGGTGCCGAGGCGCCGAAGGCGCCGTCGAGATCGCCGAGAGGCGGCAGCCTGCCGGTGAGGAGCGAGGTGGAATAGACCAGGATGTCCCGCAACCCCCACTCCCGCTCGAAACCGGTCGCCACCCCCTCGCCGAACCAGCGCGGCATGTCTCCCGCCACCGCGTCGTGCAGCAGCATGTGCGCCGCTTCGTGCACCAGGACCGACGCCGCATCGGAGTGCGGGTAGCGGTCGGCCAGGGCCAGACGCAGCGCCCCCGTCCGCCGCGCCGGGATCAGGAAACCGGAGGCCCAGGGCGGGGCCGCCGCGTCGAGCGCTTCGATCTCCGGATCGGCCCGGTTCTCCCCCCGGCGGGCGGGGATCAGCACGATCCGGTAGGGAGCGGCGGCGCGGACCCCCAGCCGCGACTCCAGCCGCGGGAGGAGCACGCGCGCGCGGGCCGCGAGTTCCCGCAGCGCCGCCTCGAGCGCCGCCGGCGCCTCCAGGATGCAGGCACCGGCCTCCTCCCGGACGCGCGGCGCCCCGGCGGGCGCCATCTCGGCGTCCCGGGGGCGGGGGGCGGCGTCGCGCGGAGCCCGGGGCTGGCGTTTCGTCTCGGGGAGGGGACGCTTCATTCCTGTGCCAGAATAGCATCCCTCCCGGGTCGGGCCGGGAGCCCCGAACCCGGAGTGCCGATGCGCCGCGTCACCGTTTCCCTGGCCTCATGCCTCGTCCTCTTCCCCGCCGCCGCGACCCTGCCGGCGGCGCCGGTCGTCCCGCCGCCGGGAGGGGAACGGGTCGCGGTGCTGGCGGCGCGGATTCTCGACGGCCGCGGCGGCCCGCCGATCGCAAACGGCGTCGTCCTGATCCGGGGCGACCGGATCGAGACGGTCGGCGCCCGGCTGCCGATCCCCGGCGGCGCGCGGGTCATCGATCTGGGCGCCGCCACCGTCCTCCCCGGTCTCATCGACCTGCACACCCACCTGACCGGCGAAGCAGGCATCCACTGGGAAGAACAGCTGGTCAAGGAGACGCCAGGCCGCGCCGCGTTGTTCGGCGCGAAAAACGCCCTCGACACCCTGCGCGCCGGCTTCACCACCTGCCGGGACATGGGGCCGACCTGGCCGTTCACCGACGTCGATCTGCGCTACGCCATCGACAAGGGGGCGATTCCCGGCCCGCGGCTCCAGGTTGCGGGAAGCTACGTGTCGTCCACCGGAGGCGCCGGCGACGCCCGCCAGTTCTCCCTCTACGTGGATGTCCCGATGGTGCAGAACCTGGCCGACGGCCCCGACGCCGTGCTGCGCGCCGTTCGCACCAACTTCAAGCAGGGGGCCGACTTCATCAAGATCCTGGCGACCGGGGCGGTCCTGTCCCGGGGGATTCCTCCCGGGGCGCGGCAGTACTCCGACGGCGAGCTGCGCGCGGCGGTCGAGGAGGCGGCGCGCTGGGGCCGGTACGTCGCCGCCCACGCCCACGGCGCCGACGGCATCAAGGCCGCGCTGCGGGCCGGCGTGCGCACCATCGACCACGGCACCATGCTCGACGACGAGGCGGTGTCCCTGCTCAAGAACCGCCGCGCATACTACGTCCCGACCCTCTACGTGGCGCAGGCGATCCTCAGGGACGGGAGCGCGTTCGGGATCCCGGCGGAGGAGATCGAGCGCGAGCGGGCGCTCGCCGGGATGAAGGAGGCCTCCTTCAGGAAAGCCCTGCGGGCGGGGCTCGCCGTCCCGTTCTCCACCGACGCCGGTGTCTTCCCGCACGGACAGAACGCGCGCGAATTCCCCCTGCGGGTCGCCCTCGGCGAGACGCCGATGGCGGCCATCGTATCGGCCACCCGCGTCGCCGCCGAAGCGATGGGATGGGACGATCGGGTCGGGACCCTCGAGCCCGGCAGGTTCGCCGACCTGATCGCGGTCGCCGGCGACCCGCTGTCGGACATCACCGAGCTCACGCGGGTCCGGTTCGTGATGAAGGGGGGCGTGGTGCATCGCGACGATCGGGACGCCGGTCCCGGCGCGTCCGGGGGAGCGCCATGATCGCGGGGCTCGACCGGATCCACGCCGGCGCCGTCCGGATCGCCGACGAGATGGCGGATCGCGCCGCCGCGATCGGCGCCACCGTCGCCCGTCTTCCGAACGGGGCCCGGCTCATCGACGCCGGGGTCAGGGCGCCCGGCTCGCCGGAAGCGGGGCGCCTGTTCGCCGAGGCCTGCATGGGAGGACTGGGCGTGGTCCGTCTTTCCGAGCGCCGTCTCGGACCGGGCGTCGTCTCCGAGGCGCGCGTCGCCGCCAGCGCCCCCCTCGCCGGATGCATGGCGGCGCAGTACGCCGGCTGGAAGATCCGGGAAGGCGGGTTCTCCGGCATGGGCTCGGGGCCGGCCCGCGCCATGGCGGCCGTCGAGCCGTTGTTCGAGCGCTACCCGATGCAGGTCCGGGGCGACGCGACCGTCCTCCTCCTGGAGACGACCTCCCTGCCGGGACCGGAGGTGGCGGCGCGGGTGGCGGAACGCTGCGGTCTCGGACCCGAAGCGCTCACCCTGATCGCCGCGCGCACCGCCAGTCCGACCGGCTCGACCCAGATCGCCGCCCGCAGCGTGGAGACCGCCCTGCACAAGCTGATGGAGCTGTCGTTCGATCTGACGACCATCGTCGCCGGGGCCGGCACCTGCCCGATCGCCCCGCCCATCGACGATCCTCTCCGGGCGATCGGCCGCACCAACGACGCGGTGCTGTACGGCGCCGAGGTGACCTTGTGGGCCCGCGGCGGCGGCGCGGCGATCCGGGCGGTCCTGGACCGTGTCCCCTCGTCGGCCTCGAAGGATTATGGCCGGCCGTTCTACGACCTGTTCCGGGAGCACGGCGACTTCTACAAGATCGATCCGCTCCTGTTCAGTCCCGCGAAGGTCACCTTCATCAGCGCCCCCGACGGTCTGACCTTCAGCGCCGGCGCGATCGACGAAGCGATGCTCCTGCGATCCTTCGGCATGGAGACGGGATGAGCGCCGCGGCTCCGAAGATTGGCGCGGGTCTCCGCGGCGCGACGGGGCGGCCGCGGGTCGGCATCCTCGCCACCGGCGACCGCTGGCACGTCGCCGCGCTCTCCGGGGCGCTCGTGGCGCGCGGCTGTGACGCCGTCCTCCTCGACGCGACCGGTCTCGCAGGCGGGGCGGGGGGCGGGACCGCGGGCGTGACGCAGGGCCCCGCGCGTCTGGAGGATCTCGACGCCCTCCTGGTCCGCTTCATTCCGGCCGGCTCCCTCGACCAGATCGTCTTCCGGATCGACCTCCTCCACCTCCTGGCCGACGCCGGGCTCCCGGTGATCAATCCGCCGCGCGCCCTGGAGCGGACGGTGGACAAGCACTGGACCACCCGTCTGCTCCACGACGCCGGTCTCCCCACGCCGCGCACGGTGGCCGCGGAGGACGAGGCGGAGGCGATGGCCGCTTTCGAGAGCATGGGCGACGTCGTGGTCAAGCCGCTTCTGGGCGCGGGCGGGCGGGGCATCTGCAGGGTCGGCGACCCGGACCTGGCGTGGCGGACCTTCCGCGCCCTGACGACCCAGAGGGCGGTCTTCTACGTGCAGGAGTTCGTGCCGCACGGCACCTCCGATCTGCGCTTCCTGGTCGCCGGCGGCCGGGTGATCGCCGCCGCCCGCCGCACCGGCGAGAGCTGGAAGACCAACGTCGCCGCCGGGGCGCGCGCCACGGCGCACGACCCCTCGCCGGAGCAGGAGGAGCTGGCGATCCGCGCCTGCCGCGCCGTCGGCGCCGACTACGCCGGCATCGACCTGATCGAGGCGGAGGACGGGCGCCTGCTGGTCGTGGAGGTCAACGGGATCCCCGGATTCTCCGCCCTGCAGCGCACCGCGTCCGTCGACATCGCCGCCGCGATCGCCGGTCTCGCCGTCGCCCGCCTGGAGACGCGCGCGGCCGCGGTGTCGTCGTGAGGATCGACCCGGGACCGCCGGCCCCCATGACCGTGGCCGCCGCCGTCTGCCCGGTCTGCGGCGCCGCGGTGGAGAACCGGCAGTGCAAGCAGATCTGCCCCCGCTGCCGGACAATCGTCGCCAACTGCAATGGCGACTGAAGCGGGAGGGACGGCGGCCTGGATCGCCACCGCGGCGCAGACCGCCTGTCTTCTGGAGCTGATGGCCCCGAAACCCGGCAACGTCGGCCGCGGGCGCGATCTCCCCGGTCTCACCTACCGCCAGCTGGTCCTGAGCGCCCTGGCCATCAGCCCGGTGTTCCGGCGCCACGCCGGGAGCCGCGTCGGCCGGCTGGTCCTGGAGGCGGTGCGCGTCACGCGGCGCCACGTTCAGACCAACACCAACCTGGGGATCGTCCTCCTCCTGGCGCCGCTGGCCCGCGCCGCGACCATCGCCGCGCGCGGCGGGCGCGCCGGCAG
>JBOGOE010000129.1:0-4430 GCA_050747445.1 Candidatus Polarisedimenticolia bacterium | reverse complement strand
GTCCATCGCGGCGAGCTGGATGCGCGCCGTCTTTTTCGCGCCCAGTGTGGCGAAGAAGAGGTCCATGTCGGCCTCGGTTCGGCCCTTGCCGCCTACCCAGATTGGCCGCCCGCGGTCGAGGTCGCTGACGACGATGCGGTAGTCGTGACCCTTGCGGATGGCGATCTCGTCGACGCCGATGGCCCGCGGCGCGGGGAGCCCGGCCTCTTGGACCTGCTTCTGCATGTAGATCGTGTCGAGGTCCTTCACCGTGCTGTCGTGCAGGCGCTCCAGCTCGGCCACCGCCTTGTTGGTCATCTCGTGGCAGAGCGCGCCCACGTGCATGGCGAAGCGCTGGGTGTAGCGCGGGTTCTTCGCCAGCCAGTCGAGCCGCTCTACGTACACGCCGCCGCACCTCGGGCAATGGACTCGCCAACGCTCGAACTCGAGGTAGATGCGCCAGCCGGCCACCGAGAGGTCGCGGGCCCGGCAGGTCCGCTGGTCGTAACGGCCGCGACAGCGCCGACCACACTGCGAGCACACGGCGGTTTTTTTCGCCTCCGCAGCACGATCACGCGGGCGTACCGGTCACCGAAGATGCCGCCAAGCGCAGCGGCGGCGACGAAGCCGGGCAGCGAGAAGAGAGACCGGATCGACTGGGGGTTCTTCATGCGGTCCATCCTGCGCCACAACCTGCACCGGTTTCAAGCCGGACTAGACTCACGGAACCCGCTGTCAGACAAGGTTTTCATGCATCGCCTGACCCCAGGAAGACCCACTTGAATCCGCGAAGACCCTGTTCTCGCAGCCGGAGGGGGCCGCGTGGGCGACGGTGGTGAGGGCCGAGCCGTACGGGTCTCCGACCGTGGACGGCGTGTCGACCAGGAACTGGCCGGCGAAGACGGCGGCCGGCAGGACGACGAGAGCCAACATCTTCCTTCCGCGTGAGGTCATGCGCGCCCCCCTGAATGCGGCGCCGGGTGGGCCGGACGCCGACGTTGAATGACGGCGGTTCGCCGGAGGGGCCGCCCGCCTGGCGGAACTCTACACGACCGGGAGAGCGGCGCGTCACGCCCCCCTACGAAGCACCGGCCGCCGAGACGTGGATGTGCACGATCGTCCAGCGGCCGTCGCGCCGCCTGAGGACGTCGGTCTCCTTGAGGTACAGGGTGGCCGCCCGGTCGCCGGCGCCGTAGCGGCCGCGGGAGAAATAGGTCACCACGGCGACATCGCCGAAGACGTCGATGCGCGGCTGCAGCTCCTGGAAGTAGCCGATCCGGCCGTATCCCTCGCGCAGACCGAACACGAACTCCTCCCGGTCGTCGGCGATCCCCTCGATGCGGTAAGGGTTCGAGGGGGTGAGGATCACGATGTCGTCGTCGATGTAGCGGAAGTAGGTCTCCGGGTCGTTCGCGGCGAAGGCGCGGTTGAACCCGTCGATCACTTTCCAGACCTCCGCCGCGGGACCGGTGTCGGCGGCGACGCGGGGCGGCGCGGCCGCGGCCGCGGCCGCCGCGGGGACCACGCCGAGGATCAGGGCGAGCAGGATGGCATGTCGTCGCATCGTTCGTCTCCTCCTGTGCGCGGGAAGGGTAGCGGGCCGGGGGCCCGCGCGACTTGCGCTTTCTTGCGGATCAGCCGCGGTAGCGCGATGGAGAGACGCCGAAGACGCGCCGGAAGGAGCGGATGAAGTGGCTGAGGTTGCCGAAGCCGGACTCGAAGCAGGCGCCGGTGACCGGGGCCCCCTCGCGCAGGCGGCGCGCCGCCTCCCGCAGGCGCACGCCGGTCAGGTAGCGGTGCGGCGGCCGGCCGGTCAGCTCGCGGAACAGGCGGGCGAAATGAAACGGGCTGATCCCCGCGTCGCGCGCCAGGGTGCCGAGCGAATGGGGCTCCGCGGATGATCGCTCGAGCCGTTCGCGCGCGGCGTCGATGCGGCGGGCATACCAGGCGAGCTGCGCCGGTCGATAGAGCCGCGCCGGCGGGCCATCGAGGACCTCCGCCGCCGCGGCGAGCAACTCGGCGGCCCGCGCTTCGAGGTCGAGACGATCGACCGCCCCGCCGCGGGCGGCGCCGAGAAGCCCGAGGGTGCCGTAGGCCAGCCGGTTCGTGGGGGGAAGGGCCACCGGGAGGGCGGCCGGGATCCCGGCCTCGCGGACCGGCTCTTCGGTGTACGCGATCGACAGGCAGACGTCGTCCGGCATCTCCTGGCGGTGCCGGCAGCGGTAGGAAAGACCGGGGCGGGTCGCGAAAATCATCCCCGGGCTGAAGCGGTGCCGCGTCCGTCCGGCGGTCAGGTCGTAGGTGCCCCGCTCGACCACGTTGATCGAGAAGACCGGCGCGATCTCCTCCCGGGGGTCGCGATGCGCGACCCCGGCGGGATGATCGAAGCGCCGCAGCGTGACCAGCGGCGTCCGGGCGATCGTGGTCTCGCGATTCATCGGCACAGTCTACAACGGCCGGCGATCGGTGGCGCGATCGGGCGCCGGCCGTCTCCTGCGAACTCCTAGCCGGACGCGGACTCCGTGGGATGAATGAATCACCCGGTGGCGGCGTCGGGTGATTCGACTCAGGGGGCCGTCCGTGGATTCCCCACGCATGGCTCTTGGCGCGCGGTGCCGGGTGAACCAATATTCGCACCGAAATCCGGGAGCCGCACGCGGCGTCTCGCGCCCGACGCTGCGGCTCCGGTTTCGCGCCAGCGGTTTTTCCCGGGTACGGTTCGCGCCGAAGTCCAGAGGTGGGGTGATGGGCCAGGCCGTCCATTTGCCGTTGCCGGTCATCCGTTCGCACTCCGCTACCGCTTCTGAGGCGGCGGTCTCCGAGCCCCCCGGGCGCGCGATACGCCTCGCGGCCGCCGACCAGGGTCAGGAGGACCCGGGCATCCTTGATCCGATCGGGAGGCAGGGCGAAGAGATCGTCCGACAGGACGACGAAGTCGGCGTAGAGGCCCCGGGCGATCGAGCCCCGATTCCCCTCGAGGAAGTTCGCCCAGGCCCCCTGGACGGTGTAGGCGCGCAGCGCGCTCTCGACGTCGATCGTCTGCTCCGGGATCCATCCCTCCGATGGCAGGCCGTCGAGGCCCCGGCGCGTCGCCGCCGTGTAGATCCCGACGAGCGGGTCCATCTCGGCCACGTTCCAGTCGCTGGCGAACGCCAGCACCGCGCCGCTCTCCCGCAGGCTGCGGAACGCCCATGCATGGCGGGACCGGTCCGGGCCGACGGCGGCCGCCCAGCGGGCGGTGATGTCGGGGGCGCAGTGACGGGGCTGCATGCAGGCGACCACCCCGAGCTCGCGGAAGCGCGGCAGATCGACCGGGTGCAGGCATTCGACGTGTACCAGCTGGTGGCGGCCGTCGCGCGCGCCGTTCGCGGCGCGCGCCGCCTGCAGCGCGTCGAGCGCCGTGCGGATGCCCCGGTCGCCGATGGCGTGGATGAACAGCTGGGTGCCCCGCGCGTCGAGCCCGGTCACCAGCGCCGCGAACTCCTCCGGCGCGTAGAGGGTCTCGCCCGAAAGGTCCGGTCGATCGGCATACGGCTCCAGCATGGCGGCGGTGTGGGGCTCGATCACGTCGTCGATGTAGAGCTTGAGGGCCGCCACCCGCAGCCGGTCGTCGTCGTGGAGGCGCCGAGCCTCGTCGAAACGGGCGAGATCGGCGTCGCCGGCGCCGCGCGGGTGGAACAGGGCGATCTGCAGGCGGGGATGGGGCGCGCCGCCGGCGATCGCCGCCGCGTACAGGGGCAGATCCTCGAAGAACACCTGGGGGTCGACGATCGTGGTGATGCCGAAGCGGGCCGCGGTGTCGAGATTGCGGGCCAGACGGCGCGCACGGCGCGCCTCCGAATAGGAGGGCAGGATCGATTTGAGGGCGTCCTTCCCGGCGCTCGACAGACCGAGCGTGGCGAAGCCGCGCAGCCGCCCGGTGGGACGGCCGCTTCCGGGGTCGCGATCGACCTCCCCGAACGGCAGTCGATCGACCCCCTCCCGGATGCCGAGCCGCTCCAGCGCCGGGCGGTTCAGCCAGACGGTGTGCGCGTCGTACGACACCAGGAACGCGGGGCGGCCGCCGGTGACCCCCTCGAGGTCGGCCGCCACCGGCAGCCGGCCGCCGGGGAGCGCCCCGTAGTTCCAGCCCTCCCCCTCGATCCAGGGGAGATCCGGGTGGGCCACCGCGAACGCGCGCAGGCGCGCGCGGATCGCCTCGAGCGTCCGGGTCTCCCCCAGCTGCACCACCTCGGGGTCGTCCCCCAGGGCGATGTGGTTGTGGCTGTCGACGAATCCCGGCAGGACGAGCCGCCCGCCCGCGTCGATCACCCGGGTCGCGGGGCCGGTGCGGGCCGCGGCACCCGCCTCGTCGCCGACCCAGTCGATCCGCTCGCCCCTGACCGCCAGCGCCGCGGCCCGCGGGAGTCGGTGGTCCGCCGTCCAGATCCGGGCGTTGCGCAGGACCAGGT
>JBOGOE010000128.1:0-5475 GCA_050747445.1 Candidatus Polarisedimenticolia bacterium | reverse complement strand
GCTCAGCGGCGGTCGGTGACGGCTTCGACGACGGCGGTCCAGGGGCAGAAGGAGCCGACCGTGCCGAGCCAGTAGCTCTTGTCGGCTTCGATGTGGGAGGGGAGACCGTCGCACAGCTCGATGGCGGCGTCCACGAAGCGGACCTGCCGCGGATCGACGTGCCAGGTCCATTGCGGGTCGCAATCGGGACCGTCGACCAGCGCATCGAAGAAGGGGATCTGCGGCGCGCCGCCGGCCAGGATCTCACGGGCCTGGTCGATGAACGTCGCGTCTTCGATCCAGACGCTCAGGTACTCGCCGGCGATCCGGAAGCGGATCTGCGCGCCACCGGTCCGGTCCGCGCACAGACAGGGGGGCGGCAGGACCAGATCGAGGACGTCGCGGGGGTCGGGGGTGAAGGAGGCATCGCCGAAGGTGCCGGCGCCGCAGGCGTTGGCGGCGCGCACCAGGTGGAGATCCCCCGAGCCGGCCGGGGCCGGGGACCGCGCGTCCGAGAAGGGGGGACCGGGGAGAGCATCGGCCAGGGTGCAGGCGGCGCGGAAGTCCCGGTCAAGCCGCAGCCCCTCCAGGGAGGCGGTCACCAGCGTGTAGGTGGTCCCGGGCCCCGCCTCGTTGGAGCGGGGCTCCCAGGTCAACCCGGCCGGTGTGTGCGTCAATCCTGCGACCTCCCCCGGCACGGCGTAGGCGCCGGGATCCGCCGGGGCGCAGTCGCAGGCGTCCGCCACCAGATCGCCGTCGGCGTCGGGGAAGGCGCCGGGGCGCGGACCGATCCGGTACACGGCTCCGCGGCTGAGCGACACCACGTAGATCCGTCCGTCGGGGCCGTTCTCCAGGTCAGTGACCACGCCGAAGCCGGTGCCGAAGCGGATCCCGTCCATCTCCGCCGACACGCAGGTGGCGCCGGAGTTGTCGACGACCCGGTCGGCAAGCGGTGCGCCGGACAGCAGCAGGTCGTCACGCGCCTCGTTCAGGGGGAGACGGTAGATCTGACCGCAGTTGTTGTCCCCCACCAGGAGGTCGTGAAGGTAGGCGCAGCCGAACCGGGGGCTCGCGACGAAGGTCATCCCGGTCGGCGCCACCGGGACCGCCCAGGAGAGGGCCGGGTCGGCGTAGCGCGACCCGGGGGCGACCCATAGATCGGTCACTCCCTGCGGGTCGCGCTCGTCCGGTCCCATGATCTGCTCCCAGCCGCTGTTGAAGCCCGGGAAGATCCGGTTGACCTCGTCGTACGAGCCCGGACCGTTTTCGGTGTCCCACAGGGCCCCGCTCACCGGATCGAACGCCAGACCGAACGAGTTGCGGACGCCGTAGGCGAAGACGCGGTTCATCGGATCGGCGGGATCGGCCGGATCGAAGAAGGGGTTGTCGGGCAACCCCTGCCCGTCGCGGCCGACCCTGAGGATGACCCCGGTGTCGTCCGGGTCCGGGCCGGTGGGGAAGTTCTGCAGCTTGCCGTTCCGGTTCAGGTCGCCGATGACGGCGTAGAGGGCGCCGTCCGGGCCGAAGCCGATGACCCCGCCGTTGTGGTTGGGTCCCGGAGTGGCGGGGAGGTCGACCAGGAGCGCCGGGCTCACGAGCGCGGTCCCGTCCCACACGTAGCGGACGATCCGGTTGCCCAGCGGCTGGACCAGGCTGCTGCTGGTGTCCTGGCCCGAGGAGCTCTCCGTGTAATAGACGTAAACGAAGCGGTTGTCCGCGAACGCCGGGTCGAGCGCGATCCCGAGAAGGCCGCGCTCGCTGCTGGAATGGACCGGGAGGTCGAGAACCGGCGACGCCAGGAGCGCGCCGCCCAGAATGCGCCGGACCCGGCCGTCCCCCTTCTGCAGGACCAGGAGGTCGCCGTCGCCGAGGAACGCCATGCTGGTCGGCTGCAGCAGGCCGGTGGCCACGGTCTCGACCATCAGGGCCGGGTCGTTGACCGACTGCGCGGCGGCGGGGGGCGCCATCGCCGGGATCAGCGCCGCCACCGCCGAAAACAGAGTCCTGCTGGACCATGACGCCCGGAGCATTCCCGGAGTATACGGCGGGATGGAGTTGACAGGAAGGCAAAGGGCGGCGGATAGTCTGCTCCAATGCGGGGCCCCGTCCCTCCGCGCCGCCGGGGTCGCCGCGGCCGCCATCGAGGCATCAGGAGTCGAACCGGTCCGTGAGGCGGAAGAGCGCAGTGACAATCCCGGTCCCTCCCGCGCGCCGGCGCGGCGCCGGGCGCGACACCGACGTCGAGCGGCTGCGGCACCTCGTCGCCGGGATCGACGCGATCGTCTGGGAGATGGAGATCGCGACCTGCCGCTACACCTACGTCAGCCCCGCCGCCGAGCGGATGCTCGGCTACCCCGTGGAGCGCTGGCTGGGCGACCCCGGCTTCGACGCCACGATGGTCCATCCCGAGGATCGGGATCGGGTCAAGACCGTCGGTTCGTCGGCGTCGCGATCGGGATGCGATCATCAGGTCGAATACCGTGCCTTCGCGGCCGACGGCCGGGTGCGCTGGCTGCGCGACCAGATCCGCGTGATCCCGGAGTCCGGTGGCCGCCCGGCGCTCCTGCGCGGCGTCACCGTCGACATCACCGAGCAGCGGGAGGCACGACGGGCCCTCGGGGAGACCGAGGAGCGGCTCCGGGAGATCGCCGGCGTCATCCACGACGTCGTCTACACCGATGACGTGGTGGCGAAAAAGTACCTGTACATCAGCCCCGCCTACGAGTCGATGTGGGGCCGGAGCTGCGACAGCCTGTACGCCGACTACGACGCCTGGCGCGAAGCGGTGCATCCCGACGATCGGCCGCGGATCGAGGCGGCGTTCGAGCGCCTGGAAGCCGGGGGGTTCGAGGAGGAGTGGAAGGAGGAGTACCGGGTGGTCCATCCGGACGGGACGGTGCGCTGGGTCTGGGACTCCACCCATCCGGTGCGCGACGCGACCGGACGGGTGCGGCGCATGGTCGGCTCGACCCGGGACATCACCGAGCGCAAGCGCTGGGAGGCGGCGCTCAAGGAAACGCAGGAGCGCTACGAGATCCTGTCACGTGCCACCAACGACGCCATCTGGGACTACGACCTGGTCTCGGGTCGGGTGGTGTGGAACTCGGCGGTGACCACCAACTTCGGTTACCCGGCGGAGACGGTGGGCGCCGATGCCGCGTGGTGGGTCGACCGGATCCATCCCGAGGAGAAGGAGCACGTCTGGGCCGGCGTCCATGCGGCGATCGACAGCACGGAGAACGCCTGGAAGGCCGAGTACCGCTTCCTGCGGGCCGACGGTTCGTACGCCGAGGTCTTCGACCGCGGTTACGTGATCCGTGACGCCGCCGGCCGTCCGATCCGGATGATGGGCTCGATGCAGGACGTCACGGCGCACAAGGAGGCCGGGCGGGCGCTGCGCGCCAGCGAGGAGCGGTACGCCATCGTGGCGCGCGCCACCAACGACGCGATCTGGGACTGGGACCTGCGCACCGACACGGTCCGCTGGAACGAGGGGATCCGGACCCGGTTCGGCTACGCGCCGGAGCAGGTGCGGCCGGAGGGGGCCTGGGGGGACGGTCTCATCCATCCCGAGGACGCACCGCGCGTCCTGGAGCGGATGTGGGCCGCCGCCGGCGGCGGCGATCCCCACTGGTCGCTCGAGTACCGTTTCCGCCGCGCCGACGGCAGCTACGCCTGGGTCATCGACCGGGCGTTCGCCCTCCGGGACGAGTCCGGCCGGGCGGTCCGGATCATCGGCTCGATGATGGACATCACCGAGCGCCGGCGGGCGGAGGAGGCGCTGCGCGAGGCCGAGGCGCGTTATCGCTCGCTGTTCGAGAACAATCTCTTCGGCATCGCACGCGCCACCCCCGGGGGGCGGCTCCTGGAGGCCAATCCCGCGATGGCCCGCATCCTCGGCTACGACTCGCCCGAGGAGCTGGTGACCTCGATCCAGGATCTGTCCCGGCAGGTCTACGCCGACCCGGGAAGGCGGGAGGAGATGCTCCGTCTGGTCTCCGAACGGGGGTCGATCAGCGGCTTCGAGAGCCGCGCCCTGCGCCGCGACGGGGCGGTCATCTGGCTGCAGTCGAGCGTGCGCGCCGCGCGCGACGCGGAGGGGCGCATCCGGTATCTCGAGGGGACGGTGCAGGACATCACCGAACGGAAACGCACGGAGGCGGCGCTGCAGGACATGACCGCGCGCCTGATGCGCTCGCAGGACGAGGAGCGCCGGCGGATCGCCCGGGAGCTGCACGACAGCACGGCGCAGATCCTGGCGGCCCTCGCCATGAATCTCGGCGCCGTGAGCCGGCTGGCCACCAACCTGCCGAAGGCCGCCCGCCGGCCGCTCGACGCCAGCCTGGCGCTGGCGGAGCAATGCGTGCAGGAGATGCGCACCCTGTCGTACCTCCTGCACCCGCCCCTCCTCGACGAGGCGGGGCTCCCCGCGGCCATGCGCACCTACGCCGGCGGTTTCGCGAAACGGAGCGGCATCCGGATCGAGATGAAGCTGCCACGACGTCTGGGCCGGCTGCCCCGGGATCTGGAGACCACCGTGTTCCGGATCCTGCAGGAGTGCCTGACCAACATCCACCGCCACTCGGGGAGCGCCACGGCCGCCATCGAGCTGGCACGCCAGGACGGATACCTGTCGATGATCGTCCGGGATCGGGGCCGGGGGATCGCGACGCCTTCCGCCGGACGCAGGGCCGGGATGCGCGCGAGCGTCGGCGTCGGGATCGCGGGGATGCAGGAGCGGGTCCGCCAGCTTGGGGGCTCGCTCGAGATCGAATCGCAGGACGAAGGGACGACGGTGAGGATGCTCCTGCCCTTGCCGCGCTCCCTCCGGTCCGGGCGTCCCGGGCGGCCGGCCGAGAGCGCCGCCCCGGCCGCGTCGTCCTGAGGGCCTCCCGCTATTTCGCCCGGATCCACGCGTTCGGGGTCCCCTCCATGGCGGACCCCGGGGTCGGCCTCCAGAGGGCGAACCGATCGATCTCCAGGGCGAGGGCGAAGTCCCGCTCCGTGATTCCCCCCGAGGCGTGGGTCTTCAGCTTCACCCAGAGCTTCCCCCAGGTGACCTCGAGATCGGGGTGGTGCCAGGCCGCCTCGCTCAGGAAGCCGATGGCGTTCACCAGCATCAGGGTCGCCGGCCATCCGTCGGTGGCGTACTTGCGGCGGATCCAGCCGTTCTCGTAGGTCCAGCCCGGCAGCTCCTTCTGGAGACGGGCGACGATCGTGGCGTCGGGAATGACCGGCAGCTTCTCCGGCATGGGCACCTCCCGTCAGCGCGCCGCGGCGGTCTCAGAACTCCCAGCGCTTGCGGTCGCGGTTGTAGTACATGTGACGCGGTTCCCGGCGATCTTCCTTGAGCAGCTCCTGGATACCCGGCTTCTTCCGCAGCGCCTTCTCGATCGCCTCCTTCATGGCGGAGCGGTTGTTGCGGTAGAGCTCGTTGAAGTCGGCGTCCTTCATGTCCGACAGCCGCGGGTCGACCCAGACCATGGTGATGATGCA
>JBOGOE010000127.1:0-7564 GCA_050747445.1 Candidatus Polarisedimenticolia bacterium | reverse complement strand
GCGCCTCACCGTGCGCGAGCTCCGGGCCGAGGTCGCCCGCGCGCGCGCCGCCCCCGGCGACATCCTCCCGCCCTTCGACGAAGACCGCGTCCTCGTCCGGATCCCCGTGCCCGCGCCGATCCTGGTGGCGTTCGACGAGGGCGTCGCGCTCTTCCACGCCATCGTGGGACGGAGCGCCGGCGCGACCCCCTTTGTCGAAGCGCTGGTCGCGGAGAGCCTGGCCTCAGGGCTCGCCGATCCCACGCCGGGCGCCGCCGGTCTCCCGGGCCAGGCTTCCGCCGGCAACAATCACGCCGGTGACGCCCACGCCGGTGATGCCCACGTCTCGCATGCCCCCGTACCCGGCCCGGCCCCCGGTCCGATCGAAACCGCGCTGTCCCGCGCGACCGATCGGTGGCGGCATTTGCCCTCCCCCGATCCGCCCCACGCTGCCGGCGCGGCGCTCGGCCCCGCCCGGGACGCGCTCCGGCGGCTGCAGCGGCTGGCCGCCGCGCCGGGGAAGGGGAGCGTCCTCGATCTGGACGCGCGGCTCCGGCGCCTGGTCGCCCTGGAGGACGAGCTCGAAGCGCACGTTGGTGACCTGATGGACGGCATCGCGCGGGCGGGCGGATGGGAGCGTCTGCGCTTTGCCGGCGTCGGGCACTATGCCGAGGAGCGCCTCGGTCTGTCCCGGACCACCGGCGAGGATCGGGCCCGCGCCGCGCGCGCCCTGCGCCGCTTTCCGCTCCTGCGCGCGCGCTACCGTGCCGGCCGCATCGGCCTCGAGGCGGCGCTCCTGGTCGCCCGCATCCTCGATGATGCGCGCGCCGGCCCCCCCTTGGAACGGGTCTGGGCCGATCGCGCCGGGTCGATGACCATCAAACGCCTGCGCGACGAAGCCCGGCTCCTCGGTCTGCGCCGCCGGCAGGCTCCCTGGGCCGGCAGCGGCAACGGCGCCGGCAGCGGCGCCGGCCCCGATGCCGGCTTCGACGCCGGCCGCACGACCGATCCCGGCCCCAACCCCAGCCCCTGCCCCAGCCCGGGGACGCCCCCCACCGATGCCGAGTGGTACGCCTCCCTCATGCGGCCGCCCGGCCTGGCCCGCGCCCGTGTGCTCGCATGCGGCCGCGCCGTCCTCGGCGTCCTCGGCGTCCCCGGCGTCCCCGGTGTCCCCGCGGCCACCCCGGACGTTTTCCTCCGGCTTCGCCTGCCGGTCACCGTGGCCACGGACTTCCTCGCCGCGATCGAACTCAACCGTCAGCGGCTCGAGTCCCGCGCCGGGGCCGTCCCCCGCGGCGACCCGTGGCCCGACCCCGATCCGCCCCCCTCGATGGTCGCCGCCCGGACGTTTTCCATCCGCCGCCGGCGGCTGCCCCCCTGGGTCGGTCTCCTGGCGATGCTCGAGGACTTCGTCCACACCTGGGACCCGGACCACAAGGCGCGCCCCCCCTCCCGCGACGCGGTCTTCATCCGGGACGGCTGGCGCTGCACCGCCCCCGGATGCTCGTCACGGCGCCACCTCGAGGACCATCATCTCCGTTACCGCTCCCGTGGCGGCAACGACGCTCCGGCCAACCGGGCGACCCTGTGCCGCTTCCATCACCAGCGCGGCGAGCACGGCGGGCTCGCGGCCGCAATCGGGCGGGCGCCGCTGGCGGTCTTCTGGAGGCTGGGCCGCGATGGGATCGGCGGGCGCTATCTCAACGAGCGGCGCCTGCCGCCGGAGTCGTTGACTTGGCCGCGGGGGTACCCCACAATCTGCCGCGACCTGGAGGGGGACGCTTGACGGTCAAAGCGGCGGCGCGCACCAGAAGTCCCACACCGGCCCGGCCGCTGCGTCTGATGCTGGTCGCCGGGGCGCGCCCGAACTTCATGAAGATCGCGCCGCTCCTCCGGGCGTTCCAGGCCCGTCCGGACCTCTTTACCCCGGTCCTGGTGCACACCGGCCAGCATTACGACGACCTGATGTCCGACGTCTTCTTCCAGGAGCTGGAAATTCCCCGGCCCGAGGTCCACCTGGGCGTCGGCAGCGGCACCCACGCCGCGCAGACCGCCCGCATCATGGAGACCTTCGAGCGCGTCCTGGCCGACGACCGACCCGACTGGGTCGTCGTCGTAGGGGACGTCAACTCGACCCTCGCCTGCTCGGTCGTCGCCGCCAAGATGTCCCCCCCGGTGCCGGTGGCGCACGTCGAGGCGGGATTGCGCTCCCGCGACAGATCGATGCCCGAGGAGGTCAACCGGATCGTCACCGACGCCCTCTCGGACCTGCTGTTCACCACCAGCCCCGAGGCCGGCCGCAACCTCAGGGCCGAGGGGGCCGACCCGCGGCGGATTCATCACGTCGGCAACGTCATGATCGACACCCTCAGGCGCTTTGCGCTCCGGTCCGACGGTTCCGAGGTCATGCAGCGTCTCGGTCTCCGGCCCCCCTTCGCCCTGCTGACCCTCCACCGACCGTCGAACGTCGACAACGAGGTCTCGCTGCGGCGCATCTTCGCCGCCCTGCACGAGCTGGCGCGCGTCCTGCCGATCGTCTTCCCGGTCCACCCGCGCACCGTGAGCGGCTTGTCGTCCCTCGGCATCCGGCTCGAGAGACCGGGGGAGGGGACCGCCGCCGGCCCCGCCCGCGCTCCCGGCCCCGGATTGCGCCCGATCGAGCCGCTCGGCTACCTGGATTTCCTCCACCTCCAGAAACGGGCGGCGCTCGTCCTGACCGACTCGGGCGGCGTCCAGGAGGAGACCAGCATCCTCGGCGTTCCCTGTCTCACCCTGCGCGACAACACCGAGCGTCCGATCACCCTGTCGCGCGG
The DNA here is from genome assembly GCA_050747445.1 of Candidatus Polarisedimenticolia bacterium. GTDB lineage: Bacteria > Acidobacteriota > Polarisedimenticolia > Gp22-AA2 > Gp22-AA2 > JBOGOE01. The sequence continues at coordinate 4,772 of JBOGOE010000127.1, read as the reverse complement.
CACCAACCGTCTCGTCGGCAGCGACCCCCGGCGCATCCTGTCGGAAGCCCGCCGCATCCTGAAAGCCGTCCCGGGAACCGCCGCGGCCGGCCGCCGGAAGCCGGTCTCGCCCCTTTGGGACGGCCGCGCCGCCGAGCGGATCGCCGCCGTCTTCGCCCGGCTCGCCGCACGCGGGCGTCGAAGATCGTGATTGACATCGAGGGCGGCCCTGCCGACAATAGCAATCAGCGAAACGTCCGACAGGGTCAGCCGCAACTCCGCATGAGACAAGGATCGCCTCAAAGGTCGGGTGAGACTCCGGTCGCCGCCCTGCTGCGCCGGGCCCGGGGCATTCTCCAGGCCGATGGTCTGTTCCTGGTCCGCATCGACAGGGACGGCAGCGCCCTCCGCCTGGTCGCCGCCGCCGGCCTGAAGGGGCGCGCCCGGCGGCTCCTGGAAGACAACCCGCCGCGGACCATCGAGGACCTGCTGGGGCAGGGGTTCGATCCTCCCTCGTCCCCGTCCTGGCAGGATCTCGCGGGCGCCCTGTCGGTCCAGGCCGCCCCGGTGCGCGGTCCGCGCGGGGCGCAGGGGTGCGTCGTCATGTTCCGTCGCACCCCGGTCGAGCCGTCCGCCGCCGGGGTCCCCGACGCGGCGGCTTCCCGCCCCCACAACGACGGTCTGGCTCTGCGCGTGCTGGCGGAGTCCCTCGGCCAGCATCTGGGGCGCGACGGCGCCGTCCGCGGCAAGCGGCTGGAGCGCATCGACCATCTCCGCATCTTCTACCGGGTGTCGATCCTGGCCTCGGCCCGGCGGGGTCCGGCAGCCATCGGCGAGGGGGTGCTGCGTGAGTTCTGCCGCGCCCTCGGGCTGACCCGTGCCGAGATCTGGCTCCTGGAGGACGGCGGCCGCTGGATGCGGCGGCTGTGCGGCCGTGGCACCCGGCCGGTCCGGGCCGCGGCCGATGGAGAAGATCTCTCCCCGCGCCATTTCGCCCTCACGCGCCGTCTGCTGCGGCGGCGCCAGCCGCTCCTGGAGGAGCGGGTCGGGCAGCGGGCATCGCGATCCTTCTGCCCCCTGGGCTGGTCCCGGCTGACCTCGCTCTACTGCCTGCCGCTCTGCCGGCAGGGGAGGTTCGTCGGGTTCCTGTTCGCCGATCGGGGCGGCCCGACGTTCGGCGTTCCCCCGGCCGATCGGGTCCTGTCGGCGGCGCTCGCCGGTCTCATCGCCGAGGTCCTCGACGGCGCCCAGGTCTGGGAAATCGAAGAGCGCCGGCACCGGCAGCTCGCCCTCCTGAACCGGGTCAACCAGGAAATCTCCGCCGAGGAGCGGCTGGACCTCCTGCTGCCGCGCATTACCCAGCTGGTGCGCCAGACCGAGGATCGGTGCCACGGGGTCGTCCTGGGGCTGTACGAAACCCGGGCCCGGGAGATCGTGGTGCGGGCTGCCGCCGGACCGAATGGCCGCCGATTCCTGACCTACCGGTTCCCGGTCCGCCGCAGCCAGCCGGCGACCTGCCTCGGGACGCAGGCCTTCCTGCGGCAGCGTCCGGTGCGCGTCGAGGACGCCAGCAGCCTGCCGCGCGGCTCCCTGTACTGGCCCGAGAGCCGCTCGGTCCTGGTCGCCCCGATCCGCAGCATGGAGCGGGCGCTCGGCGTGCTGCGGCTCGAGGCCCTGCCGCGGCGCACCTTCGACGAGGGGGACGCGGAGGTCTACGCCATCCTCGGCGAGCAGATCGGCCACGCCCTCGAGCGGACCCGCACCCTCGAAGACCTGCGCCGCCGGCAGCAGGACCTGCGATCGGTCTCGGAAAACCTGGAAGCCATGCTGGAGGGGGACCGCCGCCGGTTCGCGCGCGAGCTGCACGAGGAGCTGGCGCAGTCCCTGAGCGCCGCCCAGATGCACCTGGGGGTGGTGCGCGACCTGATCCAGCCGTTGCGGCCCGAGGTCGAGTCCGCCCTCGGCGGCATGTCCCGCGTCCTGGAGCACACCATCGAGGCGACCCGCCGCATCGCCGGCGATCTCCGGCCGGTGATGCTCGACGATCTCGGCCTCATGCCGACCCTTCGCTGGTACGCCGACGCCTTCGCGCGGCGCACCGGGATCCGGGTCTCGGTGCGGCCTCAGGGAGACGTCCCCGAGGTCCGGAACGAGCCGGCCACCCTGCTGTTCCGCTTCGTCCAGGAGGCTCTCGGGCGGATCGAGCGGGAGGGGTCGGCCCGCCGGGCTCTGCTGGGCCTGTCGGCCACCGGTCCCTCCATCCGGCTGGTGGTCTGGGACGACGGCCGGGTCCGCACCGCGGACCTTCATCATGCCCGCCCAGCGGAGTCCGGCGAGGAACCCTTCCTGTCGATGCGCGAGCGGGTCGAGCGCGCCGGCGGCGTGTTCAGCGCCGACGCGCGCTCCGGTCTCGGGACCCGTCTGGTCGCCTCCCTGCCGTTCCTCGCCGCCTCGGGCGAGCGGGGCCGTGGGGCGCTCCGCGCGCACCGGCCCGGCCGGGGCGGCGGGGTCGATGCCGGTCGAGGTGCCGCGTGAGGGTGGCGCCGCGCAAGACGCGTGTCCTGATCGCCGACGATCACACCATCGTCCGCCAGGGGTTGCGGGCGATCCTGGACGCCGAGCCCGACGTCAAGGTGGTGGGGGAGGCCGCCGACGGGCGCGAGGCGGTCCGCAAGGCGCAGCAGCTCGCCCCCGACGTCGTAGTCATGGACGTCAGCATGCCCCGCATGAACGGTCTCGAGGCGACCTCGCGCATCGTCCAGGACAACCCGCGCGTCCGGGTCCTGGCGCTCACCATGCACAGCAGCGAGGAGTACGTCTATTCGCTTCTCAAGGCCGGGGCCCGCGGGTATTTATTGAAAGAGTCGGCAGCCGCCGAGCTGGTCGAGGCGATCCGTGCGATCCAGGGCGGGGGGACCTACCTGCACCCGTCAATCTCGGTCAAGGTCGTCAACGAGTACCTGAAGCGTCCGAGCCCCACCACCCGGCCCGGCGGCGACGACGTCCTGACCGCGCGCGAGAGGGAAGTCCTGCAGCTGATCGCCGAGGGAAACACCAACAAGGAAATCGCGGGTCAGCTGATGCTGTCGGTCAAGACCATCGAGAACCACCGCACCCGCATCATGAACAAGCTCGAGATCCACAACGTCGCGGGTCTCACCCGTTACGCAATCAGCCGGGGGATGGTGACCGCCGGCCCGCAGCCCGTCCGCCTCAAGACGCCGGGGGCTTGACCGGCCGGTCCGGCCGGATCGACGCCAGGATGTTGCGCGCGAACCGGCTCCCGACCTGCTCCCGCTGCATCAGGTCGACCACCTCGACCCGCCCCACCAGCCCGCCGGAGGAGTCCTTCAGCAGCCGCACCATCGGCCGGTGCGGATGGGCCGGGTTGGTGCGCACCACCACGCCCTCCTCGCCGGTGTCGATCTTGACCCGCGTCCCCGGCGGGTAGGCCCCCATCACCTGGATGAACGCGCGGGCCAGCTCGGGGTGGAAGTCGCTCCCGGCCCGCTCGGTGATCAGCGTCGCGACCTTCTCGGGCGGGTATTCCTGCTGATACGCCCGCCGGCTCCGCATCGCGTCGTAGGTGTCGGCCAGGTTCGTCATCAGGCTGCACGGGTGGAGCGCCCTCGGGTGGCGCAGCTTCGGGTAGCCGGCGTTGTTGTAGCGCATGTGGTGCTCGAACGCCACGATCAGCGCCAGGTCGGGCACCCCGGGCGTCTCGTGCAGGATGTGAACGCCGTCCTGCGGGTGGCGCTGGATCAGATGGAACTCCTCGGGCGTCAGCTTCCCCGGCTTCGCCAGCACCTCCCGCGGCAGCAGCGTCTTGCCGATGTCGTGCATCATCGAGGCCAGCCCGAATTCCCGCAGCGCCCGGGCATCGGCCCCCAGGGCCTCCGCCTGCGCCAGCGTCAGGATGCAGACATTGATGATGTGGGTGAAGGTGTAGGCGTGGTGCGATTTCAGCGCCGTCAGGATGAGGGCCGGCGAGCGGTCCTGCTGGATCTGGTCGAGCATCGTGTGGACGAAGGCCTGCGCCTCCTCCAGGCTCAGCTTGCGCCCCTCGCGATGCCCCAGGATGCTCTCTTCGATGAACCGCAGCGCGTTGTCGTAGGCCTCCGAAAGGTCGGGGCTGGTCTCCTCCCTCACCGCCTTCTCCCGCTCCTGCTCGACCGGGTCCTCCAGGACCAGCCGTCCCGCCTCGATGGTCCGGATCCCCTCCTGCTGCATCCGCTCCGGCAGGGGAGTCCCCGCGAAGGCGCGCGCGTCCAGGATCATCAGCGCCACGAACCGCCGCAGGTCGTCCACCCCGACCCCGCGCCGGAAGACGATGGTCTCGATGCCCCGCCCCTTCATGTCGGCGGCGAACGCCACGAGACCCTCGTCCCGCTCCTCCAGCGGCGCCCCGCCCGCCAGAAGCGTTCCGCCCACCACGGCAACCCGCCACTCTTCTTCCGGCTGCAGCAGCCGCTCCAGGTAGAGCGCCAGCGTCGACAGCGCCCGGCTGGCGATCGGATGCTGCGGCGGATAGATGCGCCGCTGCGCCACCGCCGCCGACAGCGCCCGCACCGCCAGAACCGACAGGGCCGCCGCCCCGGCCGCCGCGCCCCCCGCCGGTGCCGCGACCGATGCGGCTCCATGTGGCGCCCGCGTCATCGGACCTGAAGAATCCTCCCTGGCCGAGCTGCGCGGTGACCAGCGCGTAAATCGTGCGGGGATTGCGCCAGTTGGCTGCCAGGCCAATCCGGCCGATCTCGACGCTCGGGAGACCTTTGGTGAGCTTCGTCCAGGTC
>JBOGOE010000126.1:0-3411 GCA_050747445.1 Candidatus Polarisedimenticolia bacterium | reverse complement strand
GTTGTTGTCGAAGCCGACCCAGGCCAGCCCCAGGTAGTCGGGGCTGAAGCCGACGAACCAGTTGTCGCGGCCTTCGTCGGTGGTGCCGGTCTTGCCGGCGAACTCCCCCTCGACGCCGTAGGCCCAGATGCCCGCCCCGGTCCCGTACCGGACGACGTCGCGCATCAAGTCGAGCGTCAGGTAGGCGGCCTCCGGGGTGACGACCTCTTTCGCCTCGGCCGCGGGGATCGCGGTCATCCGTCCCCGGTCGTCCACGACCGACGTCAGGGCCCGCGGCTCGACGCGGACCCCGAGGTTGGCGATCGGGGTGAACGCCGCGGCCGCCTCGAGGGGGGAGACTTCGAAGGTCCCGAGGGCGATCGACGGGACGGCCTGCAGCGGGCTGCTGATGCCGCAGCGCTTCGCGGTGCGCACGACGTCCCGCAGACCGATGCCCTCGGCGGCCCGGATGGTCGGGACGTTGAGCGAGTAGGCGAGCGCCTGGCGCGCCGTCACCGGTCCGCGGAACTCGCCGTCGAAGTTCCGCGGCGCCCACGGCTTCCCCGCCACCTCCATCTCCAGGGGGGCGTCCTCCAGCACGGTCGCCGCGGTGAACAGCGGCTGCCTCTCGCGTTGCGACTTCTCGAACCCCGACAGGAAGACGAACGGCTTGAACAGCGACCCCGGCTGGCGGTGCGCCTGCGTGACGCGGTTGTACTGCGTCCTGCCGTAGTTGCGCCCACCGACCATCGCCAGGATGGCGCCGTCCCGCGGTCGCAGGGCCACGAACGCCCCCTGGATCTCGCCCCCCGGCAACGGGCGCAGATGGCGGTAGTTTTTCTCGTACCCGGCGAGGCTCTGTTCGAGGACCGCCTGCGCCCGGGCCTGCAAGAGCGGATCGATGGTGGTGAAGACGCGCAGGCCGACGTCCGACGCCGGGTCGCGCAGGTCGAGGCGCTCCAGCTCCTGGGCGACGTAGTCGATGAAGTAGGGGGCCTGGCGGGGGTCGCTCGACGGCTCGGGACGAAGCCTCAAAGGCGCCCGCGTGGCCGCCTCCGCCTCCTCGGCGGTGATGAACCCTTCCTCGCGCATCAGGCGCAGGACCAGGTTGCGGCGGTCGGTCGCGGCCTGCGGCCGGCGGTAGGGGTGGTACCGGCCGGGCGACTGGATGAGACCGGCGAGCAGCGCCGATTCGGACAGGTCGAGGTAGCGCGGGTCCTTGCCGAAGTAGTGGCGCGACGCGGCACCGATCCCCAGGATCGAGATCGGTCCCCGCTGCGCCAGGTAGATCTGGTTGAGATAGCGCTCCAGGATCTCGTCCTTGCTGTGCAGGGCCTCCAGGCTCAGCGCCGCCAGGGTCTCCCAGACTTTGCGTACGATCGTCCGCTCGCCGGGATTGGGATAGAGGTTCTTGGCCAGCTGCTGGGTGATGGTGCTGCCGCCCTGGACCACCTCGCCGCTCTTGACGTTCTCGAACAGGGCGCGCAGGACGGCGCGCGGGTCGATGCCGAAGTGACGCTTGAACCGCCGGTCCTCGACCGCCACGACCGCCTCTAGCAGGGTCCGCGGCAGCGCCTCCACCTCGACCGGGAGCCGCTCCTCGCGCACGCTGCCCGACAGGGTGCCAATCGGCTCGGGCTCCAGACGCGCCGTCTCGATGGTCGCGCCGTCGCGCGCGTCCTCGACGCCGGTGACCCGGCCGAACCCGATGCGGACCCGCACGGGGATTTCGGGAGATCGTTCCTCGGGATAATCGAAGGCGTTCAGATGGATCTCGAAGGAGCGAAAGCGGGTGGCGTACTCGCCCGGGACGGCCGGGTGTTTCACCACCCTGCGGTATCCCAGCCGGTCCAGCCGTTCGGACAGCTCCTCGCGCGACAGGGGCACCCCCTCCGCGAGGACGAAGGGGGCCGAGAAGACCCGCGCCGGCGCGGCCGCCTCCAGGCGGGCGAAGCGGATGTTGGCGTCGATGAAGGCGACGGTGAGGAGACCGGCCATCACCAGCCCGGCGGCGATCCCGGTCCGCAGCGCCAGGCGGGCCGCGGGATGGAGCGGAAGGCGGGGCGGAGCGCCCCCCGTCGCGGGACGGTTGGACGGCATGGATCTCCTGGACCGCGTGGTCGGGAACGAACCACCTAGCCTAGCAGAAATCCCCCGTCCCGGCCGGGACGCGGGGCGTCAGGAGCGGTCGTCGTCCTTGCGGTGGGTGGCGCTGTCCTCGTACGAGGCGCGGAAGAACGACGACAGGTCCCCCTCCAGGACGTCGGGGGGCATCGAGGCGCGATCGACGATGACCTTGTTGCGGGACACCTGCTTGGCGCGGTACAGGGCGTTGTCGGCGGCCTTGAGCAGCGCCTCCACCGTGGTGATCTGGGCGTTGGCGGGGTAGGAGGCGACGCCGACGCTGACCGTGGCCCGGATCAGGAACTCACGGTAGCGGTAGATCTTCTCCTCGGCCGCCTTGCGCAGCCGCTCGGCGACGATGACCGCCCGGATCCCGTCGGTGTTGGGGAGGACCATCAGGAACTCCTCGCCGCCGTACCGCCCGACGATGTCGGTGGTGCGCGCGTTCTGCACCAGGAGGCTGCCGAACTCCTTGAGCACCTGGTCGCCGCAGTCGTGCCCGTACTTGTCGTTGATCTGCTTGAAATGGTCCAGGTCGATCATCGCCAGCGACAGCGGCGTGCCGTAGCGCTCGGAACGCTTGAACTCCTCGTCGAGCCGGCGCTTCAGGTACCGATCGTTGAGCAGGTTGGTGCGCTCGTCGGTGACCGTCAGCTTCAGGAGCTTTTCGTTGGCGTCCCGCAGCTGCTGGTTGGCGCGCTCCAGCGAGGCGTAGAGGTACCGCTTCTTGAGGGAGGCCCGGACCACGGCGTCGAGCTCGTCGAAGTGGAACGGCTTGACGATGAAGTCGTCGGCTCCGCTCCGCAGCGCCTCGACCTTGCTCTTGACGTCGCGGCGCACCGTCATGACGACGATCGGGACGACCGAGAGCGCCCGGTCGCGCTTGAGCGTCTTGATGACCTCGAAGCCGTTGGGCGGCGGGATCAGGAGGTCGAGGAGGATCAGATCGGGGCGCGCGGCCCGGACCTTCTGCAGCGCCTCATTGCCGTTTCCCGCGGTCGCGACGTCGTACCCCGACATCCGCAGCCAGTCGCGGAGCAGACCGACGCTGTCCCGATCGTCGTCCACGACCAGGATGCGGAACTTGCGTGTCGCCGGCGCGGCGGCCGGGCGCGGCGCGGGTGGCGTCGGCTGTCGTTCCATGGATCCCCCCGGAACGGGGGGCCCCTCCTCTCGGCTCGGCTATTCTATACCGCGGGTTCCGGCCTCCCGCAACGCGAAAAGCCTTGATGGACACGGGTTTTCACTCGATCCGCCGGAAACCCGCCGGCCCGTCAGCCGGCCGTCGCGATGCGGGCGGCGCGGGGG
>JBOGOE010000125.1:0-7362 GCA_050747445.1 Candidatus Polarisedimenticolia bacterium | reverse complement strand
GGACTGCGTCCCCCGGCCGTCGATCCGCCGTCGCGCGAGGGGGAGTGGTCCCATTCCGACGCCCGCCGAATACATCCGCAGAGCCAAACAGGCGGCCCGCGACAAGGACTTCGCCCAGGCCGGGGATTTCTACCGGCTGGCGGGGGACTGGAAGCGGGCCAACCAGATGTATCTCGAAGGGGAGCACTACAACCTGGCGGCGCGCCTGGCCGAGGAGATGGGCGACCTGTCGGCCGCCTCCCTCTACCACCTGAAGGCGGGGGACCTGGCGGCGGCCGCCGAGATCGAGCTGCGGCTCGATCGGCGGGACAAGGCGGCCTGGTACCTGAGCCGGGCCGGGCAGCACCAGAAGGCGGCGGAGCTGTTCGAGGCGCTCGAGCAGTACGAGGCGGCCGCCGATCACTGGGAGAAGGCCGGGTTCCGGGAGAAGGCGGCGATTCTCTACGTCAAGGCCGGCAAGAACCGGATCGCCGCGGGGCTGTTCGAGAAGCTGATCGAAGATCTCGCGAAGGTCGAGCCGGGACACGTCCACACCGACTCGGAGCGCTCCGCCCTGCTCAAGTTCCACCGGTTCTGCGGCGAGCTGTACCAGCGCAACGGCGAGCCGTCGAAGGCCGCGCCCCACTTCGAGGCGGCGCTCCTTCCCGAGCCGGCGGCCGAGGCCTGGAGCAAGGCGGGTGAGGCGGAGAAGGCGGCCGACATCATGCTGCGCCTGCAGCGTCCCGAGGAGGCGAGCCGCATCCTGAGGGAGGCCGGCAAGGACGTCGCGTCGCTCAGCCCGGCAGTGCAGGCGGAGCTGCTGATCCGCCAGGGGAAGCACGCCGAGGCGGCGGCGATCTTCGAGCAGGCGGGAAGCCTGTTCCGCGCGGCCGAGGCGTATCGCGAGGCGGGGCAGGGCGGCAGGGCGGCCGAGCTGTTCGAGAAGGAAGGGGAGAACGGCCAGGCGGCGGACCTCTACGTGCGGGCGGGCCGGCCCGCCGACGCGGCCCGGTTGTACGAGGCGGAACGCGACTATCGCAACGCCGCCGAGCTCTACCGCAAGGCCGGACGTCTGGAGGAGGCGGCGCGCGTCTACCTGAAGGCCGACGACCCGGTGGCCGCGGCCCGGCTCCACTACGAGCGCAAGGACTTCGACGCCTGCATCAAGGCGCTGCAGAAGGTGCCGTCGGACAACCGGGACTATCGCAAGGCCTCGTTCCTGCTGGGGAAGATCTTCGCGGAGCAGGGACTGCACACGCTGGCGGCCGACAAGTTCGGCGCGGCGATCGGGGACGAAGAGGTCAACGACGACACGGTCATCATCTATTACTCCCTGGCCCTGGCGCAGGAAGGGAACATGCGCCCGCGCGAGGCCCTCGCCGTCTACCAGAAGATCCTGTCGTTCGACTACGGGTTCAAGGACGTGGTGCAGCGTCTCAAGTCGATCGAGGAAACGCCGCTGGTCCGCCTCGGGACGCGCGGCGGCGGCCAGCGGAGCGCGGCCGCAGAGACCGGCTGGTCGGAGCCCGGACGCTACCGGGTCGAGAGCTCCATCGGCCTGGGGAAGCTGGGGGAGGTGTTTCGCGGTTTCGACACGGCCCTCAACCGTCCGGTGGCGATCAGGCGACTGGCGGAGGCGCCGCACGAGACCGGCAAGGCGGAGCGCTTCCTGAAGGAGGCGGCGACCGCCGCGCAACTCTCGCATCCCGGCATCGTCTCGGTGTTCGACACCGGGGCCGACGAGAACGGCCGATTCATCGTCTCGGCCCTGGCGGAGGGGAGGACGCTGCGGGCGCTCCTCGATCAGAAGGTCCGGTTCGAGGTGAACCGGATCGTGGCGATCGGGCGGCAGATCCTGGAGGCGCTGGAGCACGCTCACGGGCGCGGCGTCCTGCACCGCAATCTCCGCCCCGAGAACATCTTCGTCGACGAGCAGGACAAGGTCGCGGTCGCCGATTTCGGGCTCGGGGTGCGGCTCGGCGACCTGACGACGGAGGAGCTGTCGGCGGGCCGGATCATCCAGTACACCCCGCCCGAGGTCCTGCTGAAGGATCGGGTCGACGCCCGTTCGGATCTCTACGCCTTCGGCGTGGTCCTGTACGAGATGGCCGTGGGCCGCCCGCCGTTCACCGGGAAGGACGTCGGCCATCAACAGGTCAATGCCGCCGTGCCGCCGCCCGGTCCGGGCGAGCGGCCCCTGCCGGAGTTCCTCAAGACGGTCGTCCTGCGCTGCGTGGAGAAGGACAAGGAGGCGCGCTATCCCGACGCGCGCGCGGTCCTGCAGGATCTCGAGATCCGCGACATCGTCCCGGGGATGATGGTCGCCGACCGTTACGAGGTGATGGCGGAGATCGGCCGGGGCGGCATGGGGACGGTGTTCCGGGCGCACGACACCGAGCTGGACGAGACCGTGGCCCTCAAATTCCTGGGCGGGGAGATCGGTCCCGACCTGGTCGCCCGCTTCATCCAGGAGATCAAGACGGCCCGGCAGGTCGGCCACCCGAACGTGGTGCGGGTGTTCAACTTCGAGAAGTGGCGCGACCACCGCTTCCTGGTCATGGAGTACATCGACGGTGTCCCGCTGCCCCGGTGGCTGGCGCGGGTGCCGCCCCCGGCGCTCCCCGAGAAGCTCCGCCTCGCCTGCCAGCTGTCCTCCGCGCTCGAGGCGGCGCACAAGGTGGGGATCGTCCATCGGGACATCAAGCCGGACAACATCCTGGTCAAGGGGGGCGGGGAGGCGAAGATCCTCGACTTCGGCATCGCCCGCCCCGAGAACAGGGGGCACACCCTGACCTCCGTCGGCACGGTGGTCGGTTCGCCGATGTACATGTCGCCGGAGCAGATCCAGGCGCTGCAGATCGACCGGCGGACCGACATCTATTCGCTCGGCGCGGTTCTCTACTTCCTGTTCACCGGTGTCGAGCCGTTCGCCGGCCGGGACGTGCAGGAGATCCTCATGAAGCACCTGAAGGCGCGCCCCGCGCCGCCGCACACCGTGAACCCCGCCCTGCCGCGCCCGATCTCCGAGGCGGTGATGCGCGCCCTCCACCCCGATCGCGCCCAGCGCTTTCAGTCGGCCGGCGACCTCATGGCGATCCTGTCCCACGCCCTCCAGACCGCCGCCTGAGCCGCGCCCGGACCTCCGCTGTTCAGTGTGTCCGCGGACCGGCGCCGGTTCCTTCGGGTGGACCGGAATGGAGGGTCCGCCTCCGGTAGTCCGGGTAGTTCGCCTCGGTCATGTCGGAATGCTTTTCGTCGTGGCATTCGCGGCAGACCAGCGCGGGCGGAGCGCGGACGATGTTGTCGTGGCGCGGTTCGGCGGCATGCCGCCCGCCGGGACCATGGCACGACTCGCACTGCACGTGGCGCATCGCCCGATCGGCGACGGCGAGATAGCCTCCCTCCTGCCGGTAGCCGGTGACGTGACAGGCGAAGCAACCGGGGACCCCCTGGCGATTGCGCGCCAGAAGGGTGGCGAAGGCGGCGGCGTGCGCCGTCGTGCGCCACTGCGCGGTCTGGGTTTCATGACAAGGGGCGCAGGCGTCGGCGCCGACGTAGGGGGCGCCGAGACGGCCGGCGAGGAGGCCGCCGACCGGGGGATGGTCGGCGAGCCCCGACTCCCGGGCCAGCCGGAGGTAGTGCGCATCCAGCCGGGCGCGCACCTTCGGGTCGTCGGGGATCGAGTCGTCGAGGACCAGGTCCTCCAGCTCCGCCCCCTCGATGCCGCCGTCGGGGCGCAGCAGCAACCCGAGCCGCACCAGACCGTAGGCATCGCTCTGGAGCAGGACCACGAGGGTCCCGTCCAGCATCCCGAAGGTCGCCAGCCCCTCGACCGGGCGCTCGAACGTCACGCGCCGATCCTCGTTGAAGCGGAAGTAGTCGTGGGTGACGACCAGCGGCAGCCCCGGGAATTCCCGCGCCAGCCGCAGCACCGTGGTGGGGGACAGATACCCGGCGACGGCGAGGGTCTCGCCACGCCGCGGAGCGGTCGTCAGCCGGCGCAGCGTCTGCACCGGGTCGGCGAATCCGACCAATGCGGTGGCGTCCTCGTGCTCCAGGGCCCGTCCCAGGTGGTAATTGCCCCGCTCCACGAAACCGACGATCCGGATCGACGGCCGGCCGGGACGGGGCGGGCGGGGCGGGAATCGCAGATCGGGGGGCAGGGTCAGACCCGGGACCTGGAGGCCGGCGGAGAACAGCCGGAAGCCGCGCGGCAGGCGCGCCGCCCGTTCCCTGAGGAACTCCGGACCGTACGCCAGCTCCGCGTGCGACACGTTCAGCCCGGCGGTGCCGGCCCCGGCGAGGAGGGACAGCGCCAGGTCGCTGTCGGCGATGGTCTGCGGGCCGGGGACCGGGGACTTCTGGTCGAACGGCACCGCGTCCCCGATTTCCACCGCGACCGCCGGCACCGGCCCCGCCAGCCGGCGGCGCAGGAGGGCCGTCCGGCGGGCCATCCCTCCGATCTGCCGGCTGCGGCAGCCGCACTGCTCGAGCAGCCCCAGGTTCCGTCCTCCCAGATAGAGATCCAGCCGGCGGGCGGTCTTCCCCGCCGGGATCGGGGGCGGGGGCGGAAGGAGACGCGGCGGCCCCGCCGTGTCCTCGCCGGGAAACGGGAACGGGTAGGGTCCGTCGGCGGTCCAGCGATCGAGATCCGCGCGGATCCGGTCCGGCAGGCGGCGCAGGAACGGGCTCCATGCGAGAAACGCGTCGCGGAACGCTGCGTCCTGGAGAAGATCGCCGAGCGGTCCGATCTCCTCCCGCTCCATGGCGCGCGACAGGTGGTGCAGCACCAGCGTGGCGCGCCACTCGCGCACCAGCGCGGTGGGTTCCGACGAGGAGTCGGCGAGGTCGATGCCGGCGCTGTTGTAATAGAACTGCTCCATCAGGACCTGGCTCCAGCGCCAGCGGTCGCGTTGCGAGAATTGCGCCGACAGATAGGTCGGCAGTCCATCGAGGGCGCGGCGCGGCGTGGCGTCCGCGGCATGTCCCCGCAGTCGTTCCTCGAGGTAGGACTGCCCGAGGGCGCGGCCGATGCTGAGCCAGCGCGTCGCCAGACCGTCCCCGAGCGACAGACCGAACCCCTCGGGGGCCGGCGCGACCGAGACGTAGGACCCGGAGGGGGCCCGCGGGACCAGGAACAGGTCGTAGGCGCGGGAGGGGCGCCCCAGACGCTTCGCGAAGTAGTCCTCGAGGGCGAGCGCGCGGCCGGCGGCGCGGACGCGGGTCTCCACCGGGATCGAGGCGAGGACGTGCACCCGGAATCCGGGCAGTCCGCCGGTGCCGCGGGGGCGGCGCGCGCTGCCCGCCGCGGGGACCGGCCCATCGTGCGCCGCGCTGGTCTGGAACCGGCCGGCGCCGAGCACGGCACGCAGGAGCCGCGACGGAGCCGCGTCCCCCTCCACCCGGAACGCCGCCGCCCCCGCAACAGCGCGGTCGCCGGCCGCCGGCTCGTGCGGCCAGGGGGCGAGGATGTCCCACCCGTCCGGGAGCGCGAAGGTGACGCGGAACGCCGCCGCCGGCTCCGCCGGAAACAGGAAGATCTGCCGGCCGGTGAGCAGTCCGAACGCGGCGTCGAGGTGGCCCAGCCGGTAGCCGGTCGGGCCCGCCATCCTGGCCTCCTCCTCGGCGCCGGGCCGGACCGCGTACTCCACCAGGATGGGGGCGCCGGCCGGGGGGGCGGCGATCCGCCAGCGCTCGAACCCCCCTTCGAGAGTCCTTTCCACGACCAGCGGCCAGCCGTCCGAGGAGGCGCGCAGCCCGCCGAGACGAAGCGCCTCGGGCTGGGCGAAGGCGGTGAGGAGGAGGGACCGTCCGGGAGCGCCCGGAAACCGCGCGCGCACGTCGACCACCCCGTCCGCGGCACGGCGCAGGTCGACGGAGAACTCGATTCGGTTTCCCGCTCGATTGGGGGCACAGGCCACAACCGACGCGGCGAGGGCGGCGACCGCGACCGGCAGGGCACGCACTCGGGACGGAACGAAGCGGGGCGCCGGTCGGCGGCCGGCGCCCCGGAGCTCATGGCGCCCCGGGACGTGGTCGTCCCGGGCGGAGCGACGCGGGTTTAGCGGCAGGCTCTGCAGTTGTCGCGCGTGTCGAGGACGCAGAACCGGTTGGTGATCCGGGTGCAGCCCGACCGCTGCGCCGCCATCCCGTCGTCGCCACGGACGATCTGCCCCAGGTCGGCGGTGGAATCGACGGTCGCGGTCGCCGGCAGGGCGAGGAACGCCGCCCCCGCCACGACGGCCAGAAGCGCCACGGTCAGCGTGAGTCTCTTCATGAGGTGGACCTCCGGAAAAGCGAACGGTTGAACGGCCGCCTGTGCCGGCGCGAGAGGATCAGCAGTCCGCGCAGCCGCTGGCGTTGCTGATCGGGCAGCGGTCTCTCTGCCGTTTGCACTTCAAGGGGGCTGCGGCGATGCCGTGATCGCCGCCGACGGTCAGCTGCAGGTCGGCCCCCGGCGCGACGCGCGCCGTCGCCGGCAGGCTCAGGAGCGCGGCACCGGCGATGGCCAGGATCAACGTCACTCCCAGTACGGTGCGTTTCATGGCGTGCCCTCCTCGTCAGGTGCGGGGGATTATAGAGGAGAGTCCGCGGCGATGTCCCGTCGTCCGTTGAAAGTCGACGGTGATTCTGGTTGACGTTCTACGCGATGCTGACCTTCCTGTCCAGAGCGACACCGCCGATCGTCGCCTCGAGTGCGGCGACCAGGCGCCGCATCTCGACGTGACCCTTCACCCGGCGGAACTGCTTCTCGGCTCCCATCAACGCACTCACCGTCCAGCGCAACGCCATCGAGCCGCCCCGCCAGCGCTTCACGTTCCGACTGATACGCCGCACCGTCCCGTTGAGGTTCTCGATCGGATTCGTCGAGCACAACGTCTGCTGCAGCGACCCGAACACCCCGAGACCAATGAGGGTGAGGGTCTCCTCGAGACCCTCCTCTCGGACGTGGACCGGGGTCGGAGGTGGAGGTAGGCGACGATCGCGCGGCCGACGCGAGGGGGCAAGGGAAGGACGCGTCCTCTGCCGGTCTTGTTCGGGGCGACGGTCAAGGTGCCGGCGCGCCAGTCGATGCTGGCGAGTCGCAGATCGGCCACCTCACTCGCACGCAGCCCCAGCACTGCCAGGCAGAGGGCCATGCTCCGCCTTTAACGGCCGGAGAGTATCGCAGGACGGCGGGACGCGGGGGACGGCCTGCGGGACTTGTACATTCTGAGCGATGGCCAGGATCCACACGAAGTCTGTGCTACTTGCTCCCTAGATGCCGAGCAAGTGCCTCAACATACACTCCCTTCAATCGAACGGGGTTCTTATCGGAATCCACCTGCGGAACCCACATCACGACATCGCGAAGCAACTCCGGCACATCCATTGTGATGGTAT
>JBOGOE010000124.1:0-7094 GCA_050747445.1 Candidatus Polarisedimenticolia bacterium | reverse complement strand
CTGGCGGTCGCGGCCGCGTACGCCGTCATCCGTCTGTCCGGATCGGCGCGGCGCGCCGGCGCGGGGCTGCTGGTCGCCGGGTCCGGGCTCCTGCTTTACTGGATCGTCCCGCTCCCCGACCTGATGTCGGAACGCCGCTTCTATCTGCCGATGATCGGCGTCGCCCTCGTGACATCGGCAGCCGCGGGTTCGTGGCCGGCGCTCATGCGCTCGGCGTGGCGTGCGACCCTGCCGGCGCTGCTGCTCGCGGCGCTTTTCGCGCCGCTCCTGCACGCCCGGGCCCGGGTCTGGGCCGACCCGGGAACCCTATGGTCGGAGGCGGCCCGGCAGGCCCCGGATCGGGCGCGGCCCCTGATCAATCTCGGCGTGATGGCGGCGGAGCGCGACGATCTCGCCGCGGCAGGCGACTTCCTGGACCGGGCCATGGCACTGGAGCCGGAAAATCCCGAGGCGCTGTTCAACCGCGGCAAGTTGCGCCTCGATCGGGGCGACGTCGACGGGGCCGAGACCGACCTGAGGGCAGCGACGCGACACGGCCCGCTGATGACACGCGCCCGGATCAACCTGGCGATCGCCCGGATCCGCAAGGGGGACCTGCCCGCCGCGGAGTTCGACCTGAGGCAGGCGCTGCGGCTCGATCCGGAGGAGCCGCGCGCCCTCACGAACCTGGCGGAGGTGCTGCGCGCCACGGGACGAAGCGGCGAGGCGGTCCCACTCTACCGGCAGGCCCTCGCGGCCGACCCGTCCTACGCCCACGCCGCGGTCCGGCTCGGCGTGGCGCTGGAGGTCGCCGGAGATCGCGCCGGAGCGCTTGCCGCATACGGTGAATACCTGAGGCGCGGCCCGCCCGGCCCGGCCGAGCGCGAAGCCGCCCTCGCGCGGATCCGGGCCCTCGAGACGGGTCGCTGAGACTGCCGGCCGGGCGCTGAGCCGGCGCAGCACTCCCGCCTCTGCGACCTCCCGACGCCGAGCCGGATCGCCGTACTCTTTCGGACGCAATGCGCACGACTCCATCCGGCCTCCTCCTGCTCGCGGCGGCCACCCTCCTGACGGCGGCCTGCAACGACGACCGGCCGCACTTCCTGCAGCCCCCACCGGCGTTCGACGGCCACTGGTTTCTCACCAGCGCGCCATGCACCGGGATCTGCCCGGAGGTGATCTACCCTTCCTACTTTCTGGACCTCGAGAGGATGGACGATTCGATCCTGGTGACGCAGCACGCGTTCTGCAATGCCATCGTGGGAGGCGGTCACGGAAGCCTCGAGGGGAGCCTGGTGCACCTGAGCCTCGACTGCGTCCCGAACGACCTCTCCATCTGCCCGTTCGAAGTCTGCCCGGAGTTCCACGGCACCTACGACGACACGCGCGCCCGGGGCGAGCTGGCCACCACGACCCATTGGCCCGCAGCCGGCGAGGACTGCCCGGAGAGGACCACGACGACCACGCTCCTCTACGTCCTGTCCCCGGGATGGCCCAACAACTACTGCACCGACTGAGTGGACACGACGGCGGCGTCCGTGGCATCCTCCGGACCCTCGGCGTTTCGTCCTGGGCCGTGCCGGAGTGGCGGAACTGGTAGACGCACGGGACTCAAAATCCCGCGGGCTTCGGCCCATGTCGGTTCGATTCCGACCTCCGGCACCATCCTTCACCGGGTCCGCTAGCTCCCCCAGCGCCAGACGCCACCGGCATTGATGGCGAGACCGTCGAACTGGGCGTCGGCGTCGAAGATCCCGAAGCTGATGCTGGTGTCGAGCTTGCGCCACAGGGCCTCAACGAAGAAGCGGCCTGAGTCGCCCCCCAGCTCCAGACCGGCGGCGGCGTACCAGCCGGTCTCGTCGTCCATGTCCCCCTGATCGGGATCCAGGAAGTAGTAGGTCACGCCGGCGCCGACGTAGGGATTGACCGGGCCGGACGGCAGGAGGTTGACGCGCAGGCCGCCGTCGACCGGCGTGGCCTTGATGTCGACGTCTCCCAGGGCGACGTCGGTCTTGAAGTCGGGGTACTGCGTGCCGCGGAACTCCAGCTCGAGGATCTTCACGAGCTCGAAGCCGAGCCGCGCCCCCACGCCGAGGCTGCTGTCGGCTTCGTCGGTGTCCCAGTGGGAGCCGTAGGCGCCGAAACTGCCGGCGCGGGCCGGTGTGGCGAGCAGGGCAAGCGTGGACAGCGCCAGGACGACTCGCTTCCAGTTCATATCGACCTCCCCCAAGAGATTAGCGCCTCGTGATCGAACGCCAGGACCCTACAACGGGGAAGAGGTGATTTCCAGCGACCGGGAGGACAGGGACCGCGTTCCCCGTTCCGCGGCGCGCGACGCGGGTCGCGGACGGACGGCCGGATCGTGTAGCCTGACGGTCCCGTACATGGAGGAATCCCCCTGAACGCCGAGTCCGTCCCCGCGCGCCCCCCCATCGAAGAGGCCTGCTACTGGCTCGCCGGCCGGAAGCGGGAGACCGCGCCACCGCTCCTCGGGCGGCGCGAGACCGACATTGTCATCGTCGGCGCCGGGTTCACGGGGCTGTGGACGGCGCTCCATCTCAAGGCGCTGGATCCCGGACGGGAGATCGTGGTCCTGGAGCAGGGGATCGCGGCCTACGGGGCCAGCGGCCGGAACGCCGGCATGCTCGGCGAGGGGGTGGATCACTCCCACGATCTCGCGATCGCCCATTTCGGGTTCGAGGAGGCGGAGCGGCTGGCGCGGCTCGGGACGGAGAACCTGAACGCCCTGCTGCGCTTCCTGGAGGAACGCCGGATCGACTGCGACCTGGAGCGCTCCGGTCAGCTGCACGTGGCGCTGACACCGGGGCAGGTCGGGGAGCTGCACGAGGCGGCCGAGGTCGCCCGGCGGCTCGGTCTGACCCACTACCGGCTGCTCGATGCGGAGGAGACCCGCGCCGAGCTGAACTGCGCCCGTTACCTCGGGGGGCTTCTCGATCCGCACGGTTGCCTGCTCGACCCGGTGAAGCTGGTGGAGGGGCTGAAGCGCGAGGCGGCGCGCGCCGGCATGACCTTCCACGAGCGGACCCGGGTCGCCTCCCTCGAGACGATGCAACAGGGAGTGCGGCTGCGGACCGCGCACCCGCCCGGCGCCGGCGGCGAGATCCTGGCGCGGCGCGCCATCCTCGCGACCAGCGCCTACACGCACCTGCTGCTCCCCCGGGTGCGGCATCGCTTCATCCCGCTCTACGACTACATCCTGGTGAGCGAGCCGCTCACCGGCGAGCAGCTGGCGCGGCTCGGCTGGCGGAGCCGCCGCGGCGTGACCGACGCGCGGACCTTCTTCAAGTACTACCGCCTTACACCCGACAACCGGGTCCTCTGGGGGACCAGCGAAGCCGCCTACTACTCCGGCAACCGGGTGGACCCCTCCTGCGATCATTCTGAACGGCACTACCGGGAGCTGCGCGACAGCTTCCGGCGCCACTTCCCAGATCTCGGCGGCCTGGAGTTCCCGTTCGCCTGGGGGGGCGCCATCTGCTCCACCACCCGCTTCACCCCCTTCTTCGGTTCCGTGGAGAAGGGACGCATCCTCTACGGTCTCGGCTACACCGGCCACGGGATCGGCACCACCCACCTGGCGGGCCGGATCCTGGCCCACATGGCGCTCGAGCGGCCGAGCCCGCTGCTCGATCTCGCCCTGGTGCGGAAGAAGCCGTTCCCCTACCCGCCCGAGCCGCTGCGCGGTCTGGCGGTGCGCGCCGCCACGCGGGCCCTGCGCCGCGTGGATGCGGGGGGCAGCCCGGGGCTGCTGCTGCGCTGTCTCGACGCCCTGGGGATCGGTCTGTCGAGCTAGAGGGCGGGTCGCGCGGCGAGCCGATCGTCCAGGGAGGTGAGCCGCCCCGTCACTCCCAGCCCCGGAACGCTTCCTTCCCGACCATACCGGGAAGCGGCCTGGGCAAGGGCTTCCGCGGCAGGAGGTCGGGACGGTTGGCGGCGTGATAGACGATCGACGCGACCACCGCGGAGGCCTGCATCAGGTCGGCGGGGACGACGTGGTCGTAGACGTCCAGGCTCGAGTGATGCGTCCGGGTCGAGTAGTCGAGCGGGTCCTGGATGAACTGGAACCCGGGCAGCCCGACCGAATCGAACGCCTCGTGGTCGGTGTCGAGGGTGCTGGCGATGGCGACCGTGGTCGCCCCCAGGTCGGAAAACGGCCGCAGCCATGACTCGAAGAGCGGCCGCGCCATGTCGTTCCCTTGAAGATAGATGCCGCGCACCCGGCCCGCGCCGTTGTCGAAGTTGAAGTAGGCGCTCAGCCGCGCGTGGTCGGGCTTCAACGCCATGGTGAGCGGATCGCCGAAGTGCCGGCGGACGTAGCCGCGCGCCCCGAACAGCCCCTGCTCCTCCCCGCTCCACAGACCGAGCCGCACCGTCCGATCGAGCCTCAGACCGAGCGTTTTCAGGATGCGCATCGCCTCGAGGGTCACGGCGCAGCCGGCGGCGTTGTCGGTGGCGCCGGTGGCCGCGTGCCACGAGTCGAGGTGGGCCCCCAGCATCACGACCTCGTCCCTCTTCCGGCCGCCGGGGATCTCCGCGATCACGTTCGCCGACTCCGGTCCGTCGTGGAACGCCACCTCGACCAGAAGCTCGATGCTGACCGGGATCTTCCGCTCCGCCAGGCGGACCAGGCGCCCGTAGGTCTCCGGCTCCAGGTTGACGATGGGGGGCGGCACCGGGGCGCCGGTTTCGTAGGAGCCGCCGCGCGTCCCGAAGATGATCGCCCCATGACCGCGCCGGTCCCCGGCGAAGACCGCGACCGCTCCCTCGTCGCGCAGGAAGGCGTTGAGCGCGTCCTGGGTCCGCATGCGGCGGACGAAGTAATCGTTGGTCACCTCCATCGGCGCCAGCTCCAGGAGCCGCTCGCGCTTCTCGGGATCCTCGGGCAGCGTCATGAGCGGCAGCTCGTAGCCGGGGAGCAGGAAGGGCTCGGGGGCCCGGGCCACCTCGGCCAGGCTCGTGTCGTCGTAGCGCTCCGACAGGGGCTCCGCCGGCGGCGGGAAGTCGCGCGCCGGATCGATCAGGACGATGATGCCGCGCAGCTTCCCCTTGTGCGCCTCGATGAACCGCTGCACCCGCGCCGCGTAGAACGGGATGTCGTAGTCGTCGTCGCGCTCCAGCTCCGGCGCGCTGAAGAGCGGCGCGTGGACGACGGGGGCGGTCACCGCGCCGTTCGTCCCCCCCGACCAGGCCCGCACCAGACCGTCGATCGGGGCGTAGGCCGGCTCCTTCAGGTGGGCGCTGAAGCGGCGGAGCGACCACCCCTTCCCGAACCGGCCCCAGGTCTCCAGACGGGCGTCCTTGACCCCCCACTCCTTCAGGCTCCTGATCGCCCAGTCGGCGGCGCTCCGGTAGCCCGGCGAGTTGGTCAGCCGCGGACCGTTGACGTCGGTCAGGAAGAACAGGTGCTCCATCACCTTCGGGTTCTGGAAGGCCTCCGCCTTGATCCGGTGCACCGCGGCCAGGTCCACCGCCTCCTCGGCGCGCGCCGGCACGGCCGCGCCGCCGACGGGGAGGACGCTCAGGAGGATCGCGATCGCGGGGACGGCGGACTTCCGGCTCCGTGGGAGGCGCGGAGCGGGCGGGCGGAAAGCGGGCGGGCGCATGCGGCGAATCTCCTCACGCAGAGACTCGACGGCCGTCGTGGCCTGTCGGTGCGCGCGGAGCCTACGCCTCGGGGCGCGGCAGGGTCAAGTCCGGTGGGACTTCTGGACCGCCCTGGGATAGAACGCCTTGTAGAAGTGGTAGGTCATGACGCAGAACGGCACCACCGCGAAGAAGGTCGCGGGACCGTAGGCGCCGCGCAGCCAGCCCAGCAGGATGACGAGCGATCCGCCGGCGAGCTGCGTGTTGATGGTCCAGGAATACTTCTCGTACCAGACGCGGAACGGCGACATCTTCTGCTCCAGACCGACCGCGACCGACACCAGACCGGTGTTGATCACGAAGAAGGTGAGGGTGGTCGCCAGCAGCGCCACCAGCGACTCGCTCGAGGTGACGTCCCCCAGCCGCCCGCCGGTCCGATAGAAGACGTGACCGCCGACCCAGGAGGAGATGACGAAGTTGCACACGTTGAACAGCGCCTTGTACGACTGCATGCGTGGCCGGCCGACGATCCAGAAATACATCATGCTGACCACCGACAGCAGGACCGCCTCCTTCACGCCGAACAGCGCGATGGCCGCCAGCATGAACGGCTGGAGCGTCGAGATCCGCGCGTTGTGCCCCAGGCTCAGGGTGTGCGGCGCCGCCACGCAGGCGAACACCGCCAGCAGCAGGAAGTCGGCCGACAGGCTCATCATGCCGTGCATCAGGCTCTCCACCGCGGCGAGACCGCCCAGCATCAGGATGGTCGCGAGGAAGGTGGTCATGGCTACTTCTTCCTCCACACGGCGCCCAGGATGTCGGCCGTGCCGGCGCTCGAGCTGAGGATGGAGCAGAACCCGCCCCACACCAGCCCGGAGGAGGTCACCTGGTCGTTCTCGAACAGGGAGTGATGGCCGCCCATGCCGCCGTTCCCCCCCCAGATGCCGCCGTAGGAGGCCACCAGATCGGGCGGCAGCTCGGTGAGGATGAACTTCCCCGGCTTCCCGGTGCCGCCCCAGATCCCGCCGAGCGGCCAGTCGCCGCCCCAGAGGACCGCGGTGTCGAGCACGTAGATGTAGCCGTCTTCGGCCAGATGGGCGGTCGGCGAGGGGGCGGCCTGGGTGGTGCCGCTCGCCTGCAGCGCCGCGGCGACGTCGAGATAGCCTGCGCCGGTCTCGAAAATCAGCCGGTCGTCCTTGACCGCCGACTTCATGATCCGCGCCTTGACCGTGGCCGCGTTCAGCGCCGGCTCCTTCTGGAACATCAGCGCCGCGGTCCCCGCCACCAGCGGCGCGGCCATGGAGGTCCCCGACAGGCTCAGGTAGGCCCCGTCCCGCGCCGCGTTCTTCGAATCGTTCTTGTACTCGCCGACCTTCAGCGTCAGCTCGTGGTGGTTGGTGTCGATCCAAGACCCCGCCACGCGCGCCGACACCACCCAGGTCCCCGGCGCGACCACGTCGGGCTTCACCACGAGATCGACCAGCGACGGCCCTTTGGACGAATACCAGGCC
>JBOGOE010000123.1:0-3251 GCA_050747445.1 Candidatus Polarisedimenticolia bacterium | reverse complement strand
GGCCAGAGGGTCCCCATCGTCTCCCCGTCGTACAGGACGCCGTCCTTCATGACCATCGCCACCCGGGACGAAACCGTGAGATCGGCGAGCGGGTCGCCGTCGATGACCACCAGATCGGCGAGCTTCCCCGTCTCGAGCGAACCGAGGTCCTTGCCGAAACCCAGCGCCTCGGCGCCGCTCCGGGTCGCGGTGCGCAGCGCCTCCATCGGCGTCATGCCGCCCCGGACGCTGAGCGCCCACATCTCCCAGTGGGCGCCGAGCCCCTGGAGCTGCCCGTGACCGCCCAGACCGACCCGTCCCCCCTCCCGGGCGATCCGCGCCGCGCCGTCCGCCACCGTCGGGAAGTGGAAATCCTCCTCCGGATAATGGATCCGCCTTCGCCCGAGACGATCGAGCACCTCGTGCGGGGTGAACCGGTTGAGCCGCTCGTCGTCGTGCGGGTTGGCGTGCTGGTAGAAATAGTACTCCGCCGTCGGGCCGCCGTAGGCGACCAGCAGGGTCGGCGTGTAGGTGGTGCCGGAGAAGGCCGCCAGACGGACCACGTCCCTGTACAGGGCCACCGGGATGGCGTGCTCCATCCCGGTGAAGCCGTCCAGGAAGTTGCTCAGGTCGGTGTGCAGCTCGCCGGCCCCCTCCATGGTGAGCGCCATCCCCTCGCGGCGCGCCGCTTCCGCGAACCAGATCCGCTGATCGCGGCGCGGCTGCTGGTACACCTTCATCCAGTGGGCGCCGTACGCCTTCATGCGCCGCACCGTGTGCAGGGCGTCCTCCAGGCCGTCGATCTTCGTGTACATCGCCAGCCCGACGCCGCCGTACAGGACGTCGCCGCTGCTGTAGATGCGCGGCCCGATCATCTCCCCCGCCTCGACCATCTCGCCCTCGGCGAACACGTCGAGACTGTGGGCCGACGGATCGTGGGTGGTGGTCACGCCGTACGCCAGGTTGGCGACGTACTCCCACTTGGTCTCCGGGAAGATCTCGAACCCGGAGTAGTGCAGGTGGGCGTGCACGTCGACCAGCCCCGGGATCACCGTCCTGCCGCCGAGATCGAAGGCGGCGGCGCCGGCCGGCACCGCCAGCGACCCGGCCGGTCCGATGGCGGCGATCCGGTTGCCGGTCACCAGCAGGTCGGCCCGCTCCAGCACCTCGTCCCCCTTCATGGTGATGGCGCGCGCGTTGCGGAGAACGACCGAACCTTGAGGACGCGGTCGTTTCACCACCAGCTCGATCTCGATCGCCTCCGGCTTCGGCTCCTCGGGCCCCTTCGGCTCCTCCACCGGCTTCGCTGTCGCGGCGGCCGGCGGCGCGGCGGCGTCCCCCTCCTTCCCGGCGGCGGCCCCCTCCGCCGCGGCGTCGGCCTTCCGCTTCTCGAACTCGGCCTTGAGGCGCGCGTGCTGCCGCACCTTCTCCAGGCTCTGGCGATGGATCGTGCTGCCGGCCCCCCAGACGATCGACCGGCCCTCGTCGGCCCAGCCGACGTAACCGCCCCCTTCCCGGCTGAGCCGGTACACGGGAAGCGCCCCCTCCCCGTCGCCCATCTCCACCGGGTCGGCGCCGGCCTGCGGCAACGCCGTCACGTACACGTCGTCGCGGCTGGCATAGGCGATCCAGGCGCCGTCGGGGGATGGGACCGCGTCTTCCGCCTGCGGGAAGCGCAGATGCTTCCTCTTGTCGGTCCCGTCGAGCCGGACCGAGACGACGTCGACCTTGCCGGTGTCGTTCGGACCGGCCGGCGGCACCCCCTCCTGGAACAGGATTCGATCGCCGCCCGGCGCGAACGCCGCGATCGGGTGGAAGCGCATGGCGTTCCCCGACTCGACCGCGACCACCGCCTGCGACTCGGAACCCTCGCCACCCGCCGGCTCGGCCGGAACGACGCGGATCTCGTAGAACGGGTCGTACTCCGGCTGCTCGCCGCGCCTTTCGGCGCCGGTGCCGGCGACGAAGACGATCCGATCGCCGCGCGGCGACCAGGCGGGATTGACGTAGTGCCCGGCCCGGCGGGTCAGGCGGACCGGGGTCCCCCCCTGGGGGCGGATCTTCCAGAGGTGGCCGAGGTCGCGGTCCGACCAGGTGACGTAGGCGAGGAAGCGCCCGTCGGGGGAGAACTCGGGGGCGTACTCGCGCGCCGTGCCGCGCGTCAGCCGCCGCGGCTTCGAGGCCTTCCCGGCCGCCACGTCGCTCACCCAGATCTTTCCGAGCGCCTCGAACGCCAGACGCCGGCCGTCGGGCGACAGGGTCGGCCAGCGCAGCATCCGGACCCGCATCTCCGGCTCCCCGACCGGTTTCTCGATCCGCACCAGGGGACGCAGGTGCTGCCGCACCTCCGCCTCGAACGGAATGACCGCATCCCGCCCGCCGTCAATGTCCAAACGGTGGATGTGGCCGCCGCTCCAGTAGACGAACGACCGCCCGTCGGGGGTGAAGCCCGCCCCCGGCAGCACGTCCAGCTGCGCGAACCCCTCCTGCTCGTCGCGCGTCAGGTCCCGGAGCAGGACCCGCTCGGCGCCGCTCGTCAGATCGCGCAGCACCAGGGTGGTGCGCGCATCGTCGCGCCGCGCGTAGATCAGCCGGCCGCCGTCGGGGGAGATCGACGGCCGGAGCCCGCCGGCCGGGCTTCCCGTCAGCCGCAACGTCTCGCCGGTCGTCCGATCGAAGCGCAGCAGGTGCCACAGGCCGTTCTCCATGTCGGGCGTGTAATCGAATCCGGCCTGGCGGCCGGCCAGATAGATGTAGCGGCCATCGGGGCTGGCGACCGGCCCGGACGCGTTGTTCAGCTTCTCCTTGGCGGTGATCTTCACCCCGCCGCCGCCGTCGCGGTGATACATCCAGAGCTCGACGGGCGGGATGCCGGCCTTGGTGGTTTCCTCCTTGCGGGCCAGGACGTAGAGACCGTCCGGTGTCCAGGATGGCGACGACAGGACCGCCCCCTTCTCCTGCGTCAGGGCGCGGGGCCTGGTGCCGTCGGCCTCCATCAGCCAGAGGTTCATGTTGCCGCCCCGATCGCTGCAGAAGACGATGGTCCGGCCGTCGGGGGAGGTGCGTGGCGAGTGATCGAACCCCGGACCCGTGGTCAACCGCGCTGCCTTCCCCCCCTCGATCGGCACCCGGTAGAGATCGCCGAGGAGGTCGAACAGGACGCTCTTCCCGTCCGGCGTCACGTCGACCGACATCCAGGTCCCCTCGTCCGTGGTGAACTCCAGCGTCCTGGCGTTCTCCGGGACCGCGTTGATGTCGAGACGGAACTCCTC
>JBOGOE010000122.1:0-5925 GCA_050747445.1 Candidatus Polarisedimenticolia bacterium | reverse complement strand
GCGCACCCGCAGGGTGCGCGACAGCTCCTCCAGACGGCGCCACAGGAGATGCCCCGCCAGGCGGGGGTAGAGGTCGTCGGGGGTCGCGACCGCTCCCTCCGAGAAGACCGGCCGCGCCTCCGGCGGGCGGATCATTCCGGCCAGCACCAGATGCTGGCGGCGCAGCAGCTCGATGCCGCGGGTGAACGACTCCGCCAGCACCGGGTCGTCCAGGTCGCTCAGGAAGAGCAGCAGGGCCCGCTTGCGCAGCCGCTGTCTCACGAACGACGCCACCGTCTCGAAGTCGGGGCTGCCTCCTTCGGGGTGCAGGCCGTAGATCGCCTCGCGGCAGGCGTCGAAGTGCCGCGCCCCGCCGCGCGCCCGCAGGAAGGCGCGGATCCGATCGCTGAACGCCACCAGCCCGAACAGATCTCCCTGCCGCTCCGCCGCGAGGGCGAGGACGAGCGCCGCCGACACGAACCGCTCCAGGGTGGCCACCTCAGGATCCCCCCCGGCCGGGCGGGCCGACAGGCGGGAGGCATCGATCAGGACGTAGACCTCCTGGGTCCGCTCGATCTGGAAGGTCTTGGTCACCGGATGGCCGCGCCGGGCCGTCGCCTTCCAGTGGACGTCCTCGAACGGATCGCCCGGGATGTACTCCCGCAGTTTTTCGAACTCCCGCCCCTTCCCCACCTGCCGGTGGGCCCGGAACCCCCCGGCGCCCCGGCGCAGGAACAGGGCGGCCGCCCCTTTTTCCCGCAGCAGATCGGGATAGACGCGCAGCTCGCACCCGGCCGGGAGGACCCGCCTGGCACTCCAGAACCCCAGCGGCGAAGCGCACCCGACGCGCACCCGCTCCACCCGGTGGAGGCCGCGCCGCCGGCCGGTGCAGCGCCATGCGACCTGCACGTGGAGCGCGCCGTCCGGGAGGTCGGCGAAAAGATCGTCGGCGGCGCCGTCCACCCGGGGGGGCAGATCGAGGGCGATCCGGAGCCGCAACCGCCGCTGCCGGTCGTTGCGCACCCGGAGGTCGATCGTCCCTTCGCGATCGAGCGCCAGGCGCACGACCGGCGGCAGGTCGAGACCGATCCCCCGGAGCCGCGCCGGCGCCATGAGCGCATCGGCGCCGGCCACCAGCAGGAAGATCGCCGTGACCGCGACACCGGCCCGCGCCGCGGGCGGGGAGGCGGCCCCCAGGACCGCCAGCGGCAGCCCGAGGAGGGCGACCCACCAGAGGAGCCGGCCGCGCGGGACGATCATCCCGCCCCTCCGCCGTCCGGCCGGTTCATCGCGGCACCGCCACCTCGGCGAGCACTCTGCCGATCACCTCGGCGACCGACAGCCCCTCGATCTCGTACTCGGGACGGAGGATCAGGCGGTGCTCCAGAACCGGCGCCGCCATCATCTTTATGTCGTCCGGAGTGACGAAATCGCGACCTCCGAGGGCGGCCGCGGCCCGGCTCGCCATGAGCAGCGCCTGGGTGGCGCGCGGCCCGGCTCCGACCAGGACGGTGTCGTGGGTGCGGGTGCGGCGCACCAGATCGACGACGTAGGTCATCACCTCGTCGCGCACGGTGATCGCCATGAGGTCGCGACGGAGGGCGGCCAGATCCCCCCCGGCGATCACGGGGGCCACGGCCCCCGCGGCGAGCACCGCCTCCGGCGCCTGTTCTCCCAGCATCCGCCGCGCCAGATCGAGCTCCTCGTCCCGCTCCGGACAGTCCATGGTGATCTTCAGCATGAACCGATCCTTCTGCGCTTCCGGCAGCGGGTAGGTCCCTTCGTATTCGACCGGGTTCTGGGTGGCGAACACGGTGAAGAAGGGGGACAGCGGCCGGGTCTCCCGATCGATGGTCACGGTCCGCTCCTGCATCGCCTGCAGGAGGGCCGACTGGGTCTTGGCCGGGGCGCGGTTGATCTCGTCCGCCAGCAGGAAGGTGGTGAACACGGGGCCGGGGATGAAGGTGAACTCCTGCGTCTTCATGTTGAAGACGTTGGTGCCGGTGATGTCGGCCGGCATCAGGTCGGGGGTGAACTGGATGCGGGCGAACGGGCAGCCGAGGACCGCGCCGAGGGTGCGCACCAGCAGGGTCTTGGCGACCCCGGGGACCCCCTCGACCAGGGCGTGGTGACCGGTGATCACGACGATGAGGGCCCGATCGACCGCCTGAGACTGGCCGATCAGCACCTTCCCCACCTCGGCGCGGGCCCGCGCCAGGACCTCCTTGAGCCGGCCGGTGTCAGGACTCATGCACCCCTCCCCTCTCCTGAAGCAGTTGGTGGATCCGCCGATAGGCGGCGGCCGGTTCGCCGGGCGCCGCGGACGCCCGGTCGATCGCCTGCGCGAGGTCCGGATGGCGGCGGCCGAAGGTCTTCTTCCATTCCGCGACGCAGGCGCGCAGCAACGCGGCACGCGGCAGACCGCGGGTGAGCAGATTGATCAAGCCGGCCTGCGAGGCGTGGCCGCGCACCACGCCCCCCTCCTCCTCTCCCGGCTCGGCGCGCGTCGGCACGAACGGGCTGGCCGCCCGCCACAGGGTGAGCGCGGCGAGGAGCAGCACGACCGCCGCCACCCCCAGGAGCCGGAACCGCCGCAGAAGGGTCGCAACGCCGGCCCGCTCCCGCACCCCCAGATGGGTCTCGTCGAACACCACGATCCGTCCCGGGCCGACGATGAAGGAGAGCAGGGCCGGTTGCGGATCGCGCCGCAGCGCCTCGTTGCTGACCGCGAAGGAATCCGACATCAGGACGATGGTCCCGCCGCCAAACGGCCGCTCGATCAGGACCGGCCGGCCGTCGCGCGCGTAGATCGTCCGCCACGCCGGGTCGAGATCCTTGAACAGCGCGGCGCTGTGCCAGTCGAGCTTCTCCGGCAGGACCCGTGGCGCCCCCGCGGCCCGAAGCGCCTCGGCCGGCCGCGCCTCGTCCTCCTCCGGATCGCGCGGCAGGTCGAGATGATCCATCTCGAAGCCGAAGCGCGACTCGACGCGCGCCGCCATCGAGCGGCGAGGCTCCGCGGGCGCGGGCTCCCGATCCCCCTTCCGGACCCGCGTCCCGTGTTCTCCGCTCGCCTCCGCTTCGCCGTCCTTCTCCGCCGGCCGTGACCGCCGGGTCTCGGGGACGAAGGCCAGGACCACCCGCGCGCCGGCCCGCGCCCGCGCCTCCAGGGCCGCGGGCAGACCGCGACCGATCCCGCCGAACAGAGCGCCGAGGTCAGAGTCGATCATCCCGAGGAACCCCGTCCGGACCCCCAGCACCAGGATGGTCGCGCCCCCACCCGGGGGAAGGTCTCCCGGATCACCGGAATGACGGCGCACCTCGACCGCGGGGATCTCCTTCAGGGCGTCGTGGAGCGCCTTGGCGCCGAGCGGGTCGGCGCGCAGGGACGAGTAGGCCGGGAACACATCCCCCGCGGCATAGCGCGCCCGCAGCACGCCGGCGACTCCCCACGCCCCGGCGAGGAGGCAGAGGATCAGCAGGATCGGGGAGAGTCTATCGGCCCGCATCGGAGGTCAGCCGCTGGCAGGTCGAGCCGTAGGAGAGCACCGCGTCCCGATCCGGCTCGAAGCGACCGTACCAGGTCTTGTCGAAGAGCGCTATCGCTTCGGAGAACAGCGCCGCCGCTTCCGGCCGGGCGCGGCCGCGCCGCGCCACCTCGGCAAGGTATTCGCGGTTCGACTTGTGCCGGGCCAGGCCGATCAGCCCCGACCGGGCCAGGTACGACAGGACCGACAGGTAGATCGCCCGCACCGCCTGACGCAGGTCCCCCCGATCGAGCAGCTCCTGCGCCCGCGCCAGCCAGTCGTCGGGCGCCGCCCGATCCGCCTCGCTTTCGTGCTCCGGCAGCGCCGCGGGAACGATCGCCACCGCCGCCTGCACCGCCCCGCGCCGCCGCCGGCGCGCCCGCCAGAGCGCCAGTCCCGCCAGTCCCCCGGCCAGCAGGAGCAATCCCCCCAGGAGCCACTGCACCATCGTCGTGTAGTCGCGCCGCGCCCCGCTCCAGGGGAGATCCAGATCGCCGCGCGGGGCGAAGTGCTCCGCCAGCCAGCGCACCAGACGCCCCACCGCCTCGGCGGCGCTCCGGACCCAGCCGGCGATGGTGTCGGTGACGTTGTCGAGGAAACGCAGCACCACGCTCCGCTCGCTCGCAGGCGGCACCTCGCGCGGCAGTCGCCAGCGGAACTCGCGCCGCCCGATCACCTCGGCGATCGCCCGATCCAGCTCGGCCGGCGCGACCCGGACACCCGGGACCCCGGCGACCCGGGTCGCGGCGCTGGACACCGGGACCGCGCCGCGCGCCGCCGTCGTGGCGTCCCCCGTGGAGAACCCCGCCGCGACCGCCAGGAGGATCGCCGCCACGCGCCGGACCGGACGCGGCAGACGCCGCAAATCGACCCGGAGGTCCTCGCCGGAACGCAGGGAGTCGGCGTGGAACGCCCGCAGGACGTAGACCGCCCGCGACAGCGGGGCCACGACGAGATAGGTGATCCCGGCGGCGACCAGGAAGAAGGTGCTGTTGACCATCGCCCACCAGGAGCGGCTGAACACCGTCTCCACTCCCAGGAGGCTCTTCAACAGCGCCGGGGCCAGCAGGACCGCCATCGCGACGTTCATGAACACCACCAGGTTGAACAGGGTGAGGACGGCGATCAGGACGTGGTTCTGGCCGGGCCACAGCATCGCGTGCCGGCGGGCCCTGGCGCTTTCCCCCGTGGCGGTCACCCCCTGGAAGAAGGCATAGACCCAGCCGTACGGCGCGGTCAGGAGCGCGGCGGCCGGCAGGGCGAAGAGCGACAACGGCTGCCACGCCACCTGGGTGACGCAGATCCGGAACAGACCCGGTCCGGAAACGGGGGGCGCGGCCCCCCCTCCGGCGCCGGGTCCGTCGCCGGCGAGCCGGGCGCGCAGACGCCGCGCGCCCACCGCCTGCCAGCACTTCATCCACACATACAGACCGGCGACGGCGGCCGACGACGGGCCCGTCCGCTCCCAGCCGAAGGCGCTGATTCGCACGTCGGTCCAGAAATAGACGAACCCGAGGACGAAGGGGATGCTCCCGGCGTGAAAGGCCAGAAGCGGCCCCGCGCCGGCGCGCCGCAGCAGGTGGGCCGCGTCGTCGAGGATCTGGAGCGCGCCGGGGGCCCCCCCGGGCGCGCCCTTCGTCACTCGGCCCCCTCCGCCGGCCGCTGCGTCGGAGCGGTCGTCACGTGGAAGGTGTCGGGCGTCAGCAGCAGCACCTGGACAAGGAGGTAGAAGAAGAACCAGGCGGTGACAAGACCGAGAACCGGCGCGCCCGCCTGCCGGAGCGCCGCCAGCCGGCGGCGGCGCGGCTCGCCGGCGGCGGCCAGACGACCGAGACAGGCGCTGCACACCACCCGCTCGCCGTGCTCGACGACGCACTCGCGGCAGAAGAACCGGACGCACTCCGGACAGCGGGCGGCGGCCTCGCGTCCCGGATGGTTCAGGCAGCGCCGGGCGGTCAGGTGGAGAGGGTCAGCCACGCGCCTTCCTTATCACGCCTGCGCCCGGCGAGGACCACAAAGCCCCAGATCGACAGGAGGAGGGCGGCGGCGAGCCGGGGGAACGCCATCCACCCCGCGGCCTGGAGACCCGGCAGCGGCGGCGGGGGCTGGCCCGCGACCGCGGCAGAAAAGATCTCCACGAAGGTCAGGAGGATCAAGGACACCATGACGGCGCCGAAGAACCCGAGCGAGATCCAGGCGAACCGGCGGACCGGCCGCGACAGATCGCTCCCCGACTGGCGCACCACGGCGGTCAGCGCGCAGGCGATCTGGGCCAGCAGCAGCACCAGCGCCCCGGTGGTCAGCGCCGGCACCGTCGCGGAGACCTGGAACGCGGCGACCACCGCGTCCAGAAGCAGCAATGCCACGAGCGCCGCGTGCGGCCAGACCCGGCCCGGGCGGGGCGGCGGCGCCGGCCGCGGAC
>JBOGOE010000121.1:0-17682 GCA_050747445.1 Candidatus Polarisedimenticolia bacterium | reverse complement strand
GGGCCGCGCTGCGGTCCGGGAGAATCACGACGCCGATGCGGTCCATCAGAAGAGATACCCCAATGCGAAGTTCACCTGGTCGATCGCCGTCCCCGCCCCGTTGCTGAAATTAGTGGCGTCGACCTTGACGGCGATGTGCGGGATCGGCCGGTACTGCACGCCGCAGGTCCTGACCGTCATGTCATTGGCCGGATCGGCGGTCGAACCCGCCGGCAACCGATCCTGCGTATCGAGCTCTTCATACCGGCAGAACAGGTTCAGCTCCTGCTCGGTCCGCTTCAACGCCGCGAGCACATTGTAGCCCGCCTCCGCGTACCACCCGGTGAGCCGCTCCGCGATGTCGGACGAGAGCAGGGCGCTGATCGCCGCGGCGTCGCCCAGGATGCCGCGGGCGTACAGCCCCCGCACCTGGAACCCCCGCCACTTCCATTCGACGTGGGCGTCCCAGAGCGACAGACGCCCTTCCGGAAAGCCGGTTACGCGCTGTCCCGTCTTCCCTGTGAAACCCGAGGCTCCGAGGAGGAACCCCGGCGCCGGCGACCAGTCGACGCGGGCCGCGACGCCGATGTCGGCGGCGCGCGCCTTCGCGCCTCCCTGGCGGCCGCCCCGGATTCCCTGCGACTCCGAAAAGCCGGAGGCGCGCGGCGAGGTCACGGCGTAGGCCCTCCACGCGATCGGCCCCGCGTCGCCGTACAGACCGACGCCGTTCTCGCGCCAGGTCGTGGGGATGATGACCCGCTCGACCTCCGGCCGCTTGGCGCTCAGGAAGATCGGCGGTTCGTGCAGCTCGTTGAGGAATCCCATCGGCAGGAGGAGAAGGCCGCCACGCGCCCCGAGCCCCTTCGCCAGCTTGAAGTCCAGGTAGGCGAACTCCAGGGCGACCTCGCCGGTCTTCGCCTCGCCGGCGATGGCATGCTCGAACTCGATTTCGGAGTTGAACAGGATCCGGTCGTTGAACTTGTAGCCGAAGTACAGGACCGCCCTCAGGAAGTCCGCCTCGGAGACGGCATTGGAGGGAGTGTCGTCATCCTTGTCGCCGGCGAAGTTCTGATACAGCATCTCCCCGTAGCCGCCGACCGACACTCCCTGGCGAACCTTGTACACCTTCGAAGCCGCGGGGCCGAAGCCGTGGACCGATGCGCCGGCCGCGGGGGCGGCCGCCTCCCCCAGCGACAGGCGTTCGATCTCCCTCGAGAGCGCCTCGATCCGCTTTTCCAGCTCGGCGATCCGTGCCGCCTCCCCGGCGGGGGCGCCCCCCTTCATGCGCGACAGCTCCGCTTTGACCGCCGTCAGCGCCGCCTCCAGCTCCCGAATCCGATCCTCGAGGGCGGCCCGTTCGGACGTCCGGGTCCCGGCCGCACCGGGGTCCGTCCCGCCCGCCGTCGCGATCACCGGTCCCGCCAGGAACAGAGCGACGATCCCGCCCATGACCGCGATCCAGCGCGATCGGCACTCCCTCCGCATCGAGCGTCGCATGCGTCTCTCCTCTGATTGAAAGGACGCGCCGGGTCCCGCCCGCCGCGTCACCGCCCGGGCGGGACCATCCCCGCCCCTTCTTCGCGACCGATCCGTGCCGGCCCATGCCGGCGCGTTCGGACACCGTCGAGAAACACCTCGAATTCCGACGTCGTCCTCGTCCGGAGGCGGGAGTCGCAGTCGCGCCACAGGAACGCCGCCGCGATCCCCCGGTCGCGCGCGAACCGCATCCCGTCCGCCGGCCCCATGACGAAGAGGGCGGTCGAGAGGGCGTCCGCCGAGGTTCCGTCGGCCGCCACCACCGTGACCGTGCCGCCGAACGGGGCCGGCGCCCCCCGGCGCGGGTCGAGCAGGTGCCCCGACCGCCCGCCGCGCTCACTGTTGCCCGAAGTCGCGGCCGAAAGATCCCGCAGGCGGATCCCGAGGACCGGACGGTCGCGCTGGACCGGGTCCGCGACCCCGGTCTCCCACCCCGGCCTCCCGGCGGGGGCGCCGATCGCCAGGACCTGCCCGCCGAAGTCGAGAAGCGCGGACCGGACTCCCCGCTCCCGCAACCGGAGCGCCGCCGCATCGAGCGCGATCCCCTTGCCGATGCCGCCGAAATCGATCCCCATCCCCGCGGTCCGGAACGACGCGGTGCGGCCGGCCCGATCGAGGCGGACGCCATCCCAGCCTACGGGACCGGGTGTCCCCGCCGTCCGGACCGCCGTCGTGACGGAGGGCGACCGATCCTCGGGATCGCGCAGGCCGAGCGCGGCGACCAGCGGCTCCACGGTGGGGTCGAAGGTCCCGCCGGTCGCCGCGGCCCAGCGCAGCGCGTCCTCCAGGGCGGCGTACAGATCGGGCGAGCACCGGAAGGGCGTGGCCGCCGCCGCGCGATTCAGACGCGACACCTCGCTGTCGTCGTCCCAGTTGCTGAGGACGCTCTCCAGACGGGCCACCTCGTCGAACGCGGCCTCGAATGTCCGCTCCTCCGCGGGTCCATTCACGGTCACTCTCAGCATCGTCCCCATCAGATAGCGGGCCCGTGTGGCCTCCCGCGGACCGGCGGCTGCAGCGTCACCGGCCGCCCCGGCGAGGATCACCGCGACGGCGAGCCCGGCGATGGGATGGCTGTGACTGCGACTCAGTCTCATCAGGTCTCCGGTCACCGGGACGCGCGGGCGTCCCGGCGGACGCCCGCTCAGGGCTCGGTGCGTTTCACGAAGATTTCGTCGGCGATCGCCCGGTCCAGGGCGAGCGTGGTCTGACCGACCTCGACGACGACGGAGGGACGCTTCTGGATCAGCTTCAGGACCGCCCCGGGGATCACCCCGAGCCCCGACAGGCGCGCCAGGCGGCTCCTCGAGTCCGGGGCCATGAAGACGATGCTCCCCGCGCCGCCCAGCGGCAGATCGCCGAGCCGGCGCACCAGCGGCTCCATCTCGAGCGTGTAGGTGGAGCAGCAGGCGCCGCGCGGGATCGGTTTGCCGTGCGGGCAGGCCGGCGGGTGGCCGAGATAGGTGCACACCGAGGTCGTCACCTGCGGGGACAGGATATGTTCGAACTCGCAGGCGGTCCGCTCGGCCTCCTCCTCGGGCACGTCGAAGAGCTGCGAGAACAGGGTCTCCGCCAACCGGTGCCGTCGCACGATCTCGGTGGCGAGACGATCCCCTTCCGCGGTGAGGAGCACCTCCCCGTCCCGCACCATCAGAAGCCCGCTCTCCGCCATGTCGCGCAGGGTGTCCCGCACCGCATCGATGGTGGAGGCGGCCACGATGTCGTCCAGCCGGCGACGTCCCTGCTCCGCGTGCGCGAAGATCTCCTCCGCCAGGTCCTCGAGACGGTGACGCTGGATCTGCTCCCGCCGCACCTCACCCACGGCCGACCCCCTTGCCGCCGCCCCCTCCGCGCCAGCGGGCGACCATCCCCCGGACCCAGTCGACGAGACTGGATCGCTCGACGAACGAATAGCCGCAGTGGGGGCAGCACAGGATGTGGCAATGGGTATTCATCGGGCAGACGTTGCAGTGATTCTCCTCGGCGAACGTGCCCCCGCACAGGGGGCAGCGGTGATCCAACGCGGACCCGGGTTCGGTTCGTTCGGCCCGCGCCTTATCGCTCACAGCGATACCCGCAGGGCCCGCAGCAGGGCGTTCATCAGCCCCCCGACCAGGAATGCGAAGGGGAAGATGAAGCCGGCGATGGCGAGCGCCACCGCCCAGGACTTCTCCTTCACCATCATGAAGAAGTTGGCGATGCACGGCACGAACAGGGTGATGGTCGTCAGCACGACGACCACGTTGATCGGATCGAGGAGTCCGTCGGCGTGCATGCGGAACAACCCCGCGGCGCCGAAATCGCGCCGCAGGAACCCCAGGATGAAGACGCCGGCGGTCTCCGGTGGCAGCCCCAGCACGCCGTGCACCACGGGCGCCGCGACCCGCTCGACCACCTTCAGGAACCCGACGGCGTCCGCCACGAACAGCAGGAGCGTCCCGAGCAGGAACAACGGAACGGCCTCCTTCAGGTACCACTCGACGCGCGCCACGGTCTTGGTGACGATGTTCCCCAGGGTCGGGACGCGGAGCGGCGGGATCTCCAGGATGAAGTCCGAACCGCGCCCCTTGATGATCCGCGCGGCCAGGAACCCGACCAGCAGCAGGGTGCCCGCCACCACCGACAGCCAGATCGCCGTCGCCCGCCAGGACAGACCCGCGAGCATCGCGAGCGTCACCGTGAGCTGCGCGGAGCAGGGCACCCCGAGGGCAAGGAGCAGGATGGCGATGGTCCGCTCCTTGCGGGTCTCGAGGATCCGGGTCGTCAGGGTCGCCATGGTGTCGCACCCGAGCCCCAGGACCATGGGCAGGACCGCCTTGCCGTTGAGACCCATCAGCCGGAACAGCCGGTTCACCAGGATCGCCAGCCGCGGCAGGTAACCCGAGTCCTCGAGGAACCCGAAGGCGAGAAAGAACGTCGTGACGATCGGCAGCACCAGCGCCACCGAGTAGGTGACCGCCATGGTGACGAGGCCGTACTGGCCGACGAACAGGTCCCGGAGCCAGTCCCACGGCGCAAGCCAGCCGAACAACGCCGTCGCCGCGGGATTGATGAAGCGACCGAAGACGCGTTCCTCCAGGAAGTCCACTGCCGTCCCGGCGCCGAAAACACCGACGAACAGGTACATGAGGTAGAGCACGACGAGCAGGACGGGCAGACCCCAGGCGGGGTGCAGCGTGGCGGTCTCCAGGACCCGCGTCCAACGCCCGGCCCGCCGGAGCTCGGCGCGCCGCACCTCGCCGGCGATCCGGTCCGCTTCGCGCTGCCGCTGGCGGTTGATCAGCGCGGCGAGCGGGATCGGGGACCGCGTCTGGAGCCGGTCGCGGATCGCCTCGATGCGCTCCAGCACGCCCACGGGCAGACGGGCGCGGAGCCAGAGGGCGAGCGACTCGTCGCCGGAGAGGATCATCAGCGCCAGGGCCCGGGGGGCGACAGGCGCCCGCGGAAGCACCGCCGCGATCTCCTCCGCGGCGGCTTCGATCGCCGGGTCGTAGCGCGGGCGAAGGGCGGTGGTCCGCGCGCGCGGGATCGCCGCCCCGAGCGCGGCGATCCCCTCCCGCCTCACGGCGACGGTCGGCACGACCTCGACAGCCAGGCGTTCGGCCAGGCGGTCGCAGTCCACCCGGATCCCGCGGCGTGTCGCCTCGTCGGTCATGTTGAGGCAGACCAGGAACGGGATCTCCATCTCGGCGATCTGCAGCGTCAGGAGCAGCACGCGGTTGAGGTTCTTGGCGTCCCCCACCTGCAGCAGCACCCGGCCGGTTTCCTCCAGCAGGATGTCGCGCGTGACCCGCTCGTCCTCCGACATGGGAACCAGGGTGTTGACACCCGGGGTGTCGATGACGGAGCGCGGTTCTCCGGGGGGACCGAGACGGCCGCGGCTGACCTCGACCGTGGTCCCGGGGTAGTTGGAGACGGTCGCGTAGCGGCCCGTCAGCAGGCCGAACAGAACGCTCTTGCCGACGTTCGGGTTGCCGATCAGGACGATCGGATCGCCCGACGCGGCGGGCTCGCCGGCGCGCGCCGCCGACGCCCGGGACGGCGTCAAAGGGATCTCCGTGGGCGGGGTCTCAGTGGCATTTGCGGCAAAACCCCACGATCTGGTGGGTGTGGCGCACGGGCTTGAATCGATGCTTCAGACAGACGTCGTCCTGCAGGCGCTCGATCGCCTCCGAGGTGAACTCGGTCACGCCACCGCACCCGAGACAGATCATGTGTTCATGGTGCTCGCGGACGAGCGTGTTCTCGTAGAAGGTGATCTTGTGCTCGAGGTCGAGGCTGGTCTTGCGGACGAGCCCGCTGTTGATCAGGTGCTCGAGCGTCCGATAGATGGTGGCGCGGGACACCCGGCGGCCCTTGCGTCTCAGGCGGGATTCCAGCACCTCGGGATCGAAGTGCTCCTCGATCTGCAGGACCTCGGAGACGATGGCCCGGCGTTCCGGCGTGGTCTTGAGACCGAGCCCCGCGAGGTACTGTCCGAACTGGGCGATCTTCTCGGCATGCGCCGTCGGGGGCACCGCACCCTCCTCCCGGCGCGTTCCGGGCGCCGGATGTGACTGCGACTCAGTCTCAATAAGATCCTCAATCTAGCCCCTCCGGGACCGCGGTGTCAAGCGCGGCGCCGCCACGGCGGCGGTGCGGGACGCACCGGGTCCGGTCGCGTGCGTGTGGTAGGCTCCCCGCCCCGGAGTCGACCCGGAGCGGGAGAGCGTGCGTGGGGATGCGGCGCGACGGCAAGGCACAGGCGGCGTCCGCGGTCGAGATGACCGAGATCATCCTCCCCGAGGACACCAACCAGTACGGCAACGCCTGGGGCGGCCGGGTGATGACGCTGATCGACAAGGCGGCGGCGATCGCCGCGACACGGCACTGCCGGACCAACGTCGTCACCGCCTCCGTCGATTCCCTGGTGTTCCGCGCCCCGGTGAAGCTGGGACACATCCTGCACCTCTATGCGCTGGTCAACGCCGCCTTCCGCACCTCACTCGAGGTCGGGGTCAAGGTGCTGTCCGAGGACCCGTTGACCGGTCTGCGGGTCCGGTGCTGCAGCGCCTACGTGACCATGGTGGCGCTCGACGCCAACGGACGGCCGACGTCCGTCACACCGGTCCGACCGGCGGGAGCCGACGGCCGCCGCCGGGAGCGGGAGGCCCGCCGGCGGCGTCGCTCCCGGCTCAAGGATCGCGAGCGGAAGGGCTCCGGCCTGCCGCAGGGCCCCGGCCGCGCCCCCCCGCCGGGTCGTCCGCTTTGACCCGCCGTTCGGCGCTGTGCTAGCATCCGCTCCACCATCGTTCTGAACCGCCGGAGGAACGCTGTCATGAAGGTGACGCTCTCCATCATCAAGGCCGATGTCGGCAGCATCGGCGGCCACATCCGTCCCAGCCGTACGATGATCGAACGGGTCCGCCAGTTGATTGCCGCCGAAGGCAAGGGCCTGCTCATCGACTCGTTCGTCTGTCACACGGGCGACGACATCTCGATCCTCTCCTCGCACACCCACGGCGTCGACAACAGCCGGGTGCACGGCCTGTGCTGGAATGCCTTCAAGGCCGCCACCGAGGTCGCCAAGAAGGAAGGTCTCTACGGGGCCGGCCAGGATCTGCTGAAGGACGCGTTCTCCGGAAACGTCCGGGGGCTCGGACCGGCTTCCGCCGAGATCGAATTCGAGGAACGCGAGGCGGAGCCCTTCCTCCTCTTCATGGCCGACAAGACCGAGCCGGGGGCCTACAACCTGCCCCTGTACCTGGCGTTCTGCGACCCGATGTTCGCGCCGGGTCTCATGCTGAGCGCCAAGATCAAGAAGGGATTCCGGTTCACCATCATGGACGTGAACCATACCGACGGCGACCGGGTCATCGAGCTCGACACGCCCGAGGAGATCTATGACGTCGCGGCGCTCCTGCGCGACAACCACCGGTTCGTGGTCGAATCGATCCGGACGCGCGCCACCGGCGAGGTGGCGGCGGCGGTCTCCACCTCGCGCCTGCACAACATCTCCGGCAAGTATTCGGGCAAGGACGACCCCGTCATGCTCGTTCGCGTCCAGAGCCAGTTCCCGGCCACCGGCGAGATGCTCGCCCCCTTCCGTCTGGCCCACTACGTCTCGGGGTTCAGCCGCGGCAGCCACCACGGGCCGCTGATGCCCGTCAAGATCAACTCCCCGATCTCGTTCTTCGACGGGCCGCCGATCGTCTCGGCGGTCGCCTTCTCCATGAAGGAGGGCCGGTTCGCCGAACCGGCGGACGCCTTCGATCATCCGTTCTGGGACGAGATCCGCCAGATCGCGTCGCGCAAGGCGATCGCCATCCGCGAGCAGGGCTTCTTCGGCCCGGCCATGGTGGGGCAGGAGGAGCTGGAGTACGGCGGCATCGTCGAGACCCTGAACGAGCTCGAGCGGCGCTTCAAGGTGCGCCAGGAAGCCCGGACCCGCTCCTAGGGACCCGGACCCCGCCCACCGGGCCACCCGCCGATTTGCGCCGTCTCCGCCGGCGCCCCATATTGATCCGGGTCGCCCGGAGGGATCGCTTGCGCCGCGCCGCCTGCCTCGAGATCGTCACGCCCGACGGCTTCACCAAGGTCGTCCCGATCCCGCGCTCCCCCTTCGGCATCGGCTCCGCCCCCACGTCCGATCTCCGACTCGAGAATCAGGATCTGCGCGAGGTCCATGCCCGCATCGTGCTCCTCGGCGCCGTCCACCACCTGGTCCCCGACGGGCCGGCGCCGGTCACCCTCGACGGGGTCGCCGTGCCCGAGGGGGGCGCGCCGCTCGCGCACGGTGCGCGGATCGCCCTCGCGCCGTCCCGGCTGGTCCTCCGGTTCCTCCTGGAGGAGGCCGGAACGGGGCCGCCCCACGATCGCGGCGACCGCCTGCTGACCCTGATGCAGGCCGCGCGCGGCATCACCTCCTCGCTGGCGATCGACGAGGTGCTGGAGCGGATCCTCGAGGGTTCGATCCGGGTTTCGGGCGCCGAACGCGGGTACCTGTTTCTCCGCGAGGGGGCGACCCTGGTGCCGCGCGTCCCCCGCGGCGAGAGCGCGGCTTCCGTCGAGGTCAGCCGCTCGGTCGCGGAGGAGGTCGCGAAGACCGGCCGCCCCGTCTACCGGGACTTCGTGGAGCACGGAACGCAATCCGCCAGCGACAGCGTCGTACGGCTGCGGCTGCGGGCCGTGCTCTGCGTGCCGCTGTCGGTTCACGGGGACATCCTCGGCGTGGTCTACCTCGACAGCCGCCGACCGGTCCCGCACCACCAGCCCGATCTGCCGCTCCTCGAAGCCCTCGCCAACCTGGCGGCCATCGCCATCCAGAACAGCCGGCTGGTGGACGAACGGGTGAGCGCCGAGCGCACCCTGGTCATGGGTCAGATGGCGCGCGCGGTCGTGCACGACCTGCGGGCGCCCCTGGCGGCGATCCGGGGGATCGCCGAGCTCCTCCGCGAGAAGGCGCCGGCGGGCGACCCGTCCCGGACGCAGCTCGCCACCCTGATCGCCGAGGCCGACCGCCTCGCCGGCATCACCGCCGATCTCCTGCAGTTCTCCAGCCAGGCTCCGCCGCTCCAGATGACGCACGTCCG
Source organism: Candidatus Polarisedimenticolia bacterium (assembly GCA_050747445.1). GTDB lineage: Bacteria > Acidobacteriota > Polarisedimenticolia > Gp22-AA2 > Gp22-AA2 > JBOGOE01. The sequence goes on along the minus strand of JBOGOE010000121.1, from coordinate 8,596 downwards.
TCTCGCGGAGCTCCTGCGTCAGGTGCTGCGCCCGCTGGAGGCGCGACTGAGCGCCTCCCGCGTGGAAGTCCGCATCGAGGCCGAAGAGGAGACCCGCGCGCGGCTCGACGTGCAGCGGATGCTGCGGGTGCTGCACAACCTGGCGGCCAACGCCCTGGAGGCCATGCCCGGGGGAGGCACGCTCACCCTGCAGGCGCGCCGCACCGGCGGAACGGTCCGGATCTCCGTGGGCGACACCGGGCACGGGATGAGCGAGGCGACGCGCGCCAGGGCCTTCGAGCCGTTCTTCACCCAGGGGAAGACCCAGGGGACCGGGCTCGGCCTGGCGATCGTCCGGCGCATCGTCGAAGAGCACGGGGGGAGCGTCTCGCTTCACAGCTCCGAGGGCCGCGGGACGGAGATCGGTCTCGAGATCCCCGCGGAGGGCGCGGACGTCCGGGCGCGGGCCGGGGCGGTTACGGGACCGTCAGGCTGAACGCGTCGGGGGCCAGTCCGGGATCGGCCTGCACCACCACCTTGCGCGCCCCCGCGGCCGCGACCACGCCCCCGGGGTCCCGCCCCAGGAGGGCCGCGACGTCCGCCGGGACGCGCAGGACGACCGTCCCGCCGTCCGCCCCGGCGGGCAGCGAGCCCAGGGCGCGGAGCGCGCGGAACGCCACGGTCTCGGGGGAGAGGATCCGACCGTAACCGTGGCAGCGGGGACACGCGTCCGTCAGGACGCGCTCGGCGCCGGGGCGGCCGCGTTGCCGGGTGATCTGGACCAGACCGAACTCGCTGATCCCGAGCACGCGGGAGCGCGCGCGGTCCTTGCGCAGCTCCTGCTCCAGCACCTCCACGACGCGCGTCCGGCTCCCTTCTTCCTGCATGTCGATGAAATCGATGACCAGGATGCCACCCAGGTCGCGCAGGCGGATCTGCCGCACGATCTCGACCGCCGCTTCCAGATTGGTCCTGAGGATCGTCTCCTCCGGCTGGCTCGTGCCGACGTACTTCCCGGTGTTGACGTCGATGGCCACGAGCGCCTCGGTGGGCTGGATGACGATCGAGCCCCCCGATTTGAGCCACACGCGCGGCCGCAGGGCCTTGTCGATCTGGCCCTCCAGCCCGCGGGCCGCGAACACGGGGGCGTCCCCCTCCCAACGCCCGAGACGCGACAGGAGGCCGGGCTGGGTTCTCCCGACGTAGGCCGCCGCCTCGGCGTGGATCGTCTCCGAATCGATCACGACCTGCTGCACGTCCTCGCGAAACAGATCCCGCAGCACCCGCACGATCGCCCCCGGCTCCTCGTGCAGCAACGCCGGCGCCACCCGGCCGGCCGCGCCACGCCGGATCGCCTCCCAGCCTCCCGCGAGCGCCGCGGCGTCGGCGCGGAACTCCTCGACGTCCTTTCCCTCGGCGGCGGTGCGGACGATGAGACCACCCTCCAGACCCAGCGTGCGCGCCAGCTCTGCGACCCCGGAGCGCAGGCGCTCCCGCTCCCCGGGGTCGGACACCCGGTGCGACACGCCGACGTGGCTCATCGCCGGCAGATAGACCAGGTACCGTCCCGGCAGGGAAATGTGGGTCGTGATGCGCGCGCCCTTGTGCGGCAGCGGATCGCGTGCCAGCTGCACGAGGATCTCCTGGCCGACCCTCAGCAGATCCTCGATGCGCGGACGGTCACCCGGCGGCGCCGGGACCGGCACCGTTCCGGCCCCGCCGGCCGCCGGATCCGGCGCCGCGGCGGCAGCCGTCCGGGGCGGCGCCACGTCCTCCACGTAGAGGAAGGCATCGCGTTCCAGCCCCACATCGACGAAGGCCGATTGCATGCCCGGGAGGATGGTGTTGACCCGCCCCTTGTAGATGTTTCCGGCGAGTCCGCGGCCCTCGGGACGCTCGACCATGAGCTCGACCAGCCGCTCGTCCTCGAGAACTGCGATGCGGATCTCGGGGGTGCGGCCGTCGACCAGGATGGTGCGCTGCATGTCGGGGCGCCGGCTAGTTCACCAGACGCCGCATCCAGACGTTGAGGACCAGACCCATCCCCAGCAGCGTGCTGACCAGCGACGAGCCGCCATAGCTCATCAGCGGCAGGGGCACGCCGGTCGTCGGGAGCAGCCCCACGACGACGCCGATGTTGAGGAGGGCCTGCCCCCCGAACACGCACGCCACGCCGGTCGCCAGGAAGGCCCCGGTGGGATCGCGCGCGGCCCGGGCGGTGGCGAGGCAACGGTAGATGATGAGGAAGTACAGCACCAGGACGAACAGCGATCCCACGAAACCGCGCTCCTCCGCCAAGACGGCAAAGATGAAGTCGGTATGCTGCTCCGGCAGGAACTGGAGCTGTCCCTGCGTTCCTTCGAGAAAGCCCTTCCCCAGGATGCCGCCCGAACCGACCGCGATCAGCGACTGGATGAGCTGGTAGCCGGCACCCTTCGGGTCGCGGGTCGGTTCAACGAAGGTCTTGACCCGTTCCTTCTGGTACGGCTTCAGGTGCCCCCAGACGATCGGCAGGAGCAGCATGGCGATGAGGGCGAGCACCACCATGGTCCGCACCCGGATGCCGGCGATGAACGTGGCGCCGGCCAGGAGCGGGACGAAGGTCACCGCGGTCCCCAGGTCCGGCTGTTTCATGATGAGCGCGACCGGCAGGCCGACGATGGCGGTGATGGCCGCGAAATTCAGCACTCCCAGCCCGTGCACCCGCTCGCGGCCCAGGACGGCCGCCAGCATCAGGATGGTGGCGACCTTGGCGAGCTCCGACGGCTGGAACTGGAGGCCCCCGACTCCGAGCCAGGACTTGCTCGCGTTGACCACGCGGCCGAAGGCCAGCGTCAGCGCGAGCAGCAGGAGCCCCAGCCCGTAGAACACATAGGCGAACTCGGTGAAGGTGTGGTAGTCGACGACCATCACCAGGAGCATCAGGAGGAGACCCACTCCGAGCCACAACAGCTGGCGCTGGAAGGCTCCGGCGACCGGGGTCCCGGCGGTCGAGGCGTAGATCGCCCCCAGACCCACCGCGGCGACCGCCAGGATGGAGAGACACAGGATCCAGTCGAAATTATCGAGATGGCGACGCGCTTGCAAGCTGTTGTGCCCCCGGTCTCATGTCCTTCTTCCGGAAGTAGCTCTCCAGGACGGCGCGCGCGATCGGCGCGGCCGTCGTGCCCCCATGCCCGCCGTTCTGCACGAACACGGCGAACGCCACCTCGGGGTTCTCCTTGGGCGCGAAACCCACGAACCACGCGTGATCCCGGCGTTCCTTCGGGAGCAGGTCGGCATCGATGTCCCGCGACGCGCGGAACACCTGGGCCGTGCCGGTCTTGGCGCACACGTCGCGGCCGGCGATGCGGGCCCGCGCGCCCGTGCCGAGCTCGTTGACCACCCCCCACATGGCCTCCTTGACCACCTGGAGGGTCCGCGCCTGGAGCGGGATCGTCCGGACCAGGGTGTCGTCCCGGGTCTCCTCCTCCACGCCTTCGCGGATCTCCCGTGCGGCGATCAGGTGCGGACGATAGATCCGGCCGCCGTTGCCGAGGGCGGCCGAGAACACCGCCATCTGCAGGGGGGTCACCTCGAGCGCCCCCTGGCCGATCGACACCGAGATCGTCTCACCGGGATGCCAGGTCGGATCCCTCGGGTTCGCCGTCCGTTTCCACTCCGGATCCGGGACCGTGCCGCCCTTCTCGTCGGGCAGATCGATGCCGGTCCTCTGACCGAAGCCGAAAGCCTTCGCCCACCGGGCGATCCTCTCGATTCCGAGCTCGTTGCCCAGGCGGTAGAAGTACACGTTGCACGAGTGGATGATCGCCTCGCGCATGGTCATGTAGCCGTGGCCCCCCTTGCGAATCGCCCAGCACTGGAAGGTCTTGTCGCCGAACCGGAACCCGCCGTCGCAGAAATCGCCGCGACCGGGGCCCGCCACGCCGTCCTCCAGCGCGGCGATCGACAGGAGGATCTTGAACACCGAGCCGGGTGCGAACTTGGAGAGCGACGCCCGGTTCTGCAGCGGATGCCGCGGATCCCTGACGAGCCCTTCCCAGGTGTTCTGGGAGAATCGCGTCGCGAAGACGTTCGGATCGAACGCGGGACGCGAGATCATGGCGAGCAGCGCCCCCGAGCGCGGATCCAGGAACACGGCGGACCCGGCCTCGTCGGCGAACGCCGTCTCCAGCGTCTGTTGCAGGTCGAGGTCCAGGGTGAGCCGGAGGGATCGACCGGGCGTCGGGCGACGGCCTTCCTCGATCTCCTGGATCTCGCGGCCCAGGCTGTTGACGACCACCTGCTTCCAGCCCTTGACCCCCTTGAGATCCTCGTTGTACCGGGACTCCACGCCGTCCTTTCCGACGATGTCGCCGAGATCGTACCGTCCCTCCGGGGCGTCCTTGATCTGCTGCTCGCTCACCTCCCCCACGTAGCCCAGGGCATGGGCGGCGAGCGGTCCGTGCAGATAGCTGCGGCGCGATTCCACCTCCACCGAGAGCATCGGCAGCTCCAGGCGGCGCGATTCGATGAAGGCGGCCTCGGAGAGGTCGACGTCTTCCTTGAGGATCACCGGCTCGAACGCCGGGCGGGTGCGATACCGCAGGAGGCGCTCGCGCAGCGTCGCCTGGTCCATGCCGAGGATCCGGGCGAGCTCCGGGAAGAAGGCCTTCAGGTCCGGTACCTTCTCGCGGTTGAGCAGGATGTTGAAGGCGATCCGGTTGTTGGCCAGGACCCGGTGCTCCAGATCGGTGATCACACCACGCAGCGGCGTGAGGGTGACCCGGCGCAGCCGGTTGTTGTCGGACAGCCTCCGGTAGTGATCGGATTTGACGACCTGCAGGTACCAGAAGCTCGCCAGGTAGACCAGCAGCACCGTGCCGAACAGGATCTGGATGACCGTGAGGCGCGTGGCCAGGCGGCGGGACTCGTAGTAGTCCTGCGAGGATCGGACCGACGTCTGGAAGCTCACGATCTCCTCAGGGTATGCGGGCCGCGCCCCAGAACACCAGGAGCCCCACGACCCCGTTGCCCAGGGCCCGTTGCAGAAGCTCGAGCGCTCCCGGGAACTCGAACGCCCGCCCCATGGCGGCCGACAGACCCAGCTCGGCGACGGGATCGAGGAGGGTCGCCGCGAACAGGATGCCGAAACGGGGGATCGCCTGGTTCAGCATGAACAGCGACCCCACGGAACCGACGAGATATCCGATCAGGGTCTTCTTGAAGCCGTTCAGCCCCAGGATCGCGCCGACCAGGGAATCCTCCACCAGACCCGCGCCCGTCCCCATGAGCATCGCCCCGGCGGGCGGGCGGGTCAGTCCATAGTAGACGACGATGATGGTGAACAGATCGCAGTATCGGGCCACGGCCGGGAGGTACGAGGCCAGCAGCACCTGCGACACCGCCGCGGCGCCCAGGGCCAGGAGCCCGCGGACGAACTTCACCGCGACTCCGCCACGGGGGTGCCCTCCGGTTTGAGGATCACCAGGACCTCTTCGAGCCGGGAGAACTCCACCTCGGGACGCACCTCGACGAGCTTGGTGAGCCCCTCGCCCTCGCCGACCGCCTGGACGACGCCGAGCAGGGTCCCCTTCGGGTAGATCTGGTCCAGACCCGAGGCCACCACGATGTCTCCTTCCTCGACGAGCGCCAGGTCGGTGACGTACTCCATCCGGCAGCCGGCATCGCCACCGCCGACGATCATCCCCTGGACGCGGGTGCGCTGCACCAGGGCGGCGACCCCGGTGTTCGGATCGAGCAGGGTCTGGACCTTGCTGACGCCCGGTCCGACCTCGATGACCCGCCCGACGACGCCGCGTGGCGTCACCACCGGCTGGTTCGGCCGGATACCGTCGCCGCTGCCATGATCCAGGAGGATGAGACGCGCCCCGCCCGTGGTGATCCGCCCCACGACGCGGGCCGCGACCGAGGGGAGCTCCGTCCGGGCGCGCAGATCGAGAAGATCGCGCAGCCGCGCGGCCTCCTGCCGCGCCTCCTCCGACTCGTGGGCGCGCAGCGCCAGCCGCTCGACCTCCGCGCGCAGGCGCAGGTTCTCCTCGGCGACCCGCCTGAGATCGACATAGGAGGTCCAGGTGCCCCGCGTTCCATCCGCGGTCCGCGAGGCCACCTTGAGGAACGGTGAGGCGAGCGTGAGCACAGCCTGCTCGAGGAGGCTGCCCTCTCCGCCGCTGCGGACGCGGGCCGCCATCAACACGAGATGAAAGGTCAGGAGCGAGAGCAGCAGCAGGTACGGCTTACGCTCGACGAGCAGATTGAGCATCGGCTCCGCCCCAGGCATCCATCCGGGTCCGGCGTCGGGACGCGGGCGGGCCCCGGCGGACCGGGAGACTGTCCGGGCCGTCCGTGGGGCTCCTCAGTCGATCGCGATCTTGCGCAGCAGGTTGAAGTCGTCCAGCATCTTCCCCGTGCCGAGCACCACCGACGCCTGCGGATCGTCGGCCATGGATACGGGGAGCCCGGTCTCCTCGCGGAGGCGCTTGTCGAGGTTCTTGAGCTGCGAGCCCCCGCCCGTCAGCACGATCCCCTTGTCGACGATGTCGGCGGACAGCTCCGGTGGCGTCTGTTCCAGCGCCACGCGCACCGCCTCGATGATGTTCGAGACGGTCTCGGACAGCGCCTCCCGGATCTCCTCGTCCGAGATCACCAGGGTCTTCGGGATCCCCTCGACCAGATCGCGTCCCTTGATCTCCATTGTCAGCTCCTCGTCCAGCGGGAACGCCGAGCCGATGTTGATCTTGATCTCCTCCGCGGTGCGCTCGCCGACGAGGAGGTTGTACTTGCGCTTGATGTACTGGATGATGTCCTCGTCCATCCGGTTGCCGGCGATCCGGACCGAACGGGAGTAGACGATCCCGGCCATGGAGATCACCGCGACATCGGTGGTGCCGCCGCCGATGTCGACGATCATGTTGCCGGTGGGCTCGGTGACCGGGAGCCCCGCTCCGATGGCCGCCGCCATCGCCTCCTCGACGAGATAGACCTCGGACGCCTTGGCCCGGTAGGCGGAATCCTTCACGGCGCGCTTCTCGACCTGGGTGATGTCCGACGGCACGCAGATGACGATGCGCGGACGGACGCCGAGGGATCGGTTGTGCGCCTTCTTGATGAAGTAGTCGAGCATCTTCTCGGTGTGCTCGAAGTCGGCGATGACGCCGTCCTTCATGGGCCGGATGGCGATGATGTTGGCCGGAGTGCGACCGAGCATCTCCTTGGCCTCCTTGCCGACCGCCTCGACCTTGCCGGTTCTTTGATTGACCGCGATGATCGAGGGCTCGCACAGGACGATCCCCTTCCCTTTCGCGTAGACCAGCGTCGTCGCGGTCCCCAGGTCGATGGCCAGGTCGTTGGAGAACAGGCTGAGGACCGATCGCGGACTCCAAGCCATCGTCGCACCCACGTGTGCCTCCTGATCGCGCCTTCGCACCACCGGCCGGCCTTCACGCAACATCCGGCGTTGCAAGGCTTTACGGCCCCAAGGCGGGGCCTAATATTAGGTTCCGGTCCTGCCAAAGTCAAATCGTTGACTTGCTCCCAAATCCGCCCCCGCCGCGGCGTTGCGGGCCGCCTCATCCCGCATTCGCGGGCAGCGGCCGGGGGACGGCCGGATCCGCGAGGGCCACGCCGTTCTTGCCCCGCCCCTTGACCGCGTACATCGCCTGGTCGGCGCGGGAGATCAGCTCGTCCTTGGTGCGGCCGTGATCAGGGAACGAGGCGATGCCCACGCTGGCCGTCACCTTGACCCGCATCCCGTATCCCTGGAGAAAGGTCGCCTCGGCGATCCTCTGCCGGATCCGCTCCGCGATGATGGTGGCCCCCTCGGGCCCGGTCTGCGGCAGGATCACGGTGAACTCGTCGCCGCCGAATCTCGACACCACGTCGATTTCGCGCACGGTCGAGCTCAGCACCTCGCCGACCTCGACGAGCGTCCGGCTTCCCCAGAGGTGTCCGTATTGATCGTTGACGTCCTTGAAGCCGTCGAGGTCCAGAAAAATGAGCGAGACCGGGGTGCGGTAGCGGCGGCTGCGCTCCACCTCGCGTCGCAGCGCCTGGTTCAGGAAGCGCGAGTTGTAGAGCTTCGTTAGGTCGTCGGTCACCGACAGCTCCTCGGAACGCTTCAGGAGCCGCGCGTTATCGATCGCCACGGCGGCCGGCTCGAGCAGCAGCTCCAGGACCCGCGCCTGCGCCATTCCCGGCGGCGTCCCGCCGGGACGGGCGACCGCCTGGACGGCGCCGATCACCCGGCCGCGCGACAGGAGCGGCACCGCGACCGCCGGCGCGTCGCGCAGCGGGGGCGGCAGGATGGCGGGACCGCCGCCCGGCTCCTCTCCCGCGGCGGGCGCCATGACGGGGCGGCGGCGCTGGGCGGCGCGTCCGGCGGGGCCGTCGGCGAAGGTGCACCGCTTGCCGCGCAGTCCGCCGGTTCCTTCGCCGACCGCCCGCTCGACCGTGAGCACTCCCTGCTCCGGATCGGCCAGGAAGAACAACCAGGCCCGCAGTCCGAGCAGGGCGCGGACCCGCTCCATCGCCAGCTCCAGGACGCGGTGCGGCTCGACGTTGGCCGAGGTGGCATGGACCACCTCGGCGAGGGCCCGCAGCAGCGCGCGCTGCGACCGCG
>JBOGOE010000120.1:0-4059 GCA_050747445.1 Candidatus Polarisedimenticolia bacterium | reverse complement strand
CCTCAAAGTCGGGGAAGAGTGATGACCGAGGCCACGTTCCAGAAGTCCACCGCGCGCGAGTACTTCGAGTCGATCCTCGTTGCCGTCATCCTCGCGCTCTTCATCCGCACCTTCGTCGTCCAGGCCTTCAAGATTCCCACCGGTTCGATGGAGCCCAATCTGCTGGTGGGCGATCACCTGCTGGTCAACAAGTTCGTCTACGGTCCGGTGGCCAGCGAGATCGAGCGGACGCTGCTGCCGATGCGGGCGCCACGCCGCGGCGACATCGCGGTCTTCAAGTTCCCCGAGGAGCCGGAGCGCGACTTCATCAAGCGGGTCATCGGGCTCCCCGGCGACACCGTGGAAGTGCGCGACCGGCAGGTGTCCATCAACGGCGCGCCGATCGAGGAGCCGTACAAGGTGCACCGGAACCCGCGCGGTCTCAACATCGATCAGGACAACTACGGTCCCGAGACGGTGCCGGATGGGCACCTGTTCTGCATGGGGGACAACCGCGACAACAGCCGCGACAGCCGCGCCTGGGGGTTCGTGCCGCGCGACTACGTCAAGGGACGGGCGTTCATGATCTGGTGGTCCTACGACGAGGACCGCGACGCCTATCTGAAGACCTCGGTCGCCGACCGCGCCCGCAGCATCTGGTCCAAGATCACCCACCTGTTCACCCGCTCCCGCTGGGAGCGGACCTTCCGCATCATCCGGTAGTCGCCGCCGGGCTCCCCCGGGGCGGCGCCGGCGGCGCGTCCGGCAGATCGACCGAGGCCGCGCTCCGTCCCCCGCCGTTCCAGGCCCGCCAGCTGCTGAACCGCCAGGCTCCCGGATGCGGCGCCAGACCGGCCAGGACCGGGCTCCGGTGCAGCAGGTCGGCCCGGCGGCGCACGTCCTCGTCCCCCGCCAGCGGCAGCCGCTGATCGGCGTCCTGCCAGACCCGCCCCAGCCGGCCGGCGCGCGCGTTCCACTCCCGCGCGAAGCGGGACTTCAACCGGTGCGCCGCCAGGATCACCCAGCGCGGATCGGTGTCGGCCGCCGCCAGGATCAGCCTCGCCCTATCGGGGAGCACGACGAAGGCGCGCACCCGGATGCCGTGGCGCTGGCGGAGGAGCTGCAGGGTCCGGCAGAAGAGCAGCGCCGCCGCCGGCTCGGCGAGCAACGGCTCCAGCCCGTAGGTGAAGAAGGTCAAAAGGAACGCCTGCTCGGTCGTCGCGGTCGGCATCGCATCCCCTCCTCCGGTGACGGGCCCGCGTCCGGTGCGGAGCGCCCCCCGGCACGCCGGGCGGCTGGCAAGCGGGATGCCGGTTCGACCGGCGCGTCGCGACGCGGGTTTCGGCCGATCGCGAGGCGTCGCCGCGTCCGCGGGCGGACGGCCGCGGTCCGGAGCGTGGCGCCCGGGGACACCGGTCGCGGAAAGCGTCAGTCGCCGGGAAGGGGAAGGCGGGGCAGATCGGGGGCGGGGGCGCCGGGGGCGATGATCGAATGCCGTCCTCGACCCGGCTCCCGGTCGGGAAAATCGGTGCGGAAGTGGGCGCCGCGGCTCTCGCGGCGCCGGAGCGCCGACTCGGCGATCAACCGGCCGACGAACAGGAGGTTCCTGGCCTCGAGACCGGACCGCGACACGCGCCGGGGCGCGAGATCCTTCTCCAGATCGAGGATCGCGGCGACGGCGCGTGACAGCCCCGACTCGTCCCGCAGGATCCCCACCCGCTCCGACATCTCCTCGCGCAGCGCCCCGACCATGCCGGGCGCCGCCTCTTCCCCCGCGGCCAGGATACCCGCGGGATGCAGGCGCGCCGCGCCGCCGCCCGGCGCGGGACCGCGGTCGGAGAGCACGGCGCGCCCGGCGCGCTGTCCGAACACCAGCCCCTCAAGGAGCGAGTTGCTCGCCAGCCGGTTCGCCCCGTGCACGCCGCTGCAGGCCGCCTCCCCCGCCGCGTACAACCCGGGGATGGAGGTGCGCCCGGAGAGATCGATCTTCACCCCGCCCATCGTGTAGTGGGCGCAGGGGGCCACCGGGATCCGATCCCGTCCGACGTCGATGCCGAACCTGCTGCACGTGGCGTGGATGGTGGGGAACCGCGCCCGCACCGCCTCCGGCGAGAGGGCGCCCATGTCGAGGAACACGCAGGGGCTCGAGGTGCGGCGCATCTCCGCCACGATGCCGCGCGCCACCACGTCGCGTGGCGCCAGCTCGCCGCGCGGATCGAGGCGCGGCAGGAACCGCTCCCCCGCCTCGTTCGTCAAGATGCCCCCCTCGCCGCGCATCGCCTCGGAGAGCAGGAAGCGGGGGGCTCCCGGCAGGGCCAGCGCGGTCGGGTGGAACTGGACGAACTCCAGGTCCATCACCTCCGCGCCGGCCCGGTAGGCCATGGCGATCCCGTCGCCGGTCGCCTGGGGGGGATTGGTGGTCTCCCGGTACACCTGACCGGCGCCGCCGCTCGCCAGGATCACCGCCGCGGCCATCAGGAGATCCACCGAACCGGTCGTCTCGTCGAGCACCAGGAGCCCCGCCGAGCGCCCCCCCTCCAGGACCAGATCGATGGAGAAGCGGCGCGACAGGAGGGCGATGCCGGCTTCGCGGCGGGCCCGCTCCACCAGGGTGCGGACGATCTCCCGCCCGGTCGAATCCCCCTGGGCGCGCAGAATGCGGCGCTTGCTGTGCGCCCCCTCGCGCGCCAGGGCCAGACGGGCCCCCTCCCGATCGAAGCGGGCCCCCCAGGCGACCAGCTCGCGGGCGCGCTCCGGTCCCTCTTCGACGAGCGCCTGGACCGCCGCCTCGTGGCACAGACCGTCCCCCGCCCGCAGCGTGTCCTGATAGTGGAGCTCCACCTCGTCGTCGTCGGACAGGACGGCGGCCAGCCCTCCCTGCGCCTTGTCGGAGGTGGAATCGGTGGGGCCGTCCTTGGTCAGGATGGCGACCCGGCCGCCCCCGGCGGCGATCTCGATGGCGGCGCGCAGACCGGCGATGCCGCTGCCGACGACGATCGCGTCCCGAACCGGCTCGCCCATGGGTGCCCGAGTGTACCGCACCACCGCGCGGGACGCCGGGCGCGATTGACACCCCCCGGAGCCCCCCCTATGATGGGACCGGCGCGTCGCACCGGAGGGCCCGCCGCCAACCCCATGCAGGATCTGCCGCTCCAGGGATCGATCGCCGACGTCTTCCTGCCCCGCCTGATCGCGCGGCTGCACCGCCAGGGGTTCGAAGGGACGGTGCGCGTCTCGACCGGCGCCGTCACCAAGGTCCTCTATTTCCGCGCCGGCGAGCTCGCCTCCGCCGCCAGCAACGACGAGTCCGACCGGCTGGCGAACATCCTGATCCGGGACGACCGGCTCACCCAGGAACAGCTCGAGCTGGCGAAGGGGCGGGTCTCCGCCGGCGGCTCGCTCGGGAAAACGTTGATCGAGCTGGGATTCCTGACGCCGACCGAGCTCCTGCACGGGGCGCGACGGCAGGTGCGGGAAATCCTCGCCTCCACCTTCGCGCTTCCGGAGGGGACCTTCCAGGTGGAGCCGGGCGCCCTTCCCGCCGAAGTGACCTCGCTCGGCATCCCGACGCGCCGGTTGATCTTCGACTGCCTGGTGGAGGCCTCCGACCGGGCCTGGATCGTGCGCGAGATCGGTTCGATGGAGTCGATGTACGGCCCGACGGAGGACCTGACCATCCTCCTTTCCGGTCTGCGGCTCGAACCGGAGATGGACCGTCTCGCGCGCCTGATCGACGGGACGTCGAGCCTCCGTGACCTGAGCGGCCGGACCTCGCTCGACGATTTCAGCGTCAGCAAGATCGTGCTCGCCCTCGATGTCCTGGGGATGGCGGAGCGCGCCGAGATCCCCGCGCCGGCGCGTGCCGGCGGCCGGAGCATCCCGATCGCCGCGGCCGGACCGCCCCCCGCGGCCGGACCACCCCCCCGGCCGGCGGAGCCGGAGCCGATCGAAGAGGAGGCGCTCTCCGTTCTGGACGAGGTGCCGGATGCGAACGCGGCGGAGGAGGGCGCGGCGCGGGCGGAGGGGGCGGACGGCGGCGCCGGGGAGCTGATCGAGATCGACGGGGACGAGACCCTGGCC
>JBOGOE010000119.1:0-4473 GCA_050747445.1 Candidatus Polarisedimenticolia bacterium | reverse complement strand
GTGCCGCGCGGCGCAGCCCCGTGCGCCCGCCCCGCGGCTCCTAGCCGGCGGGAGGCTCAGGCTTCGGCGAGCGAGCGGTCGAGCAGGTCGATGAGGCGCGCGACCCGGTCGGGCCCGCCGGGCACCACGTTCGGATCGCGGGGGCGTCCGTGACGCGACTCGTCGGCGATGTTGAGCGCCGCCAGGATGGCGACCTTCAGCGAGTCGACCGTCGAGGTCGCCTCGCCGACCTCGCGCATCTTGCGATCGACGTAGGCCGCGAGATCCTCGATGTACTGCGGGTCACCCTCGCCGCGCAGGTTGTACGACTGGCCGTAGATCTCGACCTGGACCAGGTGGCTCTGCGGACGTTCCATGGCCGTCCCTCCGCGGGCTGTCGTCCTTTCAGTTGTCCTGCCGCGATTCGACCGCAGTCTCGTCGATCGCCGCCATCATGTCGAGCATCCGGCTGACCCGGCCGCGGATCGCCTGCCGTTCCTCGCGCAGCGCCTCGACCTGGGCCACGGTCTCGTTGAGACTCCGGCGCTCCTCGTCCGAGGCGGCGGCCTCGAGACGCACCCGTCCCAGCTCCTCCTCCAGGCCCGCGACGCGGGTTTTCTCCGCCTCACGCTCGCGACGCAACGAGCGGATCAGTTCGGTCGCCTTCACGATCTTCTGCTCCAGGAGGTCGATCTGCTGCAGGTCCACGACGATCTTCTTGCGCTCCATCGGCACCTCCGTGCTCGTTTCGAACGTGCAGGCCACTCCGTCCCGCCCCGGTCCCGTTCAGGTCCCTCTCAAGGTGGCGCCCAGCTCCTTCCCGAGGGCCGCCACGATGGCGTCCTGCGCCTGCTGCACCTCCTCGGCGGTGAGCGTCCGGTCCGGGTCCTGGAAGACGATCTGGATCGCCAGGCTCACCGACCCCTCCGGGACGCCGGGGCCGCCGTACCGATCGAAGGGAGCGACCTCGGCCACCGGCAGGGGGCTCGACCGGCGGACGACGGCGGCGATCGACTCGAAGGAGACCTGACGGCCGACCACCAGGGCCAGGTCGCGGCGCGCGGTCGGATGGCGCGCCAGCGGGGCGTAGCGCCTCGGGCCGCCGCGCGTGGCTGCGAGGACCGCCAGATCGATCTCGCCCGCGTGAACCGGCCGCTCGATTCCGAACCGGGCGGTCACTCCGGGCGCCAGCGTCCCAAGCCAGCCGGTTTCGCGGCCGGTGATGAGGAGGCGGAGCGCCCGGCCGGGCTCGGTGGAGGGGACGTCCCCCGCGACCAGGGCGCGGTCCTGCGGGGCCAGGAGATCCGCCAGCAGCTCGATGATTCCCCGGACGTCGTACAGGTCCGCGTCGCGCCGCGGGGCGCTCCAGTGGCCGTGCGGGGCGCGCCCGCACAGCACGAAACCGGCGCGTTGCGACTCCACCGGCGCTCCGGAGGCGCCGGCGAACACCGTGCCGAACTCGAACAGGTGGGCCCCGGGGAGGCCGTGGTTGAGATTGTGCGCCGCGTTCCTCAGCAACCCCGGCAGCAGGCTGGTCCGGAGATGACCCGCCTGCGACTGCAACGGGTTTTCCAGGGCGGGGGCGGTGGCGGCGGAAAACAGCCGGCATTCCCCGGGGTCGGCCATGGCGTAGTTGATCGCCTCGCTCAGTCCCGCCGCCTGGAAGGCGCGCCGCGCCGTCCCCTGCGCCGCGTCGAGGGGACCGCGTCCCCGCGGGACGGTGTCCAGGAGGGGCAGGGCGGAGGGGATGGCGTCGTAACCGCGGTGCCGCGCCACCTCCTCGATCAGATCGGCCTCGCGTTCCACGTCCCGGCGGAAGGACGGGACCCGCACGCGGAGGGCCCCGCCGTCCTCCGCCTCGATGCGGAACTCGCGGCGCTCCAGCGCCGCGCGCAGATCGGCGGCGTCCACGGCCGTCCCCAGCAGGGCGCGGACCCGGTCGGGGCGGAGCCGCACGGTGCGCGGAGCCTCCTGCCGGGGGCGGACGTCGAGGGGCGGGTCGGTGACCCGCCCGCCGGCGATCTCGGCGATGAGCGCGGCGGCGCGATCGAGCGCCGCCAGCACGCCTTCGGGGTCGGCGCCCCGCTCGAAGCGGTGCGACGCGTCGGTGCGGAGCCCGAGGAGCCGCGAGGTGCGACGGACCGAAACCGGGTCGAACCAGGCGCTCTCCAGCAGCAGGTCGCGGGTCGCCTCACCGATCCCGGTCGACTCCCCCCCCATGAGGCCGGCCAGGGCGACGGGACGCCGGGCGTCGGCGATCACCAGCATCTCCGGAGTCAGGCGCCGCTCGACCCCGTCGAGCGTGCGCAGGGTCTCTCCGGCCCGGGCCCGCCGCACCACGATCCGGCGCTCCTCCAGGCGGTCGAGGTCGAAGGGGTGGAGCGGATGCCCGAGCTCCCAGAGGACGAAATTGGTCGCATCGACGACGTTGCTGATCGGGCGCACCCCGACCGACTCGAGCCGCTGTCTCAGCCACTCGGGGGAGGGGGCGATCCGCGCCCCCAGGACGCAACGGGCGGCGTAGCGCGCGCAAAGCTCCGGAGCCTCGATGACCACGGCGGCCGCCCGCGCCGTCGGGCCACCCCCGCCGGCGCCCGGGGGCGAGGGGCGGCGCAGGACCGCGCCGGTGAGCGCCGCGTATTCCCGGGCGATCCCGAGGTGGCTCATGCAGTCGGGACGGTTCGGGACGACGTCGATGTCGTACACCGTCCGATCTCCGGTCCCTTCGAGGGCATCGAGCGGCAGGCCGGCGGCGGTCAGCCGGGCCCCGACGCGGGACGGGTCCTCGTCGACCGTGACGTACTCCCGGAGCCAGGCATGGCTGAACTTCATCGCCCTATCCCGGAAACTGCTGCAGGAAGCGCAGATCGTTCTCGAAGAACAACCGGATGTCGTCGATGCCGTGGCGCAGCATGGCGATCCGCTCGATCCCGAGGCCGAAGGCGAAACCGGTGAACCGTTCCGGATCGATGCGGACGTTTTCGAACACCGCCGGATGGACCATGCCGGCGCCCCCCATCTCGATCCACCCGGATCCCTTGCAGGGGCGGCAGCCCCGCCCGGCGCAGAAGATGCAGGAGATATCGTACTCGGCCCCCGGCTCCACGAACGGAAAGTAGGACGGCCGCAGCCGCACGCGGACCGCGTCGCCGAACATCCGTCGGCAGAAATGCTCCAGCGTCCCCTTGAGGTGGGCGAACGCGATCCCTTCGCCCACGACCAGTCCCTCGACCTGGTGGAACACGGGGGAGTGCGTCAGGTCGGAGTCGCGCCGGAAGACCTTGCCGAGCGCCACCATCCTGATCGGCGGCGGCTGCGACTCGAGCGTCCGGATCTGCACCGGCGAGGTGTGCGTGCGCAGCACCAGACCGCCCTCGACGTAGAAGGTGTCCTGCATGTCGCGGGCCGGGTGCTCCGGCGGGATGTTGAGGGCCTCGAAGTTGTAATAGTCGGTCTCCACCTCCGGCCCGGTTTCGATCGCGTAGCCGAGCTCCAGGAAGATCTCCTCGATCAGGGCGCGGATCCGGGCGATCGGGTGGGTGGTGCCGGGTCGTGGGGCGCGGCCGGGAAGGGTCAGGTCGGGATGGTCCGCCGCCGCCGGGCGGGCCGGCAGGACGCGCGCCGACGCCGCCGCGAGGGCCGCCTCGACGTGGATCTTCAGATCGTTGACCGCTTTGCCGCCCGCGGCGCGCGTGGCGGGCGGCAGGTCGCGCAGGTCCTTGAGGAGGCCGGTGACCAGGCCCGCGCGCCGCCCCACGTAGCGGACGCGGACCTCCTCCAGCGCCGCGGCGCCCGTGGCGGCGGAGAGGTCGCGATCGAACTGCCGGCGGATCGAAGCGACGCGCGCGTCCACGGCGTCAGGCGGTCAGGGACGCGCCGCTCCCTGCAGCGCGGCCCGGGCGGTCTGCGCCAGGACCGCGAACGCGGCGGGGTCGGTGACGGCCAGGTCGGCGAGCACCTTGCGATCGAGCGCCACACCGGCCCGCTGCAGCCCGGAGATGAAGCGGCTGTAGGAGAGCTCGTTCTGGCGCGCCGCCGCGTTGATCCGGACGATCCAGAGGCTGCGGAAGTCGCGCTTGCGGGCGCGCCGGTCGCGATAGGCGTACCCCAGCGACTTCTCGATCGCCTCGCGCGCGTGACGGTACAGGTTGTTCTTGCCGATGTAGTAGCCCTTGGTCAGGGCCAGCATCTTCTTGCGGCGGTGACGCCTCTTGGTTCCTCGTTTGACTCGGGGCACGGTCGTTCTCTCCTAGGGGCGTCCGTAGGGGAGCATCTCGCGGACGCGACGGGTGTCGGACTTGCTGATGAGCGCCTCGATATCGAGGTGCCGTTTTCGCTTGGTGGTCTTGGAAGTCAGGAGGTGCCGCTTGAAGGCGCGGCTCCTCTTGATCCGGCCGCCGGCGGTCACGCGGAACCGCTTGGCGGCCGACTTCTTGGTCTTCATCTTCGGCATGACGGTTCTCCTCTATGGCCCCTTGCGGCGCGCCGCCGCGG
>JBOGOE010000118.1:0-3641 GCA_050747445.1 Candidatus Polarisedimenticolia bacterium | reverse complement strand
GCGCGGCGGCGCGCGCGGCCGCGGCGAGCGGCGAGATCGCCCGCAGGCGGCGCACCGCCCCGGCCACCTGCTCGATGACACGCTCGACCTCGGCGGCGGTGGTGAACCGGCCGAGCGAGAACCGCAGCGACGTCTGCGCCTGCGTAGCGTCCCGCCCCATGGCACGCAGCACGGGGGACGGTTCCTTGCTGGCGCTGCTGCACGCCGACCCCGACGACACCGCGACCTCGTCGAGCGCCATCATCAGCGCCTCCCCCTCGACGTGCGCGAACGACAGGTTCAGGTTGTGAGGCAGCCGCTCGATGGGGTGACCGTTCAGTTGGACGTCCCCGACCGCCGCGAGGATTCCCGACTGGAGGCGATCGCGGAGCGCCGCCAGGCGGCGTGCCTCCCCTTCCATCTCGGCGGCCGCGAGGGCGCAGGCGGCCCCGAGTCCGACGATGCCCGGAACGTTGAGCGTCCCGGAACGGAGACCGCGCTCCTGACCGCCGCCGTAAAGCAGCGGCTCGAGGACGACACGCGGGTTCTTGCGCCGCACGTAGAGGGCGCCGATTCCCTTGGGGCCGTACATCTTGTGCGCCGACAGCGACAGGAGGTCGATCCCCATCGTTTCGACGTCGAGCGGCATCGACCCGGCCGCCTGCGCCGCGTCGGTGTGGAACAGGACACCCCGCGCCTTGCAGATCCGGCCGATGGCGGCGATCGGGTGAAGCGTGCCGACCTCGTTGTTGGCCGCCATCAACGACACCAGGATCGTCCGCTCGCCGATCGCTTTCCCGACGTCGTCGGGGTCGATCCGGCCGTGCCGGTCGACCGGCAGCACGGTGACCCGCAACCCGCGCCGCTCCAGCTCCCGGAACGGGTCGAGCACCGAGGGGTGCTCGGTGGCGCCGGTGATCACGTGATCGCCGCGACCGCGGAGGGGCGTCACGGAGCCGAGGATCGCCAGGTTGTTCGATTCGGTGGCGCCCGAACTGAACAGGATCTCCTTGGGGTCGGCCCGCAGCAGGCGCGCGATCTGCTGCCGCGACTTGAGGACCACCTCCTCGGCCCGCCAGCCGAAGGCGTGGCTCCTGGAGGCGGGGTTCCCGAACTCGCGGCTGAACATCGGCAGCATCGTCTCGAGGACCCGCGGGTCCACCGGCGTGGTCGCCTGGTAGTCCATGTAGGTCATGTCGATCACCCGCCGCGACGATCCGGGGAAATCCCTGAAATGACGCCGCTTACGGACGAATCTTACGGCGCCGCGGGAAGGCTGTCAAGGAGGGCGTCCGGAGGCCCCGCCGCATGGCGCTTCGCGTGGTAGGAGGATCGGACGAGCGGACCCGCTTCGACGTGCCGGAAACCCAGCCCGAGGGCCCCCTCCCGGAGGTCGGCGAACTCGTCGGGGTGGAGATAGCGATCGACCGGCAGGTGGGCGAGCGTCGGCCGGAGGTACTGTCCCAGGGTCAGGATCTCCACTCCGGCGCCGCGGAGCGCCGCGAAGGTCGACAGGAGCTCGTCGCGGGTCTCGCCCAGCCCCGCCATGAGCCCGGTCTTCACCAGCGGCCGGCCGGCGCCGCCGCGCCAGCGACGGGCCTCGCGCAGGAGCGCCACCGAACGATCGAATTGCGAACCGGCGCGCGCCGCGGGATAGAGCCGCGGGACCGTCTCGACGTTGTGGCTGAACACCGCCGGTGCCGCCGGGAGCAGACCGTCGAGCGGCCGTTCGACCCCCCGGAAGTCGGGGGTCAGCACCTCGACCGCGCAGCCCGGGTTGCGCCGGCGCACCGCGCCGATCACCGCGGCGAAGTGCGCCACGCCGCCGTCCGGCAGGTCGTCCCGGTCCACGGAGGTGACGACCGCGTGCTCCAGCCCCAGGTGCGCCACCGCCTCGGCGACGTGCTCCGGCTCGTCGGCGTCGACCGGGCGCGGCCGGCCGGTGGCGACCGCGCAGAAGCCGCAGCGGCGGGTACAGACGTCCCCCAGGATCATGAAAGTGGCCGTCCGCTCGCCCCAGCATTCGTAGATGTTGGGGCAGCGGGCCTCCTGGCAGACGGTGTTGAGCCGCAAGCCCCGCACCAGCCGCTGCACCTCCATGTAGTTCCCGCCGGTCTCGAGCCGTATCCGCAGCCAGGGCGGCTTGGGGCCTTGGGGACGGGGCGCGGGGTCGCAGGACATCAGGAGGCCTCCCGGATCGCGGCGGGGACCGGCGTGTCGTCCGGCACCGACGGGCCCGGCGACGCACGGACCAGGGACGGCACGACGCGGCCGAAACGCGCGGCGAATTCGGGGACCAGCGCCGCCGCGACCTCCTCCAGCGGGAACACCCGCCCCCCCAGCCGCTCCATCGAGGTGACACCGGAGCGCCGCAGGCCGCAGGGCACGATCAGCCCGAAGCGCGACAGATCGGTCGAGACGTTGAGGGCGAAGCCGTGGGTCGTCACCCAGCGAGACAGATGGACGCCGATGCTGGCGATCTTGGCGCCGCCGGCCCACACGCCGGTGAGACCCGCCGAGCGCCCCGCCCCGATCCCGAACCGACCGAGCGTCCGGATCAGGACCTCCTCGAGGTCGCGGAGGTAGCGGAACACGTCGCGTCGATCGGGGCTGAGGTCGAGAATCGGGTAGCCGACGAGCTGGCCCGGACCGTGATAGGTCACCTGTCCGCCGCGATCGGTCCGCTCGAGCGCAATCCCGAGCCGGGCGCGGGTGGCGTCGTCGGCGAGCACGTCCTGGTCGCGCGCGTTGCGTCCGAGGGTGAACACCGGCGGGTGCTCGAGGAGGAGGAGCTGCTCCTCCCCCATCCCGTCCTTGAGGCGGCGGGCGCACCGATCCTGGAGCCGCGTGGCGGCGGCGTAGTCGACGCGTCCGAGAAACAGGGGGACACAGCGTCTCACAGGACCTCCGGGAACCGCCCCTCCTCCAGGGTCTTCTTGAGGTGGCTCATGAATCGATCCGAATCGACACCGTCCATGATCCGGTGGTCCCACGACAGCGACAGATAGACCATCGGGCGGATGGCGATGGCGTCCTCCTCCACCACGACGGGGCGTCTCACGATCTGCCCGACCCCCAGGATGGCGACCTGCGGCTGGTTGATGATCGGCGTGGCGAACAGCGCCCCCTCGGGGCCGGGGTTGGTGATGGTGAAGGTGCCTCCCTGCACCTCGTCCGGGGTCAGCTTCCTGGTGCGCGCCCGCTCCGCCAGGTCGGCGATCGCCTTCGCGAGACCGGAGAGGCTGAGGTCGGCGGCGTTCCTGATGACCGGAACGATCAACCCGGTCTCGATGGCCACGGCGATCCCGATGTGGATGTCCTTCCTGAGGACGATGCTCTCCCCCTCGATCGAAGCGTTCACCCGCGGGAACACTTTCAGCGCCTCGACCGCCGCGTTCACGAAGAACGGCGTCCAGGTCAGCTTGGTTCCGTGACGCCGCGGGAACTCCTCCCGGTGCTGCTCGCGCAGCCGTCCCACCCGGTGGAGGTCGATCTCGAAGGTGCTGGTGACGTGCGCCGAGGTCCGCTTGCTCATGACCATGTGCTCGGCGATCTTGCGGCGCATGACGCTCATCGGCTCGACCGTCACCCGGTCTCCGGGGGCGGCGGCGGGACGGGCACCCGCCGGGAAGGAGGCCGGGACCGGCGCGGCTCCCGCGGGT
>JBOGOE010000117.1:0-5127 GCA_050747445.1 Candidatus Polarisedimenticolia bacterium | reverse complement strand
CGTCGTAGGACCACCAGATCATGAACGCCCGGCCCTTGACGAAGTCGCGCGGGACGAAGCCCCAGGATCGGCTGTCCTTGCTGTTGTCCCGGTTGTCTCCCATGCAGAACAGGGAGTTCTCGGGGATGCGGGTCCTGGGATAGTCGTCCTGCTCGAAGTTGAGCCCGCGGGGATTGCGGTGGACCTTGTAGCTTTCGTCGAGAGGGTTGCCGTTGATGTACACCTGCCGGGAGCGGATTTCGATCTCCTCTCCCGGCAGCCCGATGACCCGCTTGATGTAGTCCTTCTCCGGCTCCTCGGGGAACTTGAAGACGACGATGTCGCCGCGTTGCAGCCGGCGCACCGGCAGCAGGAACCGCTCGGCGCGGGCCAGCGGCGGTACCGCCGCGGTCAGGGGGGCGTAGGCGAATTTGTTGACCATGATGTAGTCGCCCACCAGGAGGGTCGGGATCATCGAGCCGGTCGGGATCTTCGACTGCTGGAAAACGTAGGTCCGCGCGAACAGGACGAAGATCACGCAGGTGACGATGGTCTCGAAATAGTCGCGGAGGATCCCCTTGGGGGCGTCGTCGGGCGTCATGGCGGGCGATTATAGAGGGGCGCGCGCCGCGCCAGCAACCGCGCGGCCGGCGGGACGCGCCGGGGTCAGCGCGGGCGCTCCTTGAGACGGCGCACCTGCTGCGACAGGCGGTTGAGTCGGACCGAAAGGGTCAGGAGGTAGAGCGCCAGGATCGTCCAGACCGCGGTGTAGGCGCCGATCAGGAAGCGGAAGCGCCGGGCGTTGGCCGCCGCCTCGACCGCGGCCCCGGCGACGAACTCCGTGACCGGCCCCTCGGGGGCCGCCTGGGCGACCAGCGTCAGGAGGGGGCCGGGGTCGGGAAAGCTCATGAGGGGGTTCCTCCGCCGGCGGAGGCCTGCGGGGCCCGCCGGGACGCATGGGTGAGGGACTCGACGTCCACCTGCAACCGGCCCAGCCGGGTGCGCAGGACCAGGAGCAGGGCGAACAGCAGAACGAAGCTGACGATGCACAGCAGGAGCGCCTGCCGCATGGCCGGGTCGAGCCCCCGCCCGCCGCTCACCCGCAGCACCTTGGGATGCAGGCCGCGCCACCATTCGACCGACTTGTAGATGATCGGCACGTCGAGGGCCCCGAGGATCGCCACGACCGCCCCCCAGCGCGCCGCCTGATCGGGGTTCTCGGCGCTGGCCCGCAGCACCAGGTAGCCGACCAGGATCAGCCACAGGACCAGGGTGGAGGTGAGACGGACCTCGCCGGTCCACCAGACGCCCCACACCGGGCGGGCCCACAGGGGACCGGTGATCAGGACGATGCTGCAGAACAGGACGGCCAGCTCGGCCGAGCCGTGGGCCAGGATGTCGAAGCGCCGCTCCCGCCGCCACAGGTACAGGAGGCTGAACAGGGCGCACAGGGCGACCCCGAGGAACGCGTTGATGGCGGAGGGGACGTGGAAGTAGAAAATCCGCTGCACCGCCCCCATGGTGCGCTCGCCCGGCACCACGGCGAACACCACGGTGATGCAGACCGCGATCGCCAGGGTGGTGACCGCGAGCAGGATCCGCTGCCAGAAGAGGCCGTTCATCGCGCCGTCCGCATTCTCCGGAGCCCGGGGGGCGCCGGGCCGCGGGATTATACCCGCCGCTACTCCTCCACGACGTGGTCGAACAACAGCACCGCCGCCGCCAGGAACACCAGGTCGTACCCGGCCGACAGCCACAACCAGGGGGCGTAACGCTCCGCGGGCCGGCCGGCGAGGACGAGACCGGTCGCCTTGACCGCCGCCAGGGCGATCGGGACCGCCGCCGGGAACAGCAGCAGCGGCAGCAGCAGCTCCCCCCTGCGGGTGCGCGTGGTCATGGCGGCGAACAGCGACCCGACCGCGGCGAAACCGATGGTGTTGAGCAGCAGGACCAGGATCACCATGCCGATCGCGGCGGAGAAACGGAAGTTGAACATGAGGACCGCGAGCGGCACCACCACCGCCTCCACCGCGGTCATGAACAGGACGTTGGCCGCCACCTTGCCCAGGTAGAAGGCGCTCCGGTCGATCGGCGCCGCCAGGATCCCCTGGATCCGGTCCTCCTCCCGCTCCGACTGGAACGAACGGCTGATCGACAGGACCCCGGCGAAGGAGAAGACGACCCAGAGGATTCCGGGCCCGAAGGCGACGAAATCGATGACCGTGAAGTCGAAGGCGAAGTTGAACACCACGAGGACCAGCAGGGAGAAGAACAGCAGCGTGGCCGCCTGCTCCCGGGCGCGGAGCTCGATCTTCAGGTCGCGCCCCGCGATCAGCAGGACCGCGCCCAGGTAGCTCACGGGACGGGGTCGCCGCCGGGCGCGGCGGAGCGCTCCGCCAGCAGGGCGTCGAGACCCGCGGCGTCGAGTCCGGCGGCGGGACGATCGGCGGCGATCCGTCCGGCGGCCAGGATCACCACCCGGTCGGCCAGCCGGACGACCGGACCGAGGTCGTGGGTGGCGAGCAGGATCGTCCGTCCCGCGTGTTTTTCCTCACGGAGCAGGCGCTCCAGCCGCCCCGCGGCGTCCCGGTCCAGACCGGTGAACGGCTCGTCCAGGAGGATCAGGTCGGGCCGGTGCAGGAGGGCGCGGGCGATCGCCAGGCGTTGCTGCATGCCCCGCGAGTAGGTCCCGACGAGGTCGTCCCCGCGGTCGGCGAGACCGGCGCGCGCCAGTCCGCCGCGGGCCGCCTCGCGCGGCGCGGTCAGCCCGTAGAGCCGGGCGTAGAATTGCAGGTTTTCGAAACCGGTCAGGTGGTCGTGCAGGAAGGTGCGGTGCGACAGATAGCCGATCCGGCGGCGCAGCGCCTGTGGATCGGCGCCGGCGTCGCCACCCAGGATCGCCAGACCCCCGCCGCTCGGGCGCAGGAGCGTGGCGCACAGGCGGAGGAGGGTCGATTTCCCGGCGCCGTTGAGACCCAGGATCGCGACGCACCCGCCGCGCGGCACCTCGAGATCGACCCCCTCGAGAGCCGGAATCGGGCCGAAGAGCCGGGTCAGACGGCGCGCGCGGATGGCCGCGCCCGCGTCGGCCGCCACCACCGCCCCGACGTCCGACGCGACGTTCTCCGGCCGGGTCACGCCCCTTGCCGCCGGCCTGCCGCGGCGTCGCCTCCGAGACGGGCCCGCAGGGCGTCGATCCGCGTCAGGACCTCCGCGGCCTCGCGGCTGAAGCGATCGTGCATGGAGCGGTAGTCGCTCTCGCCGATCTTGCCGGCGTGATAGTCGTATTCGACGTCGCGGAGGGTCTCGAAGGTGACGTCCTTGAGGGACTGCAGCTCGCGCAGCTCCATCTCCAGGTCGGACCCGTCGAGAAGCGGCGCGGCCCGGCCGCTGACGATTGGCGCCAGGACCCAGGCGGCGGTGGCGCCGACCAGCAGGATGGCGACCAGCGGCAGCATCAGCGGTCCCTCTCGATCTCGCGGCGCACCCGCTCCATGAGGCGGTCGCTCACCGGCGGGGCCGCGGCGGCGTCCGGACCGGTGCGGGCGGCGGCGGGGACGGCGCGGCCCCAGCGGCGCACCAGGACGACGATGCACAGGGCGGCGGCCAGGAGGACCGCGAACGGCATGGTCCAGGCGAGGAGGTTGAACCCTTCCTTGGTGGGGGCCGACAGGATTTTCTCGCCGTAGCGCTCCACGTAGCCGGCCACCACCTGGTCGGGGGTCGCCCCGGAGGCCAGCCGGGCGTCGATCTCGCGGCGGATGGACTCGGCGGTCCCGCAGGTGCAGGTGCGCACCGTGAGATCGGCGCAGCCGCAGTAGCACATGAGACGCCCCTCGATCTGCTGCCGCGGCGTGGCGTCGGCCGCGAACGCGTCACGCGGCACGGTCCGCCTCCTCGACGCGCGCCCGCACGTCGCGGCGCCGTTCGCGCAGATCGGGCAGCATGGCGAACCAGGCGCCCAGGATCAGCACTCCGCCCCCGATCCAGATCCAGTTGACCAGGGGGTTGAGATACGCCTTGAGGGTCGCCTGGCCGCGCTGCGGATCGAACCCGGTCAGGATGAGATAGAGGTCGTCGCGCAGGGAGTACCGGATGTCGACCTCGGTCGAGGGGTCCTGGTTGCTCTTGTAGAAGTTCTGTCCGGGCACCAGGGTGCCGAGCGCCTTCCCCCCCGCGAACACCGACAGACGCGCCCCCATGAATTCGTGGTTTGGGGTGTCCTCGCTGACGATGTCCTCGAAGCGCATCGTGTAACGGCCGACCCCGAAGCTGCCGCCGCGCTCCAGGGTCGCGGTCGCCTCCTGCCGGAACGCCGAGGAGCCGGTGATGCCGATGACGATCATCATGAAGCCGAGGTGCACGACGAACCCGCCGTAGCGCCGTTTGTTGCGGTCGACCAGGCTCCACAGGGCGGCCGGGACGCTCTGTCCGGTGACCCGCCGCCGCGACAGGGTGCCCCAGTAGAACTCCATCAGGGTGGTGGCGATCACGAACACCGTGAGCGCGAAGGCCACGATGGCGTACAGGTCGCGCACCCCGGCGGCCAGCAGGGCCGCGACCCCGCCGGCGAGCGCCCACAACGGCATCTGCAGCTTCGACAGCAGCCGATCCGGGCTGGCGCGGCGCCAGGCGATGACCGGGCAGATCCCGGCGAGCGTCACCAGCCCCAGGGCGATCGGCACCATCACCTCGTTGAAGAACGGCGGCCCGACGGTGATCTTCACGCCGCGCACCGCCTCCGAGAGGATCGGGAAGAGGGTCCCCCACAGGACCGCGAACGCGGCCCCGACCAGCAGCAGGTTGTTGAACAGGAAGCTGCTCTCGCGGGAGACGAACGAGTCCAGCCGGTGCTCGCTCCTGAGATCCGGCAGGCGGTGCACCAGGAGGCCGACCGAGACCAGGATCGACAGACCGAGGAAGCCGGCGAACACCGGACCGATGTCGGATTTGGTGAAGGAGTGGACCGAGGAGATCACGCCGCTCCGGGTGATGAAGGTCCCCAGGATCGACAGGAGAAACGACATGATGACCAGGGACAGGTTCCAGACCCGCAGCATCTTCTTGCGTTCCTCGATCATGACCGAGTGCAGGAAGGCGGTGCAGGTGAGCCAGGGGATCAGCGAGGCGTTCTCCACCGGGTCCCAG
>JBOGOE010000116.1:0-12429 GCA_050747445.1 Candidatus Polarisedimenticolia bacterium | reverse complement strand
CCCCCGACGAGGTCATGCTGCCGACGGGCGAGGATCTCGCCGCCGGGCGGGATCCGGTCCTGTCGCATGCCGCTTCCCTGTGCGGCGTCACTCTCGACTCCGCCAAGGCCGGCGCCCTGTTCCCGATCGAGTGGAAACGGTGAGCCAGCAGGCAAACCGGCGAACAGCCGACGCGGATACTAGCGTTCAGCCGACCCGGTAACTTGCATTCAGCAGCCGGGCGGACCTATCATCGGCCGTGACTCGGGTCGCTGCATCCCTCACGCGGCTTCTTCCCCCTCACATCGACAATACGTATCGCGGGCATCGGCTGGCGCCGTGGCTCTTCGGCTTGCTCGTGGTCGTGAAGGGCGGCATCGGCCTGGGGACCATCTTCAACGGCCGGAACGCGGCGATGTCCGCCGACGGCATTCCGCTGGATACGTTCTCGCCCGCCGGAGAGCAGGCCTTCGTCTCCCTGTTCGCCGCCTGGGGGCTCGCGCAGCTCATGCTCAATCTGATGGGGCTGCTGGTGCTGGTCCGCTACCGCTCCATGATCCCCTTCATGTTCGCGCTGCTCCTGGCGGAGCACCTGGGCAGGAGACTGATCTCCCTCGTGATGCCGATCGCCAGGACCGGGATGCATCCGGGCCTGGTGGTGAACCTCGTGATGGTCGCGGTGTTGATCGTCGGGTTGTTGCTATCGCTCCGGTCGGGGGTCGCGCGCGAAGACCGGGGCGCCTCCCTGCGGGACTGACGACGATGTTCCTTTTCCGGCTTGGCGGGACCGTAATCAAGAGCGCCCTGGCGGCGCTGGCGCTCGCCGGCGCGGTGACTCCTTTCTACTTCTACGCCGCGTGGCACGAGATGGAGCCTCCCGGACTGGCGGGGTCCTTCGTGCGGCCCGTCCTGGGGCCGGGCATGGTGATCCGCGACCTGCTGGTCGGGGGCGGCGGCGAGAGCACCTTTCGCGATCGCCTCCTGGGCCATGCCATCGTGATCGTGGGGTCGGTCGCCTTCTGGCTCGTGCTGCTGGCGGGGCTGCGGGCGATGTGGCGCTGGGCGATCGGGGACAGGTCCCGGCGCTCGGTCGGGGCGGCCGTCGCCCTCCTCTCCCTTGCGGTCATGGCGGCGGTGTACGGTCTGGTCATGACGGGAGACGCGCTCGGAGCGGGGCTGCCCCGGACCGCGTTCCGGTTCCTGTTCTGGCCGGGCCATCTGCTGAGCGTCCTGCTGGGCGGGGACATCCGCGGGCACGCCGGGGGCCTCGCGGGTCACCTGCTGGTGGTGGGCGGGTCGTGGGGGGCGTGGACCTTCGTCGTGTTGCTGGCGCGGCGGATCGCGCGGGGAAAGTCGTCGCGGGCGGCCGCGGGGCGGGGGTCGTCGTGAGCGATGGAGGGGTTGGAGCATGGCCTACGATGAGAAGGTGGCCCGCCGCGTGAGGGCGGCGGTCGCGCGGCACGGGAAGGCGGTCGAGAAGAAGATGTTCGGCGGGCTCGCCTTCATGCTGCGGGGCCACATGTGCTGCGGCGGCGTGGGTCGGACGGGGGACGCGGTTCGTGAAGTCGCTGCTCGCCAGACGTGGCCGCCAGCAGGGGGCCCGGGGACTTTAGCGATCCTCGGCCCCGGGGCCCGTGCGCGCTGGTGCTTGGCGCCTCCCCTCCTGCGCCCTTGAACGAGACCTCTCGGAGGTCCGGACCGGCGCGGCCCTCCCTAAAGGCGCGGAGGATCTTCCGCAAGGCCGGGGGTGTCCTGCGAACCGGCCAGGCCCTGCGCGCCGGCATCCATCCCCGCGATCTCTACGCCCTCCGCGAGTCGGGGATGCTGGAGACCGTCAGCCGTGGCGTCTATCGTCTCTCGGAGCTTCCTCCCCTCGTCGACCCCGACCTCGCCACCGTCGCGACGCGGGTCCCAAAGGCGATCGTCGCCGTCGTCTCGGCGCTCCACGTTCACCGGCTGACGACGGAGATCCCGCATGCGGTGAGCATCGCGCTGCCGGAGGGATCGAGCCGGCCCAGGCTCGATTGGCCCCCCCTGCGCGTGTCCTGGTTCTCCGGCGCGCTGTACCGTGAGGGGATCGAGACGCGCCAGCGCGACGGCGTCACGCTCAAGGTCTATGGCCCGGCCCGGACGGTGGTCGACTGCTTCAGGCTCAGGAACCCCCTCGGCGTCGCGTCGCGGTGGAGGCGCTGCAGTGACACGGTCGGCAGCAACCGGCCTTGCGCACTCGATTCAGGCCCGGCTGAAGAACGCAGCGACTCAGACGGGGCGCCCTTTTCCCGAGTTGCTGGAGCTGTACGCTGTAGAGCGCTTTCTCCATCGGCTGGGGCGCTCCGAGGTTCAGCGCCGGCCGGAGCTCTTCCCCATACTGCGGGTGCTGGTCGACCGCCGCAAGCGGCCGGCGCGTTTTCTGATCGTGGCCCTTGTCTATCCGGGCGCCAAGCGTTACACCCCGGGCGAGCGGGTCGAGGCGGTTCCCTTCGACACGCTGGCCGCTCCCGGCGGCCTCTTCCCGAAGGACGCGGGATGAGAACGGAAGGTCGGGGTGCAAGACGGCTTGCCCATGATCTAGGCTAGGCGGACCAACCGAAGGCGGGTGGGGCGTAGGATGCTCACACTGTCGGACTGGAGAAAGTGATGAAGGACGTCGAGGCCGAGCAGCAAACGCAGACGGACGATCCGGACCCGATTGAACCGACACATAGTCCCGACGGCGTGGACCTGACGCTGATCCGGTGGATGCTTTCGCTCACGCCGGAGGAACGGCTCGAGGTGCTCCAGGCGAACGTCCGGTCGATCCTGAGGCTGCGTGGTGAGCAAACCGAAGCCTGATTTCCTCTCGATCCTGAAGGTCCTGGCGGCGCACGAGGTGGATTTCATCGTGGTCGGCGGCGTATCCGCGGTCCTGCAGGGCGCGCCCATCTCGACCTTCGATCTGGACCTGGTCCATTCGCGGGAGCCCCGGAACATCGCGCGCCTGGTCGAAGCGCTCCAGGAGCTCGGGGCGTACTATCGCGGACAAGGGACGCGGAGGATAGAGCCGAGTCCCACGCTCCTCGCGTCACCGGGTCATCAGTTGCTCCTGACCGTCCATGGCCCGCTCGATCTGCTTGGGACGATCGGCAAGGGAGAAGGATACGAAGAACTGATCGGAGCGACGGAGGAACTCGTGGTGGGTCCCGTTCGGCTGCGGGTGCTTGGCTTGCCTGCGCTCATCAAATCCAAGGAGGCGGCCGGGCGGGAGAAGGACAAGGCGGTCCTGTCGATCCTCCGGCGCACCCTGGAAGAACAGCGGAAGCGATGAAGGCCTACCTCCTCCTGGCGTTTGTCTGCGCGGCCGTCGCGTCGGTTGCCGCCCCGGTGGCGATCGCGACGCCGGCGGCGCCCGCCGCCGCGGCGCCGGACGCCAGGGCGGTCGACGCGTTTGCCGAGCTCGACGGCGCGTTCGACGAGTTCCGCCTGGA
This sequence comes from Candidatus Polarisedimenticolia bacterium, assembly GCA_050747445.1. Classification (GTDB taxonomy): domain Bacteria; phylum Acidobacteriota; class Polarisedimenticolia; order Gp22-AA2; family Gp22-AA2; genus JBOGOE01. The sequence goes on along the minus strand of JBOGOE010000116.1, from coordinate 8,986 downwards.
CGCGCACGTACCGGGGCTGGTCTACGGCGTGGTCATCGACGGGCGGCTCGCGCACGTCAAGGGGCTGGGCGTGCAGGACCTGGAGACCAGGCGCCCGGTCACGGCCGGAACGCTGTTCCGCATCGCCTCGATGACCAAGGCGTTCACGGCGCTGTCGATCCTCAGGCTGCGCGACGAGGGGCGGCTCTCCCTCGACGCGCCGGCGGAGACCTACATCCCCGAACTGCGCGCCTGGCGGTACCCGACCGGGGATTCGCCCCGGATCCGGGTGCACGACCTGCTGACCCACACGGCCGGCCTGGTCACCGACGACCCGTGGGGCGACCGGCAGACGCCGCTGCCGGATGACGAGTTCACCCGGCTGCTGCGCGAGGGGGTGCCGTTCTCGCGCCCGCCGGGAACCGCGATGGAGTACTCGAACATGGGCTACGCCATGCTCGGCCGGGTGGTCCAGAACATCGCGCGGCGGCCCTACAAGGAATACGTGGAGAGCGTCCTGCTTCGCCCGCTCGGTATGACGTCGTCGGGCTTCGACGTCGCCGCCGCGCCGGCTGGCCGGCGCGCCCTCGGCTATCGCAGGGAGGACGACGCCTGGCGTCTCGAGCCCACGATGGCGCACGGCGCGTTCGGCGCGATGGGCGGGCTGCAAACGTGCGCCGACGACTACGCGAGGTACGTCGCGTGGCTTCTGTCCGCGTGGCCGCCGCGCGACGGCGCGGACGACGGACCCGTGAAGCGGGCGACGGTGCGCGAGCTCGGGCAGGGGGCGAACTTCCCGCAGGTGCGCGAGCGCTTCGGCAAGAGCGGCGCCGATGAATGCCGGCAGGCGTCGGCTTACGGGATGGGGATGATCGTCGCCGCCGACTGCGACCTCGGGGTCACCCTGAGCCACAGCGGCGGCTACCCCGGCTACGGCTCGCACGTGGCGCTCCTGACGGACCACGGCATCGGCATCTTCGCGTTCGCCAACCGCACTTACGGCATCCCCAAGGCCCCGGTGTGGGACGCGGCGGTCGCCTTGCACAAGGCCGGTCTTCTGAAAGGGCGGCCCGCGAAGGTGGGGGATCCGCTCGCGGCGGCCTATGCCGCCGCGGCACGCATCTACGCCACCGGCGACGTCACCGTGGCCTCCGACCTGCTGGCGATGAACTTCCTCCTCGACCGCTCCGCCGAGGGCCGCGCCCTCGACCTGGCCCACCTCAAGGCGGAAGCCGGCGCCTGCGAGACCGGCTCCCCCATCGCCGCGACCGGCGCGCTCTCGGGCGATTTCACCTGGCGCTGCGAGCACGGCCGCGTGAAGGGGTCGCTCCTGCTCGCGCCGACGCGCCCGCCGCGGATCCAGTCGCTGGAGCTGGAGCGGGCGGAGCCCTGAGCGGAGGATGGACCCATGAAGCGACACCCGGCCATGACGCTCCTGACCTTCATCGCGTCGTTGATGACCATCGGGACCGCTCCCGCACGGACCGCTCCCGCCCAGGATGACGCCGCGGTGCGAAAGGAGATCGAGGCGCAGTACCTCAAACTGGCGGAGGCGCATGACAGGAAGGATCTGAAAGCCATCGTCGGGCTGAAGACGGCGGATTTTCACGCCATCTTCCCCGACGGCAGGGTGGGTGACAGCAAGACGATGGAGCAATACTCCAGGCAGTTCCTGGAGAGCAACCGGCCCCCGTACGACATCCGGGTCACCATTCAGAAGCTGACGGTCTCCGAGAACGGGCTCATCGCCGTGGCCGACGTCCTGCAGGAGGCGACCCGATACCGGGAGCTGGAGGGCAAGCGTCGCCGGGTCGATACCAGCGTCGTCCAGCGTGAGACCTGGGCGAAGACACCCGACGGTTGGAAGCTCAAACTGGTCGACGACGTCCACGATCAAAAGAGGTTCGTGGACGGGAAGCGCGTCGATCCCGCCAAGCCGTACGACCCGGACGCCGCGCCATACACGGAATGACTCCGGCGTTGACGCGGCATGGGGCCCGTGCTATGTTCCCGACCGCTGATTCCCGTCCCCCCGCCGAACCGAACGTCTGAAGGTCCACGATCGGAGGTTCTTCATGCGTCGCGTCAACCTGGCCTCGCGCCTGCTGCTCGTCGCCGCCTTCATCCTCGTCCTGCCGACCGTCGTGCTCGCGCCACCGCCGCCGCAATGCACGGACGCGGATGGAGACGGCTTCGGGACCGGATGTGTGCCTGGTCCGGACTGCAACGACGACGACCCCGACATCAGCCCCGCCGACCCGGAGATCTGCAACAACGTGGACGACGACTGCGATACGGTGGTGGACGAGGGCAGCACGACGTGCGGCCTCGGTGTCTGCCTGCATACGATTGCAACCTGTTCGGGCGGCGCCACGCAGACCTGCGACCCGATGGAAGGCGCCACGCCGGAGATCTGCGACGGCCAGGACAACGATTGCAATGGGGCGGTGGATGACGTCCCGGGACAGGATGCCGACGGCGACGGGTTCGCCGTCCCCTGCGACTGCGACGACGCGGATCCTTTCATCCATCCCGGCGCCGTCGATGTGTGCAAGGACACGAAGGACAATGACTGCAACGGAGTCGTCGATGACCTGGAGCTCGACGGGGCGGGCAGGGGGTTCTGCTTCACGGTCGATCCGTTCGCGCCGCCCGTCGCCGGGCAGGCGCTGACGCTCACGCTCCGCACCTTCCACGAGGACGGCGTCACCTCCATCACCTACGTCCGCGAAACCGATCCGAGCCAGACCCTGGGCTGCGGCTTCAACGCAACGTACTGCGAGAAGCAGGTCACCCTCACCCAGTCGTACCAGGGACCGATCTGGGTGGAGGTCAGCGCGTTCAGAAGCTTCAACCACTTGAAGACGATCGCTCTTCCGTTGACCTTCGGGTGCGGCCAGGAGCACTGCGCGAACGATCCCGCCGTCGAGGAGTTCGTATCGTGGATGCGGACGGTCGGGTACGGCGAGTGCATCGTCTCGGCGACCGTCGGATTCACCTTCGACGCGCTCAAGAAGAAGATCGCCAAGAACCTTCTGGACGAGCGACCGACCGGCCCCGGAGCGACCTATGCCCTGACGTTCTACGACATCGTGCCGACCGACCCGGGGGCGAGCTTCACCGCGATGACCCCGGGTGCCGCGCCGCTGTGCGTGAAGGAGCCGCTCTGGCCGGCGTTCTGCCCGAACAAGGCCGTCCCGGCCGACCCGGAGTTCCTCGAGGAGAAGTTCAACGAGACCTTCGGCGCCACGTTTGATTTCACCTACGTCCGCAGGAACACGTACTACCTGGACGAAATCGGCGAGCCGGAGCGGCTTGGTTCCCCGCCGTTCCAGCTGTGGAATTTCCCGTCGCGATTCGCTTTTGTGCAGCAATTCCCGCCGCACTCGATCGTCCATTACGCGATCGACAAATGGTCCGACACCGGAAACCCGGCGGACGCGCTTCCCGTGAACGACCTGACGGGCGGCGGGAACGGGCGTCTGGAGGTCGACGTCCAGCCGACGACGAAGGAACGTCTTGGTGCCTATTCGCATGAGTGGGGTCACACGTGGGGGTTTGGCCATTCCTTCACGGAGCCCGGCACGTCCCCCGCTACGCTCGACGGCATCATGGACAACACCTATCTCCCGGGTCAGCCCTACCCAGGGGACCCGCTGTCGCCGGAGGAGCGCTACGCCATGGAGCCGGTCCTGCCGGCGCGCTACGCGGACCAGACGACGTTCGCGGCGACGTACACCGCCAACGCGACGGCCCTGTTCGGCGGTGGGTGCGGCCAGGTCGACCCGGCGCTCCCGTCGGGCCGTCTCACCACGGCGGGTGACCTGTATCAGTTCGACCTCGATCTCGCGAACAACGGCACGACCCCCGCACACTACGTCGGTCTCAGGGTGTTCGACGGAGACGCGACCGGCCGCCTGATCGAGGAACGCGTCCTCGAGACGGTGAGCCCGGGCACCGCCGTGTACCGCGTCACCGTCCCGGCCCTCACGTCGTGGGGGGCGCTCAACGTGACGCGCGGGCGGGTCTTGTTCGTGCTCGACCAGGTGGCGGTGATCCCCGAGCTCAGCGATGCGAACAACGCGCTCACCGTCAACCTGCAGGACTGCCCCGACCAGGACGGCGACGGGTACTCGTCGACGTGCTTCCAGTGCTGGAAGCCGGCCTGCCCGCTCACCGACTGTCACGACCAGGACCCCGCCGTGTACCCGGGGCAGATCGAAGGCCCGTACGGCGCGGCGAACTGCCTGGACGGCAAGGACAACAATTGCAACAGCGCCATCGACGGGTTCGACCTGGCGTGCTCGCCCGACACGAGGGCGGACGCCGACCATGCCACCGGTCCCGGCCGCATCGCGGGGGGGAACTACGTGGCGACGCAGAGAGCGGACAACCAGTACGAGACGCTCGAGGAAACGCTGGTCAGCGGTATCTCGAAGCTGTCGCACATCTGGCGGTTCGACGGCGTCCAGGCCGGATTCGCGCACGAGCTGGTGGTGCAGGCGAGCCGCACGGGGAACACGGAGGGTGACGACTTCATCTTCTCCTACTCGACCGACCTGCGCAAGTTCACCACCGTCCTGAGCGTGACGCGCGCCCAGGAACATGAGCAGGTGGTCGCGTTCGGCACGACGAACCTGTCCGGGACCGTGTACATCCGCGTCGTGGACAAGAACACGACGACGGGCGCGCAGATCGATCAGGTCAAGGTGGACTATCTCGCGATCCGCCACAGATGACCTGAACGAGGGCGGGATCCGGTGAACGAACGCGAGGCGCTGGCCTTCGTCCGGACGTACGGGGTCGTGCTCATGTCGGCGCGCGGCCCCGTCCCGAGCCTGGCGGAGGCGATTGCCGGCGGGCCCGTCCGTGGCAGCTGGTGGGGTCACCCGCTGTCGCATCACATGTTCCGGGTGTTCGAGACGGTGAGCGCCTCGAAGAGCGTGCTGGTCTGCCGGCTCGCCGGGGGGAAGGTGACCTTCGTGCATCGCCGGCTGTGGCCGGCGCTGGTGCGTCTCGCGGGCCGGCTCCCAAGGCGGGGTCTGGCCGCCATTCGGGAGGAGCACACCGCGCGGGGCAGCCATCGCACCGTGGTGACTCCGTTCCCGCGCTGGGTGCCGAAGGAGGTCCTCGCCCGGGCGCGGCGGCTCAGCATCATCGATGCCGTCGCGGCGATCGGCGCCGAGCTGCTGCCCAGACTGTCAGGACCGGCCGTCCGGAGACGGCAGGGAGCGCGGGAACCGTCATGATTCCGAGCGTCGTTGCCACGCTGGTGCTGGCGACGGCGCACGCGGAGAGCGGCCCCGGCTCCGTGCCTCGCGATCCGCCCTTCGTCTTCCTGTGGCACGCGCAGGAACAGTCATCCAAGTCTCCACGTCGTGTCGTCGCCGCGCTCTGGCCGGATGGCCGATGGCTGCAGGCCGCGGACTCCAAGAACCCCGGGACGATGTACAGGATCGGCCGGCTCGGGCCCGAGGACTTCGAGAAAGCGGTGTGCGAGATCGAAGCGATCGCTCTTTGGAACTATTCCGAGTTCACGCTGGCCCTGCCGGGTCCGTACCAGGGGCTGTCCATCCGGCAGGAGAGCGTGCTGAAGAGTTGGCCCTGTCTTCTCGAGCCGATGTTCTCGGACTGCAACTTCACCGCGTTCACGGACGTCAGGAAGGCCCTGCTCGGCTCCGTCCCTTCGAAGACCACTCCGGTGACGTGGGAGGGCCTCGTCCCGGCATCATGGACCTCCGCAACCGGGGAGGCTCTCAAACAGCCGCGTTGCCGGCGGCTGGTCGAGCCCGCGCAGCTCCTGTCGCAGCTTCGGCCGGGTAACGAGAGGGCGGTCGTGGCGTCGCTGTGGGATCGGCAGGGCCGATGGTCGGCGGTCCTTGACGGAATCGCCGGCGCGCAGGACGTCTGGCTGGACGTCGCGGAGCGACTTCAACCCGGCTCCGATGCCGGCTCCGCGGAAGACCTGGGGATGGCGATCGGCGAAGCGTTCCTCCAGGCGCCGGAGAAGATCCTCAGGCGCTTCGGCCCCCGGGAGGCCTGCTACACGCTCGGCTTCGCCGCCCATGGCGATGCCGGCGACGAGCAGATCGCGGCCCTGGTTCGTCGGCGGCGCGCGCTGGCCGACGGTATCAAAGCGCGCGATCTCGTCGAGCAGCGCAAGGAATGCCTGGCTGCGATCGATCAGCTCCAGGCGGAGCTCGAGCCGGTCCGTCCGTGAACGCGCGGTGGCGGCTGAATTGAGGTCACGATGCGTCGCATCCTGCGCCGTACGTGATCAGCCCGATCGCAACCCTCCAAATGACCAGTAAGGGCAGGACTGCCCTCACCGCTCTCGTCGTCCTGATGGGCGCCGCCGTTCTCCTGTTGGGTCTGCGATTGTCACGGCCGATGCATGGGAAGTGGTACCTGCATGAACGCGCGCAGCATGACCTCTTCGTGCTCACCGACGTGCTCGATCAGTACCATCAGAAGCACGGTGCCTATCCCGGGACGGATCAAGGGCTCCAGCCTTTGGTGGCCGAAGGACATCTGCGCAGGATTCCGACGGATCCGTGGGGCAACGACTACCGTTACAATTCTCCCGGCGCCCACAACCCCGGTCGCTACGATCTATGGTCGAACGGCGCGGATGGCCGGGAAGGCGGGGATGGGCTCGACACCGACGTGAAGAACTGGATCGGGGACTGATGTCCCGGAGGTCCGGCATGTTCAAGGAAGTGATCGCCATCAGCATGATGTTGTGGGCCGCGGCACCCGAGGGGGCACGGCGGCCGGCGGGGGCGGAGCGGCTGCCGAGCGTCGAGCTGCCGCCCGAGCTGGCGCGCGTGTTGAGCGACTACGAGAACGCCTGGAGGGGCCGCGACGCCGCCGCGCTCGCCGATCTCTTCGCGGAGGACGGGTTCGTGCTTCCGAACGGGCGGCCGCCCGTCCGGGGTCGCGCCGCGATCCGGCGGTCCTACGACGGCTCGGGCGGTCCGCTCGCCCTGCGCGCCATCGCGTTCGCGACGGAGGGGAACGTCGGCTACATCATCGGCGGGTACGCGCCGAAGGACGGCGAGCCCGACGACGGGAAGTTCACGCTCACGTTGCGCCGGGAGGCCGGCGGACGGTGGCTGATCGTCTCCGACATGGACAACTCGAACCGGCGGCCCCGGTGAAGGGGCCGACCCCTGCCGGGATTCAGGAGGAACGATGATCGCTCGCGTATGACATGGCGTGGTGCCGCAGGAGAAGGCGGAGGGATACGGCCGGTATCTCGCCGATTCCGATCTCGGCGTCCGCGACTACCAGAGGCTCCCGGGCATTCGCGGGACCTGCCTCCTCAAGCGCGCCGAGGGCGAGCGCGTCCACTTCCTGCTCATCTCGTTCCGGGACTCGCGCGAGGCGATCCAGGGGTACACCGGTCCGGACATCGATCGGGCCCGCTACTTCCCCTACGATCGGGAATGCCTCCTGGACCCCGAGCCGAAGGTGACGCATGACGAGGTCCTGGTGGCGCCCGGGACCGGCGTGGACTGAGCGTCGCTTCTGCTCGATCGAGGAGGTCGACAATGCACACGGGTCCCGCGGCTCTCGTTCTCTCACTTCTGCTGTGTGGAGCAGGCATCGCCTTCGCGCAGTGGCGGGAAGATGGGAAGGAGGTGCCCGACACGACCTGGCGCAAGTCAGCGGGTCGCTTCGGTGCGATGATCCTCCTCACGGACAATCCGGAGGAGTTCCTCGAGCAGTGGAATCGGCCCGCGGCACCGGGCTATAAGCCACAACTTCGGACCACGACGGCGACCCGCCGTGGCGGGAACGTGGCCGCCATCATCATGTTCCGAGGGTGCAAGCCCGACGCGAACGGGAATTGCGACGCCGAGGTGGATTTCCGCCTGCTGCGTCCGGACAAGACCCTGTACGGTGAACAGAAGCAGGCTGAGCTATGGAAGGGAAAACCGGCTCCGCCCGGGGACTACCTCCAGGTCGGACTCGGAATTTTCGGAATCCGGGTGGAGCCGGACGATCCATTCGGCACCTACACGTTCGAGGCCACGGTCCGCGACCGACTCGCGAAGATGCAGGTCGTTCTCACCACGGAGCTGCGTGTGGAAGCTGGCGGTGACTAGTCGACGACCCGCCTGCCACATGAACTTGCGCGATCTCGTCAAGTGAAGAACTTTCGTTGCTTGAGCGCGCCGGTCCGGTGTCGCGACGGAAACACACGGTGGCGGACAGGCGCGTAGCGCTGTTGCGAGGCATCAACGTCGGTCGCGCCAAGCGGATTGCCATGGCGGATCTCCGCGCGCTCTTCGCTGCGCTCGGGTACGACGACGTGCGCACGTTGCTCAACAGCGGGAACGTCGTCTTCTCGGTGCCAAAGCCGGCTCGGGAAGACCCCGCCCCGCGAATCGAGAAGGCGATGGCCTCGAAGCTCGGTGTACCGTCCCGCGTGATCGTGCTGACGGCGGACGAAGTCGCCGTCGCCGTCGACCGGAATCCATTGCGCAAGCTCGCGGTCGACCCATCGCGCCTGCAGCTGATGGTCCTCGCACATCCCGGGCTTCGGTCCGGGCTGACGGCGCTCGCGAAGCAGTCATGGACCCCGGAGGCGCTGGCGGCGGGCGCGCGGGTGGACTATCTCTGGTGCCCGGCCGGCACCATCGCCGGTCGTCTCATGCCTGCGGTCAATCGCGTCGTCGGTGACCTCGGCACGGTCCGGAACCTGGCGACGATGACGAAGTTGAGCGCCCTCATGGCCGGGGAGTAGCCGGAAGAGGCGGGCGCCGGACATCCCCTGCCCCCCGAGCGGCGCGATGGCGTTACCATGGCGCGCGCTGGCGGGACGCCGCTCGATCAAGGGCTGGTGCTCCGGGACCTCGATCGACACCCAGGACCCGCTCGTCTTCAGCGCGCGCAGCGGCGTGCGGTCGATGAACGAGACCTTCCCCCTGGAGCGCGCCGCCGAGGCCTACGAGCGCATGATGAGCGGCAAGGCGCGCTTCCGGGTCGTTCTGACGATCGG
>JBOGOE010000115.1:0-5496 GCA_050747445.1 Candidatus Polarisedimenticolia bacterium | reverse complement strand
CGCAGGCGTCCGAAGCGCGCGCACGGGGCGCTCAATCGGCGGTCGCGACACCCTGATCCTCCCGCGCGCCATGCGCGGCCTTGAGAACGGCGGCGTGACGCGCCAGGGCGGCGCGCCCCTCCTCGCGCCGGCCGGTGCGCAGGAGCGCCATGCCGAGGCCGTAGTGGGCCTTCGGATTGTAGGGATCGATGGCGAGCGACTTGCGATACAGCGCGATCGCTTCCTCGAGATCGCCCGACTTCTCCGCCAGGGAGCCGAGGTAGTACCAGGCGTACGGCTCCGCGGGGTCGAGCCGGTTCGCTTCGCGGAAGGCGGCGAGGGCCTCCTGGCTCCGCCCCATCTCCAGCAGGGTCCGTCCGGAGTGGAAGAACGCCTCGGGGGCGGCCGGGTCGAGGGCGATCGCGGCGCGGAAGGCGGCGAGGGCACCTTCATGGTCGAGGCGGTCGCGCGCCTGTCGTCCCAGGGCGACGTGAAACCGGACCTCCCGGGGCGTCCGCCGGAGCCCCTCCTCGAGGACCGCACGCGCCTCGTCGGGACGGCCGTGACCCGCCATGGCGTCGGCGTGCGCCAGCCGCAGCTCGGCGTCGTCCGGGTTGTCCCGGAGCACCCCGAGCTGCAGCTCCAGCGCCTCGTTCCAGCGCTTCTGCCGGAAGCGCAGATCGGCGAGCGCCCTGCGGACCTTGGACGAGGCGGGGGCGAGACGGTGCGCCCGCTCCAGCCGCTCCGCCGCCTCCTCCTGGCGGCCGGCCTGCAGCAGGATCGAGCCGATCTCGGCCAGGGTCTCGGCGTCGCCCGGGTTGACCGCCAGCTCCTTGTCGAACTGGTTGAACGCCTGCTGCATCCGGCCGGCCCGGGCGTGGACGATTCCCATGACGCGGTGCACGCCGGCGCGGTTCGGCTCGGCCGCGACCAGGGCGCGCAGCTCGGCCAGCGCCTCGTCGTCGCGTTGGAGGATGGCGAGGATCTGGGCGCGCAGGAACCGGGCGTCGAACGAGGCGGGATCCGCCTCGACGGCGGCGGACGCCTGCGTCAGGGATTCCTGAATCCGGCCCGTCTCGCGCAGCGCCAGCGCCGCCTCGTAATGCAGCCCGAAGTCCCGCGGCGCGTCCCGCAGCGCCGGAGCCAGCAGGGCGACCGCGTCGGCGGCCTTTCCGGCGGCCCGCAGCCGGCGGGACTCCTCGACCAGCCGCGCCGGGTCCTTCGAGCAGGCGATGGGGAGGATCGCGGCCAGGATCGCGGCGAGGAGCGGAGCGGCGAGGGGGAGAGCGGCCCGCGGAAGGCGCGGTCGGGGGGGAGCGGCCGGTGCCATGGAGCGCAGATGCTAGCAAAAAAAACCGCCCCCGGCCGGGGGTGGCGCGGGGGCGGAGGAAACCCGGTGTGCCGGGGCGGTCAGGCGGCTACGCTTTCACGACGTTGGCGGCCTGGAGTCCCTTCTGGCCCTGGGTGACCTCGAACTCGACCGCCTGGCCCTCATCGAGGGTCTTGTAGCCGTCGCCCTTGATCGCGGAGAAATGGACGAAGATGTCCGTCCCGTCCTCCTGCTGGATGAATCCGTACCCCTTGCTGTTGTTGAACCACTTGACTTTCCCCGTCGCCACCGGAGCCCCTCCTCTATGATGCGCGGTGCATTGCGAGGCGCCACCGCACGCGCCTCCGCGCCCCCCGAACAAAAAAAATCCACAGAGGCCGGTGCCCCTGTGGCGTCGAGTTCCTCAGGTCGGGCGCGAACAAACGCAGTCTTTCACGGCGGCGTAACTAGTACGGCGCGGCCCCCGGGCTGTCAAGGCGATTTTCGACCGCCGGCGGCCCGGCCGTCAGCCCTTCGATGGGGGCCGGGCGGCGGGGGGTTGCAGGACGTTCCGCTTGCACTCCTTGAGATGCTGGATGTCGCCGGCCGCGCGACGCAGCAGGACCAGCGCCCCCTCGCGGTTCCCGGACTCGAACTCGCGGGCGACGACGCGGAGCTGCCCTTCCACCGCCTGCAGGGTGCGGAGATCCTCCTCCACCTGCCCGCCGAGCGATCGGGCCGCGGCGTTGAACGCCTCCTCCATCTCCCGGAAGTTGTCGTTGCGACGCAGCGCCACGCGGGCGCTCCAGCGTCCCGCCTCGATCTCCCGCAGGCCGCGGGTCACCTTGTAGATCACCCCGGCGGTCTTGTGGGTCTCCAGGATCTCGATGACGAACACCGCGGCGACGAACAGGATGCCGACCGCCACCAGGTAGAGGATGGCGCGGGAATCGGTCGCCGACGCCGCGCGCGACAGGAGCGGCGTGCGTTGCGCCACGGCGCGGGCGTTCTCCTGGCTCAGGAGATAAAACAGCGCCGCGGCGAACACCAAGAGGAACAGCATCCCCAGGACCGAGACGACCGCGGTGCGGATCTGGTAGGCGCCGTCGACCACGAAGGTGCGGCGCCGCCCGAGAAGACGGCGGAGGAGGCCGGGCGGGCCGGCGCGCTCCCCGGGAAGCGCGCGCGCCTCCCCCGACATCAGCGATTCCCCATGCTCGACGACTGGATGTCCCGGGCGGGATTGCATCGGCTCTCCGGGGGCTCGGGCCCCCCGCGGCAATATAGGGTCCGGCTCCATGCCTGTCAAACAACCCCTGTCGCTGCAAAAAGATAGGCCCGGCGCCCTTTGCCGCCCCGGGGCCATCTGTTAAAGTGTCGGCTTCCGGGCGACGGGCCGGGTGGGAGTGGCATCACTGGCGCTTTTCATCCTCAAGGGAATCTGGCTCGGCCTTGCAGTGGCCGTCCCGATCGGGCCGGTCAACCTGGCGATCATCGACCGGGGCCTGCGGCAGGGGTTCCGGGCGGCCCTCATGCTGGGTCTCGGCTCGACGGTCGCCGATCTGGCGTACGTCCTGGTGGCCTACGCGGGGGCCGACCCGCTGTCCCGCCTGGCCTGGGCCAGGGTGCTGCTGTTCGGCGCCGGCAGCCTGGTCCTGATCTGGATGGGGGCGCGGGCGGTTCGGGGGGCGGTGGCCCCCGCGGGGACGCCGGCGGGAGACCCGGCGTCCGGGTCGGCGCAGCCGGCCGCACCGGCAATCGCGGCCGCGCCCGCGGCCGCCGGCCGGGGACCGTTCGCGGCCGGGGCGCTGATCACGCTTCTCAACCCGATGAGCATCGCCTCCTGGATCGGGATCCTGGGGGCGGAGCTGGCGGGGCGGCCGCGGGCAGGGTTGCTCGAGGAGCTGCTGTTCGTGGCGGCGATCTGTTGCGGTCTCATGCTGTGGGTCGCGGCGCTCGCCGCGGTGCTGCATCAGGGCCGGCGGTTCGCCGGCGGGCGGGGACTCAGGGCGGTGACCCTGGCGGCCGGGTTCAGCCTGATCGGCTTCGGGGCCCACTTCGCCTTGAAGGCCCTCGAGGCGATCGGGGAGTGAGCGTCGGGCGGCGGAGGATAAGCGGATGCGGTGGGTTCGATGGGGCTGGCCGGCGGTGCTCGGGGCGCTCTTCGTCGCGGGCGGGGCGCCGGCGTGGGAGCCCGCGGCCGTGAAGCGGGACGAAGGGGCGATCCGCCGGCGCATGGCAACGTACGCGCCGGTGCGGCTGCAGGCCGACCTCTCGGGGTTGGGAGCGCGCGACCGGCTCGCGTTGGAGAAGATCGTCGCCGCGGTCGCTGCGATGGATGAGATCTACTGGCGGCAGATGGGGCGCGCCGCGCTCGCCGCCCGGCAGGCGTTCGCCGCCTCGACCGACCCGGTCGATCGCCTCTACGCCGACTTCGTCCGGATCAACTACGGGCCGTTCGATCTGCGGGACGGCGACGCCCGCTTCGTGGAGGCGGGTGGCGGCGATCCGCGGCCGCCGGGCGCGGGCTTCTATCCGGAAGACATGACCCGGGAGGAGTTCGAGGAGCGTCTGCAGGCCCATCCCGAGCTGCGCGGGGAGTTCGAGCGGCCCGACACCGTCATCCGGAGGGTGGACGGCCGTCTGGTGGCGATCCCGTACGCCACCCTGTTCATCGACGAGCTGAAACCGGCTTCGCAGGCCCTCTCCGAGGCGGCGGCGCAGACCGACAACGCCACCCTGCGGCGGTATCTGTCGCTACGGGCCAACGCCCTCCTGTCGGGGGACGCCTACGCCTCCGATCTGGCCTGGATCGACCTGAAGGATCACGCCATCGACGCGGTGATCGGTCCGATCGAGACCTACGACGATCGGCTCCTGGGGCTGAAAGCGTCGTACGAGGGGGCGGCGCTGGTCCGGGACGATCGGGCCAGCCGCAGCCTGGAGGTCTACCGGAAGCACCTGCCGTCCCTGGCGGCGGCGCTGCCGGTCGAGGAGCGCTTCCGCCGCTTCACCCCCGGCGCGGTCCTGGAGGTGATGAACGTGGTCCGCTTCGCCGGCGACTTCAACGCCGGGATCAAGACGGTGGCGGCGTCGCTGCCGAACGACGAGCGGGTCCTGCAGAAGAAGGGGGCGAAGAAGCAGATCTACAAGAACGTCCTGGAGGCCAAGTTCGAGTCCATCCTGAGGCCCATCGCCCGGCTGTTCCTGTCGAAACGGGACCAGGGGAAGGTGACCCGCGAGGCGTTCGTGACCAACGTCCTGCTGCACGAGCTGGCCCACACCCTGGGGACCGCGACGGTCCTGGGCAGCCCCGACCAGACGGTCCGCCGGGCGCTCAAGGAGCGTCATGCGGCGATCGAGGAGGCCAAGGCCGATGTGGTCGGGATCTTCGGCCTGCGGCACCTGATCGAGGCGGAGATCTTCACCGACGAGGAGGCCGAGGAGAGTTACGCGACCTATCTCGCGGGGATGTTCCGCTCGGTGCGTTTCGGCGCCGCCGACGCCCATGGTCTGGCGAACGCCGTGCAGCTCAACTGGATGCTGCGCGAGGGGGCCGTGGAGCACGACGCGAAGAAAGGAGAGTTCGCGCTCCACGCCCGGAAGTTCGAGCCGGCCGCGGGACGGCTGGCGAAGGAGCTGCTGGAGATCGAGGCGACCGGCGATTACGAGCGGGCCGGCCGCCTGCTCGAGGACTTCGGCGCCCTCGATCCCGGGATCCGCGCGGCCCTCGCCCGGACCGAGGGGGTGCCGGTCGACGTGGTCTTCACCTACCCGATGTAGGCGCGCCCTACCGGCCGAGCTTCTTCCGGGCCTCGGCGATCTGCTTCTCGAGCTGTTCCTTGCGGGTCAGGAGCGCCGACGCATCGCTGGTCGTGTCCATGCCGGTCATGCCCGCGGTGCGTCCGGCCTGCGCCATCTGCGCCTTGACCCCCTCCAGCTCGCGCTCGAGATCGTTCAGCGCCTTCTCTTCCTGGCTGAGACCGGCGGGAATCAGGGTGACCTGTCCGGTGCGGACGTAATTGACCACGACCAGGGCCCCAGCGAGCACGACGATCAGCAGGATGATCCTCTTCATCGCGTTCTCCTCCCGGTTCGGGTGGGTCGGCTTGGCGGAAGCGTGTGGGAATCGAACCCACCGAAGCCGGGTTCCCCCGGCTCCCAACGGATTTGAAGTCCGCGCAGGACACCAGCCCCGAGGCGCTTCC
>JBOGOE010000114.1:0-8413 GCA_050747445.1 Candidatus Polarisedimenticolia bacterium | reverse complement strand
GCGCGCGCAACGCCCGCGCGTCGCGGACGCGCCCCGTAAAACAGCGGCGCGAATGGGCCCGACCCGCGGCGCGGGGCGGTCCGGGCGGTCGTAGAATCCGTCCCTCGCGCCTGGTTCCATCCCGATGGAGGCCGCATGCCCGCACAGCCCTACGACGCCATCGTGATCGGCGGCGGTCACAACGGACTCGTCGCCGCCGCCTACCTCGCGAAGTACGGCAAGAAGGTCGTGGTCCTCGAGGCGCGCCACAAGACCGGCGGCGCCTCCGACACCTCGCAACCGTGGCCCGAGGCCCCCGAGTTCAAGGTCACCACGCTGTCGTACACCATGAGCCTGATGCCCCCCTACATCGTGGACGACCTGGGGCTGAGGCGGCATGGCTACAAGATCAACCCGCTCGGGATGGGGTACCTGCCGCACCCCGACGGCCGCTCGATCATCGACCGCGGCATGCACGCGTCGACCGCCGCCTCGTACGGCCGGTACTCGAAGAAGGACGGGGAGCGGGTCGGCCCCTACTACGAATGGATCGGCCGGATCGCGGCAATCATGCACCCGCTGCTCGATCGGACCCCGCCCCATCTGGGGTCGCTGAAGCTGAAGGACCTCAAGGACGCGGCGCATCTCGCCTGGACCCTGAAGAAGCGGGGCGCCGCCAGCGAGCGGATGGTCGCCGACATCACGCGGTTGTTCACCATGTCCTGCGCCGACCTGCTCGATCGCTGGTTCGAGAACGGGGTCGTCAAGGGGATGCTGGCGATCAACGGGATCATCGGCACCTGGGCGGGACCCTGCTCGCCGGGCACGGCCTACGTCCTGATGCATCATTCCACCGGCCAGGAGGTCGAGGGCCAGGTCGCGTCGTGGGGCATGCCGGAAGGCGGGATGGGGGCGGTCGCGGACGCCATCCGCCGATCGGCCGAGGGATTCGGCGCCACGGTCAGGGTCAACGCGCCGGTGGACAAGGTGCTGACCCGGGACGGCCGGGTCACCGGGGTGGTGATCCGGGGCGGCGAGGAGATCACGGCGCCGCTGGTGGTCACGACCTGCCACCCGCAGATCACCTTTCTCCGGCAGATCGAGCGCCGGGACCTGCCGCCCGGGTTCGTGGCCGACATCGAGAACTGGCGGTCGCGGTCGGGGACGGTGAAGATCAACCTGGCCCTGGCGGAGCTCCCCGAGTTCACCGCCGACCCCGGTTTCAACCCCGACGTGCACGGGGGCGCCATCTCGATCCTGGACGACATCGAATATCTGGAACGCGCTTTCCAGGAAGCGCGTGCCGGGCGGCCGGCGACCCTGCCATTCTCCGATTGCGAGATTCCGACGGTCTTCGACCGGACGCTGGCGCCCGAGGGCCGGCACATCATGTCGATGTTCACCCAGTGGGTGCCCGAGTCCTGGAGCCGCGAGCCGCACCGCGCCGAGCTCGAGGCCTATGCCGACCGTCTGATCGATCGCTTCGACGCGGTGGCGCCGAACTTCAGACGTTCGATCCTGCATCGCCAGATCCTCGGTCCCTACGACATGGAGCACGACTACCACCTGATCGGCGGCAACATCTTCCACGGCGAGCTGACCGTCGATCAGTTGTTCCATCTCCGTCCGGCGGTCGGATACGCCGACTACCGGACGCCGATCCGCGGTCTGTACCAGGCCTCCTCCGCCACGCACGCGGGGGGCGGCGTCAACGGTCTCCCGGGCCATCACGCCGTCCGCGAGATGCGCCGGGACGGCGTCCTGTAGCGGGCCCCGGCGCCTCCGGCCGGGTTCCCGGCCGGGGTCGCGGTTTGACACCGTCGCGGCCGTTTGGCTAACATCCCGCCTGCTCACGCCGGGTGGCATCGGGAAGGCACGCGGGCGGCGTCCCCTGGGGCGCCGCGGCGCGGCGCGATCCGACCGGCTGGAGGCGGGCGGGGACGTGGGCAGGACCGTCAAGCTGAGGTTGTGGAGCCGGATCGCCTACGTCGACCTCGTCCACGAGGTGGCCGAGGATCTGGCGCGCGCGGCCCGCTTCTCCAGGGGCGCCGCCCTCAACATCGGTCTGGCGGTGCGCGAGGCGTTCATCAACGCCATCAAGCACGGCAACCGGATGGACGCCCGCAAGACCGTGGAAGTCGCCTTCGAGGAACGCCCCGGCCTGTTCCGCGTGCGGGTGCGTGACGAGGGGCCGGGGTTCGACTGGGAGAACACCGACGATCCGCTCGCGGGCGACAACGTCCTGCGCTCCAGCGGCCGGGGCATCTTCTTCATGAAGCACTTCGTGGACCGCGTCGCCTTCCTGAAGCGCCGCGGGCGGGGGACCGAGGTCGTTCTGGAGAAGCGGTTGGAGCCCGTGGCCCGGGCGCCCCGCGGCGAGATCATGAAACGGAGGAAGCCATGAAAGCCACCGCCAGGCACCACGGCAAGGTCACCGTCGTCGATCTGTCCGGCAAGATCACCATCGGCGAGGGGGACATCAAGCTGCGGCAGTCGGTCGGGGCGCTCCTGGACGAGGGGCGCAAGAACGTCATCCTCAACCTGGGGGGCGTCTCCTACATGGACAGCGCCGGCATCGGCGAGCTCGTCGCCTGCTACAAGCGGGCGCGCGAGAAGGGAGCCGCCCTCAAGCTCCTCAACCCGAACGGCAAGGTGCAGGACCTCCTCGTCCTGACCAAGCTCCAGGAGATCTTCGACATCTACAAGGACGAGCGCGAGGCGCTGGCGTCCTTCTAGATCCGCTCCCGGCACTTGACGGGCCGGTGCCTTCGGGAGTATTCATCCGGGCATCCGGGGAATCGCCGGGTCTCCATCCCACGTTTCATCCCCGCATCGTCCTTCTCCGCGCTTCCCGGCGCCACCCGAGAGGGAGGGGCTGACGATGACCGCACTGTCGTGGCTGAGGCGCTACGGACCCTGTCACATCGAGACCCGCTCCATGGGAGACTGGCACGTGGTGGAGGTCCGCGGCCGATTCGTCGCCGGGCCGCCGGAGCGACAGTTCGTCGAGAGGGTCGAGGACCTGCTCAAGTCGGGAGCCCGCCGGGTCGTGGTCAACCTGACCGACTCGCTCCTGGCCGACGAGAGCGTCGCCTCGGCGGTCCCACACGTGTACCACAAGGCGCGCGAGGCGGGGGTCGAGATGCGTTTCGTGATCGCCCCCGGCAGGGCGGGCGGCTATTTCCACATGGCCGGGCTGGAGATGACCGTCCCGACGTTCAACCACCTGAACGGGGCGATCGAGATCTGAGCCGGAGGCGCCGGCGCGGCTCAACCGCCGAGACGCGTCTTCAGACCGGCAAGGAAATTGAGCGCTTCGAGCGGCGTCATCCGGTCGGGACGCGCCTCGCGAATCGCCTCGAGGATCGGGTCCTCCTCGATGGCGAACAACCCGAGTTGCGCCCCGCCGCCGGCGTCCTGTTCCTCACCCGGGCCGGCGTCCGCGGGGGGGGGCGCGTGCCGGGCGAGACGCGGCCGGCCGTCGCGTGACAGTTCCATCGCCTCCAGGTTCGCCAGCACTTCGCGCGCCCGTTCGATCACCCCGGGCGGGAGCCCCGCGAGGCGGGCCACCTGGATCCCGTAGGACCGATCGGCCGCCCCCTCGATCACCCGGCGCAGGAAGACGATCCGATCGTTCCACTCCCGCACCGCCATGGTCAGGTTCCTGACCCGCGGTTTGGTCAGCGCCAGCTCGACCATCTCGTGGTAGTGGGTGGCGAACAGGGTCCGCGCCGCCACCGCCCCGGTGTCGTGCAGGTACTCGGCGACCGACCAGGCGATGGACAGTCCGTCGAAGGTCGAGGTCCCCCGGCCGACCTCGTCGAGCAGGATCAGCGAGCGATCGGTGGCGTTGTTGAGGATGTTGGCCGTCTCGATCATCTCGACGAGGAAGGTGCTCTGACCGCGCGCCAGGTTGTCCGAAGCGCCGACCCGGCTGAAGATCCGATCGACCAGTCCGACTTCCGCCTCGGCGGCCGGTACGAACGAACCCGCCTGCGCCATCAGGGTGATGAGCGCCACCTGCCGCAGATAGGTCGATTTTCCGCCCATGTTCGGCCCGGTCAGGATCAGGATCTGGCGGTCCACCGGGTCGATCAGGCAGTCGTTGGGGACGAAGCGCTCCCCCTCGAGCAGCCGCTCCACCACTGGGTGGCGCCCGTCGACGATCCGCAGGCGGCGGCTTTCGTCCACGCGGGGCCGGGTGTAGCCGCGATCGGCGGCGGTCTCCGCCAGCGACGCCAGGGCGTCGAGCGTCGCCAGGGCCCGCGCCGTCCGCTGCACGCGGGGGGCCGACGCCCCGACCTCCTCCCGCAGGGACGCGAACAGCTCGTACTCCAGCGCCTCGATCCGCTCCTGGGCCGTCAGCACCTTCGCCTCGTACTCCTTCAGCTCGGGGGTGACGTAGCGCTCCGCCCCGACCAGCGTCTGGCGGCGCTCGTAATCGGCCGGCACCAGCGCCCGGTTGGCGTTGCTGATCTCGAGGTAGTAGCCGAAGACCTTGTTGTGGCGCACCTTGAGGGAGGCGATGCCGGTGCGCCGCCGCTCGCGCGCCTCGACCGAGGCGAGAGTGGCCCGGCCGTCGCGCCGGATGGAGCGGAGCTCGTCGAGCCCGGCGTGGAAGCCGTCCCGCATCAGCCCCCCCTCGCGCAGCGTCGAGGGGGGATCGTCGGCGAGGGCGGCGGCCAGGCGCGCGTGCACCTCGCCGAGCGGGTCGATCTCGAGGACGGTGCGGGTCAGGAGCGGGTCGGTCAGGGCGACTCCCAGGGCGGCGACCCCGGGGAGGGCGCCCAGCGAGTCGCGCAGCCCGAGGAGATCGCGGGCGTGCGCTGTCCCGAGCGAGCAGCGGGCCAGCAGGCGCTCCAGGTCGTGGATCGTCCCGAGGATCCGGCGCAGCGCCTCGCGCTCGCGCGGCCGGTCGCGCAGCAGCCCTACCGCGTCGAGCCGTTCCTCGATCGCCGGCGCCGACACCAGCGGCCGCAACACCCAGTCCCGGAGGAGCCTGGCGCCCATCGGCGTGCAGGTCCGGTCGATCACCTCGAGCAGCGTCCCGTCGCGACCGCCATCGCGGGCGTTCTCGGCGATCTCCAGGGTGCGGCGGGTGGTGGCGTCGAGGACCATCTCCGCACCCTCCGCCAGGTACTGCAGGCGGGTGACGTGCTTGAGGTCCGCCTTCTGGGTCTCCTGGAGGTAACGGAGCAGCGCCCCGGCGGCGCCGATCGCCAGGGGCCGATCCTCGCAGCCGAACCCCTCGAGGCTGGCCGTCCCGAGCCGTTCGGTCAGGGTCCGGTAGGCGGTGTCGCGCGCCAGGGTCCAGGCGGGCACGCCACGCAGCGACAACCCCTCCAGCAACGGCTTCGGCAGCAGGGTCCCGGGTGCGGTTCCCTCCGGGTGCAGGATCTCACGCGGCCGGAACGAGGCGACCTGCTCGGCGAGGGCGGCGGCGGCGCCGGCGCCGCGGTGCTCGGCGAGTCTCAGATCGCCGGTGGACAGGTCGACAAAGGCGCATCCGAAGGCCGCGGTCGCCCGGTCGCCGGCGCCGTCCCCGGAGGCGGCAATCGCGGCGATGTAGTTCGGCTCCCGGGCCGGGAGCTGCGCGGGGTCGGTCAGCGTCCCGGGGGAGACGACACGGGTGACGGCCCGGTCGACGAGTCCCCTGGCGTGGCGGGCGTCCTCCACCTGATCGCACACCGCGACCCGGAACCCCTTCTGGATCAGCCGGGCGATGTAGCCGTCCGCGGCATGATACGGCACGCCGCACATCGGGGCTTCGTTGGGGGTGCCGCGTCCCCGCGCGGTCAGGGTCAGGGACAGGGCCCTGGAGGCGGCGACCGCGTCGTCGAAGAACATTTCGTAGAAATCACCCAGCCGGAACATCAGGATGGCGTCGGGGTGCTCGGTCTTGATCCGGCGGTACTGGCGGAGCATCGGGGTCATCCGGTCCACGGCGCCGTCCTCCCCCCGGCCGGGTCGAACCCCACCGGGGCCCGTTCCTTGACTCGGGGTGCGGGGACATTATAAAAGACCGCTCCCATGAGCACCGATCCCCTGCCGTCCGAAGAGACCGCCGTCGTCCCGGAGGACCTGGACGAAGAAGACAAGGTCATGCTCGTCTTCTCGTACCTGTGGGTGCTGGCGCTCGTCCCGTTCATGGTGACCCGGCGCGAGTACGTGCGCTGGCACGCCAAGCAGGGTCTGATCCTGTGCGGGGTCGCCTGCGTCGTCTTCCTCGGGGTGATCTTCGTCGGGGCGATCCTCGCCACGCTTACCAAGGTGTTCGCCTGGCTGTTCGCATTCGCGCTCCTGAACATCGTCCTGCTGTACATGGCGCTGGCCATCGTCTGCGTCATCAAGGCGCTGCGCGGGGAGCGCTGGGCGATCCCCTTCCTGGGCGATCTGGTCGAGAAGATCTGAGCGCGGCCGCCGCGTGGACGCGATCGAGGCGACCCTCCGGCAGGCCCCGTCCGCGGGGCTGCTGCTCGTCGTCCTCATGGCCTGGCTGGAATTTGTCTTCCCGCCCGTGCCCGGCGACACCACCATCCTGCTGGGGTTCTTTCTCGCGGGGCTCGGACTCCTGTCGGTGCCGGCGGTGGCGGCGGCGTCGCTCGCCGGGAGTGTCGCCGGCGCGCTGACCGCGTGGGCGATCGGCCGCCGGGCGGGCCGCTCGTACTTCTTTCTGCGCAGCCGCTGGGCGCGCGGGGAGATGGACCGTCTGCGGGACGCCTTCGCGCGGCACGGGGCGAAGCTGCTCCTCCTGAACCGGTTCCTGCCCGGGGTGCGGGGTCTGTTCCTGTACGCCGCGGGCGGCGGGGGGATCGCCCTGCGGCCCGCCCTGATCTGGTCGACCGCCTCCAACGTCCTGTGGATCGCGCTCGTCGGCTTCGCCGGGCTGCGGCTGGGGAGCTCGTGGGACGAGGTCCGGCTGCTGTTTCGCCGCTACGTCTGGGTCGTGGCGATTGCCGTCACCGCCTATCTCGCGGTCTCGATCGTCAGGCAGCGGCGCCGCCGCCGCGCCGGCGGGGGGGCGTCCTAGCGCGTGGAGCGCAGACGGCTCTCGAGGCGGCGCAGCGCCTGGGCGCGGTCCGGCTGGTCGGGGCGGGACTGGAGCGAGCGGCGCAGATACTCGGCGGCCCGGGTCAGATCCCCCTTCTCCTCGTAGGCCTGGGCCAGGGCGTTGAACAGGACCGGGTTCGGTGGCCCGGCCCGTTCCGCCCGCAGAAAGTATTCCAGGGCCTTCCCGGTGTCCCCCTCGAGGGCGTGCGACACCCCGACGTTGTAGAGCGCCAGCGGGTGCTCGGGGCGGATCGCGAGCGCCTCCTCGAAGGCGGCGCGCGCCTCGGCGTATTTCCCCAGCTTCGCCTTCAGGCTGCCGAGGCTGATGCGGAACTCGGCCTCCTTCGGGGCCAGCCCGATGGCGGTGGTGAACGACATCTCCGCCTTCCCGGGGCGGCCCGAACGCAGGTAGACCTGGCCAAGCCAGTCGTGGTGCACCGCGGATTCGCGGTTCTTCTCCAGGCTGGCGGTCAGCAGCCGCTCGAGCCGGGCGATCTTGTCGCGGTCGTTGGTGGACTGATACATGACGAACAGACGGCTCATCGGCTCGAGGGCCGCGGGGTCGAGGCTCAGCGCCTCCAGGTAGGCCTGTTCCGCCGCCGGCCGGGCCCCCTCCGCCTCCAGGACGGCCCCCATCGCCGCGTGACACAGGCCGTCGCCCGGGCGCTCCGCCAGCGAGCGCTCGGCGAGTTTCCGGGCCGATGCCGACAGATCGCGCTTCAGATAGTCGACCACCGCGTTGAACACCACACGCGCCTCGGGCCGTCCCACCTCCAGGCCGTCGTCGGCGATGCCGCGGCTGATCAGGTCGGACGACACCGGCGGTCCCAGCCGGCGGGAGGCCTGCGGTATCAGGAGGTCGTCGGCGTTCAGGCCGCGTGCCGCGGCCAGGATCGCCTCCCGCGCCCTCTCCTCCAGATAGAGACGCGGCTCGCGTCCGGATCGACCGGCGTGGAACGTCAGGACGTCGCCGCCCGAGACCCGCACGCTCAGGGTCATGGGAAGGTGGAAGGTCGCCTGATCCCTCGAGACGATCGGCATCGGCCCTTCGAGCACCACCGGTTCGCTGTCGTAGCGGTACACCCTCTGGTAGAGTGGCAGGCGCAGGTGGAACCCCGGGTCGAGACGGAGGACCTCGCCGCCGGTGGTCTCCAGCACCGCGGCGGTGCCCTCCGGGATGTAGACGATCGTCCCGGCCAGCAGGAGCGCGACGACGGCGATGAGGATGAGGATCCGGTTCCGGGACATGATCTCGGCGAACGAGCGCGGGAGTTTAGCGCAGGCGCCCGGGGCTGTCAAACGCCCGCCCGGGCGCGGTTTTGCGGATGCGGCCGCCGCCGGGCGCGCCGTGCTCGTGGTCGCGGGGCTCCTGGCCGCGGCGCCG
>JBOGOE010000113.1:0-2264 GCA_050747445.1 Candidatus Polarisedimenticolia bacterium | reverse complement strand
GCGCAGCGGTGGGCGCGGCGGCGGGGGCGACTGCGGCGGCGCGCCCGGATCCGGCGGCGTGGCGGGTCCCCCAGTTCGGCGATCCCGGTCTGCGGTTGCTGCGGCGCATCGGTCGGATCGATGCCGGCAGCCTCGACGACTATCGGGCGCACGGGGGGTACGAGGCGCTCCGGAGGGCGTTCCTCATCGGGCCCGAAGCGGTGATCCGCGAGGTGACCGACGCAAAGCTGCTCGGGCGCGGCGGGGCCGCGTTCCCGACCGGACGCAAATGGGACGCGGTGGCCAAGGCGCCGGTGCGGCCGCATTACCTGGTGTGCAACGCCGACGAATCGGAGCCGGGGACCTTCAAGGACCGAGTCCTGATGGAAGAGGACCCCTTCGCCCTGATCGAGGCGATGACCATCGCCGGATTCGCGACGGGGTGCGACAAGGGGTTCATCTACGTCCGCGGCGAGTATCCGCTGGCGGCGCGGCGGCTCGTGGCGGCGATCGGCGCGGCCCGCGGGCGCGGCTTCCTGGGGCCCGACATCCTCGGGGACGGCGTGCGGTTCGACATCGAGGTGCGGCGGGGCGCCGGGGCCTACATCTGCGGCGAAGAGACGGCGCTGTTCAACTCGATCGAGGGGTACCGGGGGGAGCCGCGCAACAAGCCGCCGTTCCCGGTGCAGGTCGGGTTGTTCGGCAAGCCGACGGTGATCAACAACGTCGAGACCCTCGCCAACGTGCTGGACGTGATCCTTCATGGCGGCCCCGCGTACGCCGGTGTCGGCACGCCCGGCTCGAGCGGCACGAAGCTGTTCTGTCTCTCGGGGCACGTGACGCGGCCGGGTCTGTACGAGGTGCCGTTCGGGACGACGCTCCGGGCGCTCCTCGATCTGGCCGGCGGCGTGCCGGGAGGGCGGCGGCTGCAGGCGGTCCTTCTGGGGGGGGCCGCCGGAGGGTTCGTCCTGCCCGACCAGCTCGACGTGCCGCTGACTTTCGAGGGGACGCGCGCCATCGGCGCCACGCTCGGCTCGGGGGTGGTGATGGCGTTCGACGATACCGTGGAGGCCTGGGACATCCTGCTGCGGATCGCCGCCTTCTTCCGTGACGAGTCGTGCGGCCAGTGCGTGCCGTGCCGCGTCGGGACCGTGCGCCAGGAGGAAATCCTGCGTCGTCTGGCGGCGGGGAAGCCGCTCGGCGGCGGTGCCGGCGGGACCGGCGGGGCGGCCGGGGAGCTGAAGCTGCTGCAGGAGGTTGCCCAGGTGATGCGTGATGCGTCGATCTGCGGGCTGGGGCAGACCGCGGCAAGCGCCGTCCAGTCGGCGCTCGGCCGGTGGGTGCCGGTGGGCGGGGGGACGGCATGAGCGGGACCGGGGACACGCGTCCTTCGGTGGCGGCGCGGCCGGAGACGGGAGGGCGGCCCGAGCCGGCCGTGCGCCGCATCGAGATCACGATCGACGGGCGCAACGTGCAGGTGCCGGAGGGGACGACGCTCCTGCAGGCCTGCCGCTCGCTCGGGGTGGACACGCCGACGCTCTGCTATCTCGAGAACCTGACGCCGGTCAACGTCTGCCGGGTTTGCGTCGTCGAGGTCGAGGGCTCGCGCACCCTGGTGCCGGCCTGCTCGCGCACGGCCGAGGCGGGGATGACGGTGAAGACCGACTCGGAGCGGGTGCGCCTCAGCCGGCGGATGGTGATGGAGTTCCTCGCGACCTCGGTCGATCTGTCGACCGCGCCGGAGGCGCAGGAGTACCTGACCCGCTACCAGGCCGACACGCGACGGCACGGTCCGCCCGCACCGGCCGCCCCGGCGGGCGCTCGTGATGGGCGGCGGCCGGGCCGCCACCACGCCGGCGACGGCGCGCGGGCCGAGTCGGTGGCGCAGCCGGTGAAAATCGACAACGACCTGTACGTGCGCGATTACGGCAAGTGCATCCTCTGTTACAAGTGCGTCGAGGCGTGCGGCACCGACGCGCAGAACACCTTCGCCATCGCCGTCGCCGGTCGCGGCTTCGACGCCCGGATCTCGACAGAGCACGCCGTCCCGCTGCCGGATTCCGCATGCGTGTATTGCGGCAACTGCATCGGCGTCTGCCCGACCGGGGCGCTGATGTTCAAGAGCGAGCACGACATGCGCCGCGCCGGCACCTGGGACGAATCGCGCCAGAGCCGCACCGAGACCATCTGCCCGTACTGCGGCGTCGGCTGCCAGCTCACGCTGCAGGTGCAGGACAACCGGATCGTAAAGGTCACCTCCCCCCTCGACCACTCGGTCACCAGCG
>JBOGOE010000112.1:0-7497 GCA_050747445.1 Candidatus Polarisedimenticolia bacterium | reverse complement strand
GCGCCGGCCGGCGCGCGCCAGGTGGATCGCCAGCGCGGTGCCCCAGCTGCCCGCGCCGAGCACGGCGATGGCCGTCATCCCGGACCTCCCTTCCGGGCGCCGCCGCGCGGCCCCCCCTCGAGGCGGTGCTCGTGGCCGGCGATCATCCGCCGGATGTTGTCGCGGTGGCGCGCGATCACCAGGATGCCGAGGACCGCGGCCGCGAACGCCGCCGATCGGTCGGGCGACAGCCAGAAGATGGCGGCCGGGAGGACGATCGCCGCGACCAGGGAGCCGGCGGCGACGATGCGGGTGAGGGCGAACGCAATCGCGAACATCACCAGGGCGGCGGCCACGGCCTTCGGGGCCAGGACGGCGAACACGCCCGCTCCGGTCGCCACCCCCTTCCCCCCCCGGAAGCGCAGGAAAGGGGTGAAGCTGTGCGCCACCACCGCGATCGATCCGGCCAGGGCCGGCGCCCACGGCGTTCCCTCCCCCGCCAGCCACCGCGCCAGCAGGACCGCCGCGGCCCCCTTCGAAGCGTCGAGGATCAATCCGAGCATGCCGAATCCGGTCCCCGCGGCGCGCGTCAGGTTGGTGGCGCCGACGTTGCCGCTCCCGGTGGCCCGGAGGTCGACGCCCCGCAGCCGGCCGAGGAGCCAGGAGAACGGCACGGCGCCGAGTGCGAGCGCCGCGAGCGCCGCCGCCAGCAGCCGGATCGGCGTCGCCTCCGGCGTCACGCTCCCTCCGCCCGCGCCGGCAGGGCGCAGCGTCGCAACGGGACGTAGGTCGCCCCGTCCCGATCGTGCCGGCTCTCGAACAGCACGCATTCCCCGACCGCGATCTCTCCCAGACCGTCCGCGGGACAGGCGGACAACGCCGGGCGCCAGTCGCCGTGCGGCGCCCCTTTGACCCGCCCCAGGGTAAGGTGGGGGCGGAAGGTCCGCTCCTCTATCGGAAACCCGAGCGGCGCGAACTCCGACTCGAGCGCCGCGTGCAGCTTCGCGGCGGCCGCCAGATCCCCGCCGAGTCCGATCCAGAGCACGCGGGGCTGTCCCCGGTCGGGGAAGCTGCCGAGTCCCCCGGTGTGCAATCGGAACGGCGCGGCGCGCGCCGCGGCGCGTTCGAGCGCCGCCTCGATCGCCGGCCGCCCTCCCGCTCCCGCCTCTCCGAGAAACTTGAAAGTCACGTGGATTCCCTCCGGCCGGACCCAGCGGACCGGCAGCGGGATGTCGCGCAGCGCCTGCTGGATGCCGCCAAGCCGCCGCCGCAGGGCCGCATCGAGATCGGCGGCGACGAACAACCTCACGGCACCACGCCCAGAAGCAGCCGGCGAAGCAGGTCGAGAGCCGACACCACCGCCCTCTCCCGGACGGCCCGGCGATCGCCGGGGAAACGCCGGCCCACGGCGTGCGCCGCGTCCGGGCCGCTGGCCGCGACGATCACCGTGCCGCGGGGCTGTCCGGGTCCGCCCCCTTCCGGCCCGGCGAACCCGGTGGCCGCGACCCCCCAGTGGGCGCCCATCCGGGTCCGGATCCCCTCCGCCATGGCCCGCGCCGTCGCCTCGCTCACCGCACCGTGCGCGCGCAAGGTCGCCTCGGGGACCCCGGCCAGGTCCCGCTTCGCCTCGTCGGTATAGCACACCGCTCCGCCGCGGAAGTAGCGGGAGGCCCCCGGGACCTCGACGACCCGTGCCGCGATCGCCCCGCCGGTGAGCGATTCGGCGATCGCCAGCGTGGCGCCGCGCGCCAGCAGGAGCCCTCCGACGACCTCCTCCAGGGTCTCCCCGTCGCGGCCGAACAGATCGGGGCCGAGGATCGATGCGATCGCCGCCTCCAGACGGGGAATGTGGAGGGGCGCCGCGCCCGCCGCCGTCCTCTCGCGCAGCCGGATCTCCACCAACCCCGGAGATCCCAGGATGGTCCACTCCGCCGGAGCGGCCGCCCGCGCCACCGGTTCGAGCCGGCGGTCGACCTCCGATTCGGGAAGCCCGGCGATCCTGAGGACGCGGCTCACCAGGCGCTCGCCCGTCCCGTGAAGACGCGGCAGGAGCTCCTGATCGACCATCGCCCGCATCTCGGAGGGGACACCCGGGAGCAGCGCCAGGATCCGGTCCCCCTCCCGGATCAGCTGGCCGGGGGCGGTGCCCCGCGGGTTGGCCAGGACCTCCGCGCCCCGAAGGACCATCGCCTGACGGCGGTTCTGCGGCGGCATCGGCTGGCCATACGTCCTGAAGCGCTCCTCGAGCCCCCGCACGATCGCGGCATCCTCCACGAGCGGCCGTCCCAGCACGGCCGACGCCGCCTCGCGCGTGACATCGTCCACCGTCGGACCGAGGCCGCCGGTGGCCACGATCAGGGACGACCGCCGGAGCGCGGTGCGGAGCGCCTCCTGGAGGTCGTCCATCCGGTCCCCCACCACGGTGCGGAACCGGAGCGGCACGCCGATCTCCCCCAGGCGGAGGGAGATGAAGGCGCCGTTCCCCTCGGTCCGGTCGGGCTCCAGGAGCTCCGAGCCGATGGCGATGAACTCCGCGGCGGGGGGGCTCATGCGGCGGGGACCCTCATGCCGCGGGGGCGAGGCGCCGGATCGCCTCCAGGAGGGCGGCGGAGAACTCGGCGACCGCCTGCCGCCCCTCCCCCCGCTCGCGGCGCTCGAACCGGAGGGGCGCCCCGAAGCGGACGTGCACCCGGGCCGGGCGCGGGAACGCCCCGCCGACGGGGAGGCTGTCGCGGGCGCCGTCGATGTGCGCCGGCACGACCGGCGCGCCCGAGAGCGCCGCGATCAGGGCCGCCCCCGGGCGGGCATCGGCGATCCGCCCATCGGCGCTCCGCGTCCCCTCCGGAAAGACCCCCACGATCTGCCCGGCGCGCAGGGCCCGCAGCGCCTGCCTGATGGCGGCCGAGTCCTGTCCCGCCGCCCGCACCGGGATGGTCCCCATGCCCCAGTAGAACCAGCGGAGCATCCAGAGGTCGTACATCCAGCGCAGGACCAGGAACCGGATCGGCCGCGGCGCCGCCGAGCCCAGGATGATGGCGTCCATGAAGGACGCATGGTTGCAGACGACGATGGCGCCGCCGCGTGGCGGCAGGTGCTCCTGCCCGTCGCGTGTCAGGTTGAGATAGAGGCGGACGAAGGGATGGAAGATCCCCTTCACGAACCAGTAGAACATCGTGTCACTTCCCCTCCCAGCCCGGGGGCACGACGATGCCGCCGCTCACGATCAGCTTGAGCCCCTCCTCGATGGTCAGATCGAGCGGGATCACCTCGTCGTCGGGAATGACGGCGAGCCAGCCGGAGGTCGGGTTGGGCGTGGTCGGCAGGAACACCAGGGTGTGGCCGTCGATCCGGCGGCGCGCCCCCTCGCCGGCGAGTTTCAGGGTGGCCCCTTCGCGCGCCACGAACCCCATCGTCAGCACCCCGGGGCGCGGGTATTCGACCGCCACCACGCGCCGGAAGGTCGTGCTGGTGGTCTTGAAGGCGTCGAGGAGCTGCCGCGCCGCCCCGTAGATCCCCTTGATGACGGGGATGCGCAGCATGAGCCGGTCGAATGCGGTGACGATCCGCCGCCCGAGAAAGTTCGCCGCGAACATCCCGACCAGCAGGACGACCACCAGCGTGACGAACAGGCCGATGACCGGGACGACGTACCTGGCGAACCCGGGGTCGTCGACCAGGGGGGCCCGCAGCAAGCGCAGCAGGCGCAGGATGAACGGCGTGGAAACTCCGTGGACCAGGCCGAAGAGGATGTTGAGGACCCACAGGGTGATGACCAGCGGGAGCAGGATGGCGAGCCCGGCGAAGAAGTCCTGCCGCAGCCCCGCGAGCAGGGTCCGCCGCGCGCGGCGGCGTCTACCGGGCGCCGCCACCACCGGCCTGACCGGCGCCGCCGAGGACACCCAGGCGGCGCGCGAACTTCGCGAAGTAGTCGACGGCGGAGAGCATGGCGAGAATCACGACCGCGATCAGCGCGGCGTCACCCGCCACGTTCCACTTCCCGAGATACTGGTACCCCAGGATCAACAGCACGATGGCCACCACCTGGCTCACCGTCTTGTATTTCCCCCACAGACTCGCCTCGATGGCGATCCCCTGGCTGCTGGCGATCATCCGCAGCCCGTCCACGGCGAACTCGCGACCGATGATGATCCAGACCATCCAGGCCGGGGCCACGCCGATCTGCACCAGAGAGATGAACGCCGCCGAGGTCAGGAGCTTGTCGGCGATCGGGTCGAGCAGGATGCCGAGCGTGGTCACCTCGCGGCGCCGGCGCGCCAGCCAGCCGTCGAGATAATCGGTCGCCGACGCGGTCAGGAACACGGCGGTCCCGATCATCTGCCAGGAGAGGCCGTACGGTTCGAGGGCGGTGACACGCGTCATGAGCACCACGACGAGGACCGGCGTGAGGAAGATGCGGACAATCGTGATCCAGGTCGGGAGGTTGATCATCCGGGTGTTCTGCCGGGATTCGGGTAGAATGCGCGGCGCAGGGCGGCTCCCGCGTGCGCCACGCGAACCTGCGACATCGGCGCGCGACGCGGGTCGCACGTTAACACAGCCCCGACGGCCGGTCAACGGAAGAACCCGACGGAAACGGCCGGACAGGCTCGCGGTGACGAGGGAACGATCGGCTCGATGACGATCCGCTTCGGCACCGACGGCTGGCGCGGCGTGATCGCCGACGATTTCACCTTCGACAACGTCCGGATCGCGGCCCAGGCCGCGGCCGATCTCATCCTGGAGGAAGGCAGCGGCGCCGCCGCGCCGGTCCCGGTCGGGCACGACACCCGTTTCCTGGGGGCCGCGTTCGCCGAGGCCGCCGCCGCGGTGCTGGAGGGGAACGGGATCCAGGCCCTCCTGCCCGACGCCGCGACCACCACGCCGATGGTCTCCTGCCAGGTGGTCGCCTCGGGCGCCCCGCTCGGGTTGTGCATCACCGCCAGCCACAACCCGCCGGAGTACTCCGGCTTCAAGGTCAAGGCCGCGTTCGGCGGGAGCGCCCCGCCGGAGATGACGGCGCGTCTCGAAGGCCTCCTGGGGCGGCGCGCGCCGCGTCGGGCCGCGGCGTCGCCGCGGCGGCACCCGTTCCTCCCCGCCTACATCCCGCGACTCCAGGCGGTCGCCTCGTTCGAAACCATCCGGGGCGCCCCGCTCCGGGTGGTGGTCGACAGCATGCACGGCGCCGGCGGCCGCATCCTCGAAGATCTGCTGCGGGGCGCCCGGATCCGCGTGCGGACCCTGCGCGGCGATCCGGACGTCCTGTTCGGGGGGGCCAGCCCCGAGCCCCGCCCCGATCTCCTGGGCGCCCTGCGCCGCGAGGTGGTGCGGACCGGCGCCCACGCCGGCATCGCGACCGACGGCGACGCCGACCGGATCGGCGTGGTCGACGAGACCGGCCGGGTGCTGTCGCCGTTCCAGATCTTCATGCTGGTCGCCACCCACCTCCTGGAAACCAAGGGGTGGCGCGGCGGCATCGCCCGCACCTTCGCCAACACCCTCGTGGCCGAGCGGATCGCGACGCGCCACGGGCTGCCGTTCTTCGACCTGCCGATCGGGTTCAAGCACATCGCCCGTCTCATGCAGGCGCAGGACATCCTGATCGGCGGGGAGGAGAGCGGCGGGATCGGCGTGAAGCGCTACCTTCCCGAGCGCGACGGCATCCTGATCGGCCTGCTGATCCTCGAATCGCTCGCGTCCGGGGGGCGCCGTCTCAGCCGGCGCGTGGCGGCCCTCGAGTCGGTGTACGGCGCCTATCACTACCGCCGCGTCGATCTCCCGATCCCGGCGGCGCGCGGCCGGACGCTCGTCGAGGATCTCCGGCTCCGGCCGCCGGACCGGTTCGCCGGCCGCCGCGTGGAGCGGGTCGACACGCTCGACGGGGTGAAGCTGCTGTTCGGGGAGGCCGGCTGGATCCTGTTCCGGATGTCGGGCACCGAGCCCCTCCTCAGGATCTACAGCGAGGCCTCCAGCCCGCGCCTGCTCGATCGGATGGTGCGCGCCGGCGTGGAACGCGCCGGAGTCGGCCGCGCCGGCGCCTACTGAACGCCGCGCGTGGCGGCGTAGATCCCGAGGAGATCGCGAACCGTCGCCAGGTTCGCCAGCAGGAACAGCAGGAACAGCGCGGCGGTGGCGCCCCGCGCCAGCCGCACGGTCCAGGGGGTTTCCCGGATCCACCGCGGCAGAAAGGCGGCGAGCGCCAGAAGCGCGAACAGCGCGACCGCGGTCTTGGTCTGCGCGAAGTCGATCGGGGCGGCGGCCCGGAAGGCGCTCTCCGCGGCGGTGGCGTACGGGTGGGCGCGGAACGCGTACACCAGCCCGGTGGCGACCGCGGCGGCGGCGAAGGGGAAGACCCGCGGCAGATCGGCCTCGCGCAGCATCTCATCCAGGTAGATTCCGGCGGCCACGCACAGGAACGGGTAGATCGGGATGCGGTACCAGCCGTAGATCACCCGGCTGTCCGCGGTCAGCGCCAGAAGCGTCGCGTACAGGGCGATCGGCAGGAGCAGGGCGCGCTCGCGGCGGAAGGCCGCCAGCCCCGCGCACAGGAGCAGCCACAGGTACCAACCCCGGCCGAAGGGCTTGACGACGATCTTGCCGTTCAGGAGATCGAGCAGACCGTCCAGACTCACCCACTTGGTGGTCGCCTGCGCCGCCATCACCTTTCCGAAGACCTCGAAATCGTAGGCGGCGCCGTACAGGACGTAGAGGCCCAGAAAGCCGGCGGCGGTCGCCGCGGCGAGGAGGGCGGCGCGTCGCCGGCCGCGCGCCAGGAGCAGGATCACGAGAACCGCCGGGACCGCCACCCCGGTCGCCTTGGTCCAGATCGACAGCCCCCCCAGAAGCGCCGCGAACAGCGCGTCCCGCGGCCGGCTGGACTCGACGTGGCGCTCCGCCAGCAGGATGCCACCCATGAACAGGATCGCCATGAGGCTCTCCGCCTTCACCAACCGGTGCGCGACGACCAGGATCGGCAGCGTCGCATAGACCAGGGCGGCGAGCAGCGCCCCCCTCTCCCCCGCTCCGTAGCGGCGCGCCAGACGGTGGAGCAGGAAGACCCCGGCGACGCTCAGCAGGATCGGGACCAGACGCATGGCCGGCAGGTCGCTCTCCAGCGGATGGCGGGCGCCGGCGAGCGCCGCGAACAATCCGACCGGGATGGAGAACAACGGCGGGTGATCGAAATAGGGGCGCACGACGACGTAGCGGTCCCCGAACCAGCGGAAGTCCTGGATCGCGCCGGCCGGATAACGGTCCGGGAAGGTGCTCCAGGCGGCCGGCACCCCCTCGTGCAGCAGGTGCCACCCCTCCCAGGCGTGCTGGTACTCGTCGGCGGTTTCGTGGTGGAACGGAACGAGGGCGTAGTCGTGCAGCCGGAGCGCCAGGGCGAGCAGGGCGATCGCCCCGATCGCCAGCCGCGGGCGCTCGGCGTCGATGAAGGCGGCCGCACGCTCCCCGAACCCCCGACCCCGGCGCGCCTGCGCCGCAAAGACCGCGGCCAGGGCGGCGACGGCCGCGAGG
>JBOGOE010000111.1:0-1995 GCA_050747445.1 Candidatus Polarisedimenticolia bacterium | reverse complement strand
GATGCGCCGCTGGGGATCGATGCACCGCCTGCAGCGGATCGCCGTCGGGGACGGAGGCGACGGCCGCGCTGGACTCGACGTCAGCGACAGAGCCGCCGCGCGCAGCGAGTCCGCTCTGCGCTACCATGCCGCGCATGCCGAAGCAGCCGCCGCGCCGCGCGCCCGCGCCGCCCCACGAGGGCACCGACCATCCTCTTTATCTGACCGAGGCCGACGTCGCGCGGCTGCTGCCGATGGAGGCGTGCATCGCGGCGGTCGAGGAGGGGTTCCGGCAGTGGGCGGAGGGGAAGGCGGACAACCGGCCGCGCGTGCGGGCGCGGATGGCGGGGGGGATGCTGCACACGCTGTCGGCCGCGTCCGAGCCATGGGGGCGGATGGCGGCCAAGGTGTACGCCACCACCCGCGCGGGGGCGCGCTTCGTCGTGCTGCTGTTCGACGGTCGGACGTCGGAGGTCCTGGCGATCATCGAGGCCGACCGCCTCGGGCAGACACGGACCGGCGCCGCCAGCGGCGTGGCGACGAAGCACCTCGCGCATCCCGACGCACGCACCCTGGCGATCCTCGGCTCGGGCTGGCAGGCCCGCGGCCAGGCCCGCGCCATCGCCTGCGTGCGGCGGCTCCAATCGATCCGCGCCTGGAGCCGGGACCGCGCCCGGCTGGAAGCGTTCTGCCGCGACGTCGAGACTGAGTGCGGCGTCGCCGCCCGCCCGGCCGCCTCCGCCGAGGAGGCGGTCCGCGGCGCCGACATCGTGGTCACCGCGACCAGCGCGGCCACCCCCGTGCTGCAGGCCGCATGGCTCTCCCCCGGCGCCCACGTCAACGCCGCCGGCAGCAACCGTCCCGACCGTCGCGAGCTGGCCCCCGAGGCGGTGCACCGCGCCGACCTCATCGTCGTCGACTCCCTCGAGCAGGCGCGCGCCGAGGCCGGCGACTTCCTGACCCTCCCCGAGCCCGAGGTCGGAGTCACCATCTCCCGCGCGGTGGAGCTGTCGGCCGTCGTCGCCGGCAAGCACCCCGGCCGTCCCCGCCCCGATTCGGTGACCCTGTTCAAGTCGCTGGGACTCGGCCTCGAGGACCTGGCGGCGGCGCAGGTCGTCTACGAGGCGGCGAGGGCGGGCGGGATTGCGCGGCGCTGAGCACCTCCGGCAGTCTCCCCCCGATGCGCGGCGCTCACCGTGATGATTGAAACAGGGCGACCGCGCTCGCAGCCAAATCGGAATTACCTGGTCTTGTGCGCGATCACCTGGGCCAGCTCTCTTTGAGTCGTGCCGATGGCGAGCAGGGAGCGAATGAGGAGGTCGATGGAGACAGAGGGATCTCCCGCCTCCATCTTAGCCACGCGCGACTGGCTCGACTTGAGCAAACGTGCAAGTTGGGCCTGTGTCAGCCTGCGTCGGGCCCGACGCTCACGAAGGCCGCGGCTCAGAAGGAGCTTCAGCTCAACAAGTGCCTCCTCGGCCTTGGAGAGTCCGAGAAGTTCTTGCACCGTTCCGACCTTCCATCCGGCGCGCTCCAGGCGTGCTTTCCTGGCTTTCCTCATCGGGTTCGCTCCTTGCTACCGGCTCCGTCGTACTGTTTCGGTCGGCGCGCACAGTCCTCAATGGTTCGTTTCGGGGTCTGCCATGTGGTCTTGGCGAATATGTCCGCGATAATCACTGCATCAGCGTCGACCCGATATACGATTCGCCAGTCACTCTGGGCGTCCTTGATCCGTAACTCGTGGCACCTGGGGCCGATCGTGGGCATCGGCCTTGAGTGGGGCATGCTGAGCGTGCCGCCCAACTGGACGAGGCGCAGAAGATGCCCCGCTTCCACGCGGCAACCAGACCAGGGGTTTCCCGGGTGGGTTCATCGGCCCGGGTAATCTACAGCGGTCACGAATCCGGCGAAACACCGCATTCAGGCGCCGGCGGGCGGGTCAGGAGATGTCGGATGGAATCGCGCTCCGCGGCAGCGGCCCTCTGCGCACTCCTCTCATTGTCGGGCGCCGCAGGG
>JBOGOE010000110.1:0-10679 GCA_050747445.1 Candidatus Polarisedimenticolia bacterium | reverse complement strand
GATCTTGACCTCCTCGGTCATCCCCTTGTCGATCACCGTTCCGAAGATGATGTTGGCCTCGGGGTCGGCGCTGCGTTGCACCAGACCGGCGGCCTCGGCGACCTCGTGGAGCGTCATGTCGGTCCCGCCGGTGATGTTGATCAGGATGCCGCGGGCGCCGTCGATGGTGGCGTCCTCGAGCAGGGGGGACGAGATGGCGCGCTGCGCCGCCTCGACCGAGCGGGTCGGGCCGGAGCCGATGCCGGTCCCCATGAGCGCCATCCCCATGCCGCTCATGATCGTCTTGACGTCGGCGAAGTCGAGGTTGATCTCGCCGGGGATGGTGATCAGGTCGGAGATCCCCTGGACCGCCTGCCGCAGGACGTCGTCGGCGAACAGGAAGGCCGCGCCGAGCGGCATCGCCTTGTCGACCGAGTTGAGGAGCTTCTCGTTGGGGATGCAGATGACCGTGTCGACGCTCTCGTGCAGCTCCTTGAGCCCGGCCTCGGCCTGCTCGCGCCGCTTCTTCCCCTCGAACCCGAACGGCTTGGTGACCACCGCCACCACCAGCGCCCCCAGCTCCGAGGCGAGGCTGGCGATGATCGGCACGGCGCCGGTGCCGGTGCCGCCCCCCAGCCCGGCGGTGATGAACACCATGTCGGCCCCCTGCAGCGCCTCGAGGATCTTCTCCGAGTCCTCCAGCGCCGCCTGGCGGCCGATCTCCGGGTTGCTGCCGGCCCCCAGTCCCTTGGTCAGCTTGTTGCCGATCTGCAGCTTGAGCGGCGCGCGCGAGCTCTTGAGGGCCTGACCGTCGGTGTTGGCGACGATGAACTCCACCCCCAGGAGATGGCTCGTGATCATGCGGTTGACGGCGTTGCTGCCGCCGCCCCCGACGCCGACGACCTTGATGTTGGCGCCCACGGCGCGGTTTTCGTCGAACGAGATGCGTGGCGCGCCCTTCGGTGCTCCGTCGTCCATGCGGATCATCCCGACCTCCCCTAGAAAAGTTCGCTCAACCAGCCCTTGACCCTGTCGCCCACGCGCAGGAACGGCCACGGATGCGGCGCCCGCGGCGGGGCCTCCCGGCGCTGCCGCATGCCGTAGAGCGCCAGACCCGTCGCGGTCGCGTACTCGGGCGATCCCACCGACTCCGTCAGCCCGCCGACCCCCGAGGGGGCGGCGCGGCGCACCGCCAGATCGAGCGCGTCCTCGGCGATCTCCTGGATCCCCTCGAGCATCGAGCCCCCTCCCGTGAGGATCACCCCGGCGTGCAGCGAGCGGTCGAAGGCGCTGCGCGTCAGCTCCTCGGCGATCAGGGCGAAGATCTCCTCCACCCGCGGCTGGATGATCTCGCACAGGATCTGACGCGACAGGACGCGCGACTTGCGGCCGCCGACGCTCGGCACCTCGAGGGTGTCCTCCTCGTTGACCAGCGACGACAGGGCGCAGCCGAACTTCTTCTTGATCCGCTCGGCCTCCGGGATCGGGGTCCGCAGGCCGACGGCGATGTCGTTGGTGACGTGCTCGCCGCCCGTCGGCAGCACGGCGATGTGCCGGATGGCGCCGCGGTCGAAGACCACCAGGTTCGTGGTGCCGGCGCCGATGTCGACCAGGGCGCACCCCATGTCCTTCTCGTCGGCGGTCAGCACCGCCTCGGCGGCGGCCAGCTGCTCCAGCACCACCTCCTCGACCTCCACCCCGGCGCGGTTGACGCTGTTGACCAGGTTCTGGGTCGCGGTGATGGCGGTGGTCACGATGTGGACGCTCGCCTCCAGCTTGGCGCCGGTCATGCCGGCGGGGTCGTGGATCCCGTCCTGGTCGTCCACGGTGAACTCCTGCGGCAGGACGTGGATGATCTCCCGGTCGGGGGGGATGCTGACGGCGCGTGCCGCCGCCAGCACGCGCTGCACGTCGTCGCGCGTCACCTCGTGATCGCGCCCCGAGACGGCGACCACCCCCCGGCTGTTGAGACCGCGGGCGTGCGGTCCGGAGACCCCGACGAAGGCCCGGTCCACCGAGCAGCCGGCCATCAGCTCGGCCTCCTCCAGCGCCTGTTTGATCGAGCCGACGCAGGCGTCGAGGTTGACGACCACCCCCTTGCGCATGCCGCGCGAGGAAGCGGAGCCGACCCCGATGACGTCGAGACCGCCGGCGTCGTTGGGCTCGGCGATCAGGACGCACACCTTGGCGGTGCCGATGTCGAGACCCGCGATCTGCAATTGCGCTTTCGCCATGTCACCGCCCCTTCGCGAGGAGGGGCCGGAACGCGATCCGGTCCCGGAACCGCAAATCGACGTACGCGCCGTCCCCGAACCCGGTGGTCAGGAACTCCCGCATCGCCAGGAAGCGATCCAGGTTGGCGCCGAACTCCTCCGGGTGCAGGCGCACCGCCGGGCCGCCTCCCTCGAGCCGCAGCTCCACCCGGTCGTCGCGCGACAGATCCACCTCGGAGATCTCTTCCAGGAGCGCCGGCCGCTCCGCCTTCAGGTAATCGAGCAGGGCCACGCCGCGGCGCGCCTGCTCCCGGGCCCGCGTCTCGTGGCGCCCGTCCAGACCCAGGAACACCGGGAACGAGTAGGATCGCGTCCCGTCCTCGCCGTGCGGGTCGATGCGCGCCCCGTCCCCGTCCAGCAGCCAGACCCGGCCGTCCACGAGCCCCAGCGCCCGCGGCACCCGCTCCTCGACGGCGCAGTAGAGGCCGTCCGGCAGCACCCGCTTGACGACCGCGCGCCGCACCCAGCGCCGCTCCTCGATCGCCCGCTCCAGGCGGGACAGATCCAGGCGGAACAGGTTCCGGCCGACCCAGGGGGACAGCGTCCGGCGCAGCTCGTCCTGGGGGGCGTGCCGCGTCGGGGTGAAGGCGATGCGGCGCAGCCGGAATCGCGGCGAGGACAAGAAGTAGTACCGCGCCGCGTACCAGGTCCCGGCCCCCACCCCGGCCAGGAAGAAGACCGCGGCGAACAGCACGGCGCGCCGCGGGCCGCCGCGGTGGCGCCGCACCCGCCCGCCGGGGTCGCGGCGCAGGTAGCGCAGGGAGGCCGGGTCGGTCTTCACGTCCAATGAATGACCTCCCGCTCCAGCGTGACCCCGGTTTCCCTGAGGACCTTGTCGCGCACCTGGTCGATGAGGTGCAGGATGTCGGCGCAGGTCGCCCCGCCCTTGTTGACGATGAAATTCGCGTGCACCGCCGAGACCTCGGCGTTCCCGGCGACCAGCCCCTTCATCCCGCAGGCTTCGATCAGCCGCCCGGCGTGATCGCCCGGCGGGTTCTTGAAGACGCAGCCGGCGTTCTTGACGCCGGTCGGCTGGGTCCGCACCCGGTGCTGCCGGAACTCCAGGACGCGCGACTGGAGGACCTTCGGGTCGCCGGGGGTCAGGGCGAGGGTCGCCTCGAGGACGCAGCGGTCCCCCAGCCCCGGGCTCCGCCGGTAGGCGAAGGTCTCCGGTCCCGCGGCGATCTCTTCCACGACGCCGGCGCGGGTGACGGTCAGGAGTCGCGCCACCGCCTGCCCGAACATCCCCTCGTGCCAGCCGGCGTTCATCTTGACCGCGCCGCCGACGCTCGCCGGGATCCCCTCGGCGAACTCGATCCCCGACAGCCCCGCGGCGACCGTCCGCTTCACCAGGAGCGGCAGCGAGTAGCCGGCCTGGACGCGGACCGTGCCGGAGGCGATCAGCGGCTCGGCCGCCAGGGCGTCGGTCGAGATCACCACGAAGGAGGGCCCCTGGTCGGCGACCAGCAGGTTCGAGCCGGCCCCCAGGAAATCGAAGGGGACGCCGGCGGCGTGCAGGCGGGCGACGGCGTCGGCCAGGTCCTCCGGCGCGTGCGGCGCCAGGTAGATGCGCGCCGGGCCGCCGACGCCGAACGAGGTCCGGCGCGCCATCGGGGCGTGGCGCCGCACCGGCACCCGCGCCCCGCGCAGTGCCTTCTCCGCCTCCTCCGTCCAGCCGCCGGTCGTCATTGCCGCCATCCGGGTCACCGCTCCGCGCCCGCCGCCCCGCCCCCGAGCCGCTTCAGGAACTCGTCGCCGGCCCGGTAGACGCTGCCGGCCCCCATTGTGATCACCAGGTCGCCGCTCCGGGTCCGGTCCAGGAGCCAGGCCGGGATCTCCCCCAGCTCCTTCACCAGGGTCACGTCCTTGTGACCGTGCTCCTCGATCGCCGCGGTCACCGCCTCGGCCGTCACCCCGGGGATCGGCGTCTCGCCGGCGGGGTAGATGTCGGTCACCGCCAGGACGTCGGCGTCGTAGAAGGCGCGGGCGAATTCCTTCAGCAGCGCCTTGACGCGGCTGTAGCGGTGCGGCTGGAACACCACCACGGTCCGGCGGTTCCATCCCTTGCGGGCGGCCGCCAGGGTCGCCAGGATCTCGACCGGGTGGTGGCCGTAGTCGTCGATGACCATGATCCCGTTCGCCTCCCCCTTGCGCTGGAAGCGGCGGTCGGCGCCGCGGAACTTCGCCAGCTGCGCCGCGATGGTCTCGAAGGGGACCTCCAGGTCGAGCCCGGCGGCGATCGCCGCCAGCGAGTTGGCGATGCTGTGCCGCCCCGGCACCTTGAGGGCCACCCGCCCCAGCCGCTTCCCCTGCAGGTGCGCGTCGTAGGAGGCGGTGAATCCCTTGAGCTCGATCTCGGACGCCGACAGATCGGCCTGCGCCGAGAAGCCGTAGGTCACCACGCGGCGCGACAGACGCGGCAGGATCTCCTGGATGCGCGTCTCGTCGAGACAGACGATGGCGACCCCGTAGAACGGGACCTTGTTGAGAAAATCGACGAAGGCGTCCTGAAGCGCCGCCAGATGGCCGTAGTGATCGAGGTGCTCGGCGTCGATGTTGGTCACCACGGCGATGGTCGGCGTGAGACGCAGGAACGAGCCGTCGCTCTCGTCCGCCTCGGCCACCAGCAGCTCCCCCTTCCCCAGCTTGGCGTTGCTCCCGAGGACTCCGAGCCGGCCGCCGACGATGATCGTCGGATCGAGACCGGCCCCCGACAGGACCTGGGCGATCATGGAGGTCGTGGTGGTCTTGCCGTGCGACCCGGCGACCGCGATGCCGTACTTGATCCGCATCAGCTCCGCCAGCATCTCGGCGCGCGGGATCACCGGTATCTGGCGGTGCCGCGCCTCGATCACCTCGGGGTTGTCGGGTTTCACCGCCGAGGAGACCACCACGACGTCGGCGTCGCCGACGTGCCGCGGGGTGTGGCCGCGGGAGATCGAGGCCCCCAGGCGGCGCAGGCGCTGCACCGTCGCCCCCTCCTCGAGATCCGACCCGGTCACCTCGTATCCGAGATTGAGAAGGACCTCGGCGATGCCGCTCATGCCGATCCCGCCGATGCCGACGAAGTGGATGCGGCGGGTCTTGCGGAGCATCATCACGCGATCATCTCCTCGACCATGTCGGCGATCCGGGCCGCCGCGTCGGGGCGCGCCAGCGCGGCGGCGGCCCGTTCCATCGCCACCAGCCGTCCCGAGTCCTCCCGCAGCGCCAGGATGGTCCGGGCCAGCGCCTCGCCGCCGAGATCCTTCTCCTCCATCAGGATCGCCGCCCCGGCGTCGGCGAACCGCCGGGCGTTGTGCCGCTGGTGATCGTGCGCCGAACGGGCCAGCGGGACCAGGATCGACGCCTTGCCGCAGGCGGCAATCTCGGCCACGCTGCTCGCCCCGGCGCGGGCGATCACCAGGTCGGCCTTCTCGTACGCCTCCTGGATGCCGGCGATGTAGGGGAGGACCCGGGCCTCGAAGCCGTAGGCCGCGCAGGCGGCGCGCACCCG
Source organism: Candidatus Polarisedimenticolia bacterium (assembly GCA_050747445.1). GTDB lineage: Bacteria > Acidobacteriota > Polarisedimenticolia > Gp22-AA2 > Gp22-AA2 > JBOGOE01. The sequence goes on along the minus strand of JBOGOE010000110.1, from coordinate 4,931 downwards.
GTCGAGGTCGGCCGGCCCGGTGCCGTGGACGATCCGCAGCCCCAGCCGGTGCGCCTCCAGATGGGGCAGCGCCTCGATCACCGCGGTGTTGACGGCGCGGGCCCCCTGGCTGCCGCCGAAGATCAGGACGTTGAAGGTGTCGCCGCGCGTCTTGCGCCTGGCGTCGCGGAACGCGGCGCGGATCGGGTTGCCGGTCACCTCGCCCCGGCCCCCCAGGTGGTGGCGGGTCTCCTCGAAGGAGATGGCGACCCGGCGGGCCAGGGGGGCGAGCAGCCGGTTGGTCAGCCCCGGCACCAGGTTCTGCTCCTGGATCAGGGTCGGGACGCGCAGCACCACGGCCGCCAGGACCATCGGTCCCGAGGCATAGCCCCCCACCCCGATCACCGCCTTCGGCTTCATCCTGATCAGCGCCCGCATCGCCTGCAGCACCCCCCGGAAAGCGCGCCACGCGCCGCGCGCCCGCGCCGGGAACGATTTTCCGACCACCCCGCCGCTCAAAACCGCCAGATGGCGGAAGCCGTGCCGGTCGAGGATCTCCCGCTCCAGCGGCAGCCCGGCGCCGGCGAACACGATCTCCAGCCCCCGGCGCCGCCGCGTCAGCTCCTCGGCGATGGCGATCCCCGGGTACAGGTGGCCCCCGGTCCCGCCGCCGCCGATCACGATGATCTCCTGCGCCATCCGGGCCCGCCTACGAGGAGTGCTGCGAGATGTTCAGCAGCACCCCGAGGCCGGCGAGGCTGACCACGAGGCTGGAGCCGCCGTACGACAGGAAGGGGAGCGGGATCCCCTTCGTGGGGACCATCCCCACGGTCACGGCGATGTTGAGCATCGCCTGCAGCGTCAGCCAGCAGGTGATCCCCGCCGCCAGGTAATAACCGCCGCGATCGGGCGCGTGCGCCGCCGCGACCATGCCGCGCCAGAACAGGACGCCGAACGCCACGATGATCGCCGCGGCGCCGAAGAATCCCAGCTCCTCGGCGATGACCGAGAAGATGAAGTCGGTATGCGGCTCCGGCAGGAAGAACAGCTTCTGCCGGCTCTCCCCCAGGCTGGTCCCCTGGATGCCGCCGCTCGCCACCGCCAGGATCGACTGCCGCACCTGGAACCCGGCGCCGAGCGGATCGTCGTCCGGGTTCAGGAACGCCAGGACGCGCCGCACCCGGTACGGGGCCTGCAGGATCATCGCCCCCAGCGCCGCGACGCACGCCCCGGCGGTCGCCGCCAGGTAGCGCCAGTCGAGCCCCGCCAGGAACAGCAGGACGATCGCCAGGAGAACGTAGATCGCCGCCGTCCCCAGATCGGGCTGCAGGTAGACCAGGAAGGCGAGCTGGCCGACGATGACGGCGCACGGGACGATGGTGCCCGGGACGTCGTTGATCGCCCCCTCCTTCCTGGGGATCAGGTAGGCGAGAAACAGCAGCAGCGACAGCTTGGCGATTTCGGACGGCTGGATCTGGATCGGCCCGGCCTGGATCCAGCGATGCACCTGGTGGGTGGTGTCCGACACCAGGGCGGCGACCAGGAGCAGGATGCTCGCCAGAAGCGACAGATAGACGAACGGCCGCTGCAGCAGGCGCCGGTAGTCGTAGTGCATGGCCGCCGCCATCCCCCCCAGCCCGATCACCGCCGCGACCGCCTGCTTGATCAGGAAGTGGTGCGGGCTGCCGTAGCGCTCCACCGCGATGACCGCGGAGGCGCTGTAGATCATCACCAGCCCGAACAGGGTCAGCCCCACGCCGGTGACGAACAACGTCCGATCGAACGCCAGTTTGCGCGCCATCGCTCACCCCGTCCCGTCGCGCGGCCGAAGCGCCAGCACGCGCCGGCGGAAGTCCTCGCCCCGTTCCTCGTAATTGGCGTACAGGTCGAAGGAGGCGCAGGCGGGGGCCAGGAGGACGACGCCCCCGACGGGAGCGCGCTCCCGGGCCGCCTCGATTGCCGCCGCCATGTCGGGCACCCGGGTGGCGGGGGCGGCGTCCCCGATCTGCGCCGCGATCGCGTCGCGCGCCTTCCCCATCAGGATCAGGTGCGTCACCCGCCCGCGGATCAGCGGACCGAGCTCCGCGAAATCCCCCCCCTTGTCCTTGCCGCCGAGGATCAGGACGATCCGTCCGGGGAAGCTGAGGAGCGACTTGGCGGTGGCGCCGACGTTGGTCGCCTTGCTGTCGTTCCACCAGGCGACGCCGTCGAGATCGCGGATTTTCTCCAGACGGTGGGGCAGGCCGCGGAACGCCGCGAGCCCCTTCGCCGAGCGCGGGATCGGCACGCCGCACAGGTCGGCCATCAGGAGGGCCGCCATGACGTTCTCCAGGTTGTGGGACCCGGGAAGCGGCAGCGTGGCGATCGGGATCGGCCGGGAGGCGCGGCCGCGCGACCGGACGACGATGGCGCCGTCCACGACGCAGGCGCCGTCCTCCAGATCGTGGACGCTGCTGAACGGGTGGACGCGCGACGGCAGCGTCGTGGCCAGACCCCACACCTCCTTATCGTCGCGATTGAGGATGGCGTGATCGGCCGGGCCCTGATTCATGAACAGTCGCGACTTCGCCTGGTAGTAGGCGATCATCGCGTCGTAGCGGTCCTGGTGGTCCGGGCTCAGGTTGAGGAGCGCGCCGATCCAGGGCCGGAAGGTCTCGATCCCCTCGAGCTGGAAGGAGGACATCTCGACGACGTAGTACTGGTCGGGGGCGTCGCGCGGGATCAACTCGGTGAGCGGCACCCCGAAGTTGCCGCAGGCGGTGGCGCGCAACCCGGCGTGGGCCAGCAGGTGGGCGGTCAGCGCCGTCGTGGTGCTCTTGCCGTTGGTTCCGGTGATGCCGACCACGATCCCCTTGAGGAACCAGGAGGCCAGCTCGATCTCGGCGACGACCCGCACGCCGGCCCGCCGCGCCGCCGCGATCGGCGCGATCGACAGCGGCACGCCCGGGCTGACGGCCACCAGGTCCGCGCCGGTGAAGGTGGCGTCCCGGTGCCCCCCCAGCTCCAGGACGACCCCCTCGCGCTCCAGGGCGCGGACCTCGGGTGGCAGCGTTTCCGCCGGCTGACGATCGGTCAGGACGACCCGCGCCTGGCGCGACACGAGGAAGCGGGCCAGCGCCAGACCGCTCCGCGCCGCGCCGACGACGACCACGCGCAGCCCCGCCAGCCGGGGCGGGGCATCGGGTCGGGACCGGGGGGAGGGCATGGTCTCCTAACGCAGCTTCAGCGTCGACAGCGCAATGAGGGCGAACAGGATCGCCACGATCCAGAAACGGATCACCACCTTCTGCTCCGGCCACCCCGACAGCTCGAAGTGATGGTGGATCGGCGCCATGCGGAAGATCCGCCTGCCACGCAGCCGAAAGGAGCCGACCTGCAGGATCACCGAGGCCGCCTCGATGACGAACAGCCCGCCGACGAAGACCAGGAGGAGCTCCTGCTTGATCACCAGGGCCGCCGTGCCGAGCGCGCCGCCGAGCGCCATCGAGCCGACGTCCCCCATGAACACCTGCGCCGGGTTGCAGTTGAACCACAGGAACCCCAGCGACGCGCCGACCATGGCGCCCAGGATGATCGCCAGCTCGCCGCCCCCCTTGACGTTGGGGACGTCGAGATAGCCGGCCACCTTCGCGTGCCCGGCGATGTAGGCCAGGATGGCGTAGGTGGCCGAGGCGATGAGCGCCGAGCCGATCGCCAGGCCGTCGAGACCGTCGGTCAGGTTCACCGCGTTGGCCGCCCCGACGATCACCAGCACCGTCCAGGGCACGAACAGGACGCCGAGATCGGGCGTCCATTTCTTGAAGAACGGCAGCGTCAGCTCGGTGGTGAACCGCCCCTGACCCGCCATGAGGTACAGGGCCGCGCCGATCAGGAGCGCGATCAGGAGCTGCGCCGCGAACTTCTGCCGCACCGTCAGCCCGAGGGACCTCTCTCTCGTGATCTTGAGGTAGTCGTCGGCGAAACCGACCACTCCGAAGAGGAGCATGGATCCGAGAACCATCCATACGAAGGGGTTGGCGAGATCTGCCCAGAGGAGGGAGGGGAGCGCCACGGCGATCAGGATGAGGAGCCCCCCCATGGTGGGTGTGCCTTTCTTGATCTGGTGGGAGAGAGGTCCCTCGGGTCTGATCTGCTGTCCGATCTGGAACTCGCGGAGCTTCCGGATCAGGCGAGGTCCGAGGGCAAGGCTGATGAGCAGGGCCGTGAGGACCGCGAGGGCGGTCCTGAAGGTGATGTACCGGAAGACGTTCATCACCCGGAACGCGTCGTGCAGCGGATAGAGGAGGTGGTAGAGCATCAGACCCCCTCCCCGCCGCGGGCCGCCAGGACCGCCCGCACCACCGTCTCCATGCGGGTGCCGCGCGAACCCTTGACCAGGACCAGATCGCCGGGCCGGAGCGCCCCGGTGACGAAGACCGCCGCCTGGCCCGCGTCCTCGAAATGGCGCCGCTCCAGACCGCGCGCGCCCCGGGCCGCGTCGTGGGCATGGCGGGCGAGCGGTCCGGCGGTGACCAGCAGGCCGAGACGCGCCGCGCGCGCCCGGCGGCCGATGGCGGCGTGGGCCCGCTTCGCCGCGGGGCCCAGCTCGAGCATGTCCCCCATGACCACGACCCGCCGGCCGCGCGGCTTCACCGCGGCCAGGAGCTCCAGCGCCCGCTCCATCGCCGCCGGGTTGCTGTTGTAGGAGTCGTCGAGCAGCTCGATCCCCGCCTCCAGCCGGTGCAGGACGCCGCGCATGCCGGCCGGCCGCGCCGACTCCAGACCGCGGCGGATGGCGCCGGGTTCGACGCCGAACGCCTGCCCCACGGCGGCCGCCGCCAGGGCGTTGTAGACGTTGTGACGTCCGGGAAGGCGCAGGGCGACCGGGACGCGCCCGCCGCCCGCCGCGAGGGTGAAGCGGGTGCCCGCCAGCCCCTCCACGACGACACGTGACGCGGTGACGGCCGCGGCCG
>JBOGOE010000109.1:0-10253 GCA_050747445.1 Candidatus Polarisedimenticolia bacterium | reverse complement strand
GTCTTGGGCTACATGAAGGCGAAAGTCAGTTGTGCGCGATTCTTGTGATCCGAAGCATCACGTGGCTCTTCACCGGCGACAAGCGCGCGATCGCCGCGATAGAGAAATTGGTAGATGTGGAACCGCGCCTCATGCCTATCTGTGGAAGAGTAAAGTGCCTAGAGCAGATCGTACTCACCATAATCGGGGACGGAGATCCCGCAAAGCTCCGCTCGAATATCTGTGGGGAACCGTTGGTAGATAGCGCTCTGTCGATTTGCTTCAGTTGCGCCAGCCCCAGCGTTCCATCGATTTGTATCACGGAAGGGCTTGTCAGCTATGTGGCTGACCTCCGTAGGGAGGCTCCCCGCGCACTTGCACCGTAGCCAGCTTGCTACTCGCGGACAAACACGGCGTATGGCTTTACAATCTGGGCGATCAGGCCTATGCGAATTGCTGATGGATCCTCCGACGGTGCGTTGCCTTCCGTTGTTACCTCCAAACAGGCTTTATCGACCCGTCCTCTTATGTAGTCTTTGCCGCTGAGCCCCTCACTATTCCCGATGGCGACCCGTGTGTGTGACAGGTCGAGGTCAAATTCTTCTTTATGTAAATCCCTAATTACCAGGGCATAGCGAGAACCAATGCAGTTGACCGTGGGCGGAATCTCTTCCCAGGTCATGCCATCTACAGACAAGTACCGAGCACGCACCTGTTCTGCAAAGTGTTTCGATAGCATGGGCTGCATGCAGAGATAGATCACTCCTGAGCGCTTGACGTACGAGTGGGCAAACGGCTGCACCATGGTGAGCGGATGGCATGTTCCGCCACCATAGCCCCAGAGAGCAAAGCCCGCTTGCTCAATTTCGCGCGTCTTTCGCGCCACGATATCTTCCAGAGGTTCCTGTGCATGCGTTCCAACCTTCATGTAGACCAGCCCGTCGCCCTTTCTAATCGTTGGAGCCATAGACGTTCTCCCAAAGGTCAAACTGATACTCGTCCTCGTGGGCCTTTCCGTAATCCAGGCGCTTACGCTCGCGGACGTAGCGGACCTTCGGTGGGGTTGCGCGTCCGTAGAAATTCGATAGGCGGGCAGGATCCTTTATGGGATCGCTCGTTCCACTGAACCGATTACCGGGGATAGCCTTGAAAATAAGGTTGCAGGACCGTAGGTGTGGAAGGTCGTCGAGATGGTAGGTATGGAGTTGCGACATCATTTTACGGACAAAGTATCCCGAGGACACGGCGAACTGCTGGACGTTCGCTAGCACCTTCTGCGGCCACTCAAGATCATCGTCATCCGCGATGACCACCATCCCCTCACCAGAGTAACCCGTGGCCTCCATGCCACGCTGCATAAATACCTTTACGCTCTCACCGCCATTACTTGCCCCCCAAGGCGGATTGGTGTAGTAGGAGTCGAACTGTGCTAGGGCAGGAAACGGGTCGAGGCAGTTGTAGAGCTGGGATCTTAACTGCTCCAGACCCTCCTTGTCCGCAAACCGGGTGACAGCAGAACAGACTCTCTCGTCGAAGTCGTAGACCGTGATGGAAGCGGGTCCATAGTTAAGAATCTCTCGCTTGTGGAGGTAAGCAACGCAGACACCGATCGCATCGCCGTCACCGATGAAGGCAAGTCTCTTTCCCTGTGCCCAGCGAGCGACCAACTCGCTCTGAAGGACCATGTCGCCAGTCTTCATATAAATCTGGTCGAGTTCGCGTAGCGGTCGGGGTCTGTTTTGAACCACATCGGAAATGGCATTAATCGCCGCTCGCAGGTCTATGTCCGGGGCGCTTGCCATCTGTTCTCCACGCTGAGTGGGGGCTGTCAGGTGTGACCCGTAGCCGAAATGCTTCTGCTGCGGGCCCCTGCGTTCCGCTCAATGCTGTAGGGAAGGGTAACATCAATCGGTCCATAGGAGATCACAGGGGCCATGGTCAGTCGGGATCGCCCCCGCGCTCTCCGCGAGATCCGAGAGAGTCAGAGAGGCGGGGCGGACCGAGGCAAGGCGGGGAAGGGAGGATGCGACTCTCCCGATCAGTCCCTGCGGGGGCACTGAGGCGCCCCAACCCGCGCACCCTTGGAAACATCCGGGGGAGGCGGAGTGGCGGGCCGCTGTTAACCAGCGGCCCGTCATTCCGAGAAGTATGAGGTCTGGCTCCCCAAGCGGGATTCGAACCCGTGACCCGCCGGTTAACAGCCCCATGTCCGGAACGCGACGGATGATGCGAATCGCACTGTCCAGCCCCTCCGGCCTCGTCACGCAACCCGCGCCACCCCTCGGTACATCTGCTGCAGGGCGCGTGGGCCGAGACCCATCTCGTACCTCTCCAGTGATTCCAGGTGGAAGCCAGCGGCCTCGATGGCCGAGGCGATCGGCACGTCGGCGCGGCAGCCGCCGGCGAGACGGCGGTGGAGCGGCGTCAGGCGGCGCTGCCAGCGGGCGAGACGGGGGTCGTCGGCGAGGCCGTGCTCCCAGAAGAGGAAGCGGCCGTCGGGGCGCAGGACGCGGCGGATCTCAGCCAGCGCCGCCGGGAGATTGGGGAGGGAGCAGAGGGTCAGTTGGGTGACGACGGTGTCGAAGCGGCCGTCGGGGAGCGGCAGGGCCGCGGCGGTGGCCCGCAGCAGGCGGACCGGGACGGGGCTCCTGGCCGCGTGGCGGCGGGCGCGGCGGAGCATACCCGGGCCGGGGTCGAGACCGACGATCTCGCTCACGGCCGCCGCCGGATAGGCCGGCAGGCTGGCGCCGAATCCGAAGCCGATCTCAAGGACCATACCCGCGGCCGGCTGCAGCGCGCGCTGGCGCTGCTCGTGGATGATCGGACGGTCGAGGGTCCGCTCCATGAGCCACGGGAGGAACCGGTCGGAGTAGAGTCCCATGCGGTCGCCGGCGGGGAGGGTACCACGCGCGGCGGGGCGCGCTACAATCCGGCCACGCGGGTGCCGCGCGGGAGGAGGCCGTCATGTCCGAACCAAGGACCGTCGCAAAGAACGTCCAGGAGGTCGCACCGGGGGTCTTTCACTGGCAGATCCAGGACGAGCGGATCCATCACATCAGCGACGCCCACGCCATCGTCGAGGGGGGGCGGGCGGTCCTGATCGATCCGGTCCCCCTGCCGGAGGACGCCCTGCGGCGGCTCGGGCGGATCGAAGCGATCGTCCTGGGGTCGCCGTCGCACCAGCGGGCCGCGTGGTCATTGCGAAAGAAGACCGGCGCGAGGGTCCACGCGCCCAAGGGGGCCGCCGCCAAGCTCGAGGAGAAGCCGGATGTCGAGTACGGCGACGGCGACGCGCTTCCAGGCGGCCTGCGGGCGGTGCACGCCCCCGGACCGGCGGCGACCCACTACGTCCTGCATCGCCCGGCGGCGCCGGGGGCGATCTTCGTGACAGACGTCGTCATGAACGAGACGGATCGGGGGCTGGTCTTCCTGTCCGACAAATATCAGGAGGATCCGCGGCGGTCGCGCGACAGCGTGCGGCGGCTGCTCGATCTGGAGTTCGGGGTCGTCTGTTTCGGGCACGGCGCCCCGCTCAGGAGCGGAGGGCGCGAGGCGCTCCGGGCGCTGCTGGAGTCGGAGAAGGGAAATGCCTGAGGCCGGCGCCGGGCCATCGCGCCCCCCGCTCACGGGACGGGCGGTGCCCGGCGCCTCTCAGAGGGGCGGCGTCCGTCCCTCGAGGAGCGGCTCCAGCCCCGGGGCGGCGAACTGCAGGCCCACGTAGAAGGGGCCGAACTCGGCGTACACCGCGCTGGCTTCGTCGAAGCGCATCTCGTAGATCAGGCGCTTGAAGACCATCGGGTCGTCGGCGAAGAGATCGACCCCCCACTCCCAGTCGTCGAACCCGATCGAGCCCGAGATGATCTGGGTGATCTGCCCGGAGTAGGCGCGGCCGATGAAGCCGTGTTCCCGCATCATGGCAGCCCGCTTCTCGAACGGCGTGGCGTACCAGTTCCGCTCCTCACCGCGCTTCTTGTTCATCGGGTAGAAGCAGACGTGTCGTCGGTGCGGGATCTCCGGGTACAGGCGTCCCATCATCCGCTCCCGCTGGCGCGCCAGCTCTTCGTCGAACGCCTTCTCGAACTCCTCGGTCCCGGTCGCAAGGCCGCGCGCCCCCAGGTCCTGATGGATCTTGCCGGTCATCTCGTACATCCCCAGCTCGACGACCGACACGTACGAGGTCGTCGGCTCGGCGAGGTCGGCGAGCGCGGTCTGCGCCCATTGGAGCTCCGTCTCCGCCAGCTCGTCGAACGAGCGGCGGAAGTGGATCAGCATCAGGTCCCCCTTGTGGCCGAGGAGCTGGACCGCGGCGCTGGGGCCCTCCTTGCGGCCATGCCAGGACCCCAGGAGGGCGGTCGCCTCGCGCGCGATTGCGGTGCGTCGGGCGGCCGGGAGGGCCTTCAGCGCGTCGCGGCGGAGGCGGAACATCTGGTGGAGTACACTCCACCCATCGAGCGTTTCAGGGACCTGCGGGTTGTGCATCGAAGCGCCTCCGGGACGGAGCCGTAGTCTATCGCGGCGGGCGGCGCGGCCACAACCGGGCGCGGTCCCACGGAAGGGCCGTGACTGTCCGGGGTTTCATCCTGCACCCGACCTACCGGATCGAGTCGGGGAAGCCGGTTGTCCACCTGTTCGGCCGCCTGGAGTCGGGCGAGTCGTTCCTGGTGCGCGACGGGCGTCTCGCGCCCTACTTCTTCGTGCGCGCCTCCGACGCGCCGCGGGCGAAGGCCTTGGGGGCCGCCCCGCTGGCCCCCACCGGCGGGCTGCGCACCCTGCGGGGCGAGGAGGTCGTCCGGGTCGAGGTACCCACGCCGCCCGACACGCCGGCAATAAGGGACGCGCTGCAGGCCGCCGGCATCCCGACCTGCGAGGCCGACGTCCGCTTCGCCATCCGCTACCTGATCGACCGGGGGATCCGCGGCGCGGTCGCCATCGACGGAACCGCGGCGCCGGGCCGCCCCCCGTTCCGCGTCGATCGGATCTTCCAGGAGCCCGATCTCGAGCCGGCCGACTGGGTGCCGGCTCCGGGGCGGCTCCGGATCGTCTCGCTGGACCTGGAGACCGATCCCGCCGGCCGGACGGTCTATTCGGCGGCCATCGCGGTCGCGGGCGGGCCGGCCGAGGTGCTGGTCGCCCTCCCCGCGCCGGCGGTGGAGGCCGCCTTCCGGAGCGCGATCCGGCCGGAAGCGCCGATCGTCCCGTGCGACGACGAGAAAGGGCTGCTGCGGCGGCTGTTCGCGCGGCTCCTGGAGCTCGACTTCGACGTCCTGACCGGCTGGAACGTCATCGACTTCGATCTGTCGGTCCTGGCGGCCGCCGCCCGCCGGCTGAACCTGCCGTTCGAGATCGGCCGCACCCCCGGACCGGTCAAGGTGGTGCGCGACACTTCCTTCTGGGGACGGTCGCGCGGCGAGGTGGCCGGCCGGGTCGTCCTGGACGGCATCGATCTCCTGAAGGGGGCCTTCGTCAAGCTGGAGGACTACCGGCTCGACACCGCCGCGCGCGCCCTGCTCGGTCAGGGGAAGGTGGACGTCGGCGGGACGGGGGACGCGGGGCCGGGAGACACCGGGTCCCGGGAGACGGCGTCGGGAATGGACCACGCCCGCGCAATCGAGCGGGCCTTCCGCGAGGACCTGCCCCGGTTCGTCGAATACAACCTTGCCGACGCCCGGCTGGTCCTGGGGATCCTGGAGCGGGCGCGGCTGATCGAGCTGGCGGTGAGGCGCAGCACCCTGACCGGAATGCCGCTCGATCGGGTGGGGGCCAGCATCGCGTCGTTCGATTTCCTCTATCTCGGCGCCCTGCGCCGCCGCGGCTTCGTGGCGCCGACGGTCGGCGCGACGGGGGAGGGGGCCGAGCCGACCGCGGGGGGCGCGGTGCTCGAGCCGAGCCCCGGTCTGTACGGGAACGTCCTGGCGTTCGACTTCAAAAGCCTGTACCCGAGCCTGATCCGCACCTTCAACATCGACCCGCTCGGTCACGTCCCCGAGCCGGCGCCGGAGGAGCAGGCCTCCCTGATCCGCGCTCCCAACGGGGCCTTCTTCCGGCGCGAGACCGGAATCCTCCCGGAGATGCTAAGGGTGCTCTTCCCGCAGCGGGAGGAGGCGAAGCGCCAGGGCGACGCCATCACGACCCACGCCCTGAAGATCCTGATGAACTCCTTCTACGGTGTCCTGGCGACTACGGCCTGCCGGTTCTACTCGGCGCCGGTGGCCAATGCCATCACCCATTTCGGGCACTGGGCGCTGAACTTCGCGCGGGAGCGGGTCGAGTTGTGGGGGCACCGGGTGCTCTACGGCGACACCGACTCGTTGTTCGTGGCGCCGGCGGCAGGGGAGGCTCCCGATCCCGAGGCGGCGCTCCGGCTGGGGGCCAACCTCTGCCGGCGGATCAATGATGAGCTAAGACAGCACATCGAGTCGGAATTCCGGGTCGAGAGCCACCTCGAGCTGGAGTTCGAGACGCTGTTCCTGCGTTTCTTCCTCCCCCAGGTGCGGCACGGCGGGGCGGGGGCGCGCAAGCGCTACGCCGGTCTGGTGGCCGGGCCGGGGGGGAAGGAGGAGATGGTCTTCGTCGGCATGGAGATGGTGCGGCGCGACTGGACCGCCGTCAGCAAGACCTACCAGAGGGGCCTGTTCGAGCGTCTGTTCCGGGCCGCGGGAGGGGAGGCGATCGCCGCCTTCACGCGCGACTTCGTGGCCGAGCTGCGTGACGGCCGCCACGACGACCATCTGGTCTATCGCAAGGCGCTCCGCAAGGAGGTCGACGAGTACACCGCCACCACCCCGCCGCACGTCAAGGCGGCGCGCCTCTCCGGTCAGTCGGGGGGCGTCGTCGAGTACGTCATGACGACGGCCGGGCCGGAGCCGGCCCGCGATCGCAAGCACCCGATCGACCACGCCCATTACATCGACAAGCAGGTCCGGCCGATCGCGGAGCAGGTCTTCCCGCTGGTCGGTCTGTCGTTCGACGAGGTGGTGGGAGGACGCAGCCAGCTCAGCCTGTTCTGAGCAGGGCCGCGGGCCGCCGCGGCGCGCGGGCCGGCCGGGAGCGGCGTTATACTGTCGGCCGATGAGCGCCGCCATCCACCACATCGACAGCACCCCCGAATTCGTCGACTCGACCTACGCCGCGATGCGGCGGCGGATCGACGCCGTCCGCGGCCGCTATCGCGACCGGCTGACGCTCGCCGAGAAGATCCTCCTGGGGCACCTCGACACGCCGTCCGAGGCCGACCTGAAGCCCGGGAAAAGCTACGTCCTGCTGCGGCCCGACCGGGTCGCCATGCAGGACGCGACGGCCCAGATGGCGCTCCTGCAATTCATGCAGGCGGGGCGCGATCGGGTCGCGGTGCCGACCACCGTCCACTGCGACCATCTGATCCAGGCGCGCACGGGGGCGGTGGCCGACGTCAAGGAGGCGCTCCAGGAGAACCGGGAGGTGTACGACTTCCTGCAGGCCGCCAGCGCCCGCTACGGGATCGGGTTCTGGCAACCGGGGGCGGGGATCATCCACCAGGTGGTCCTGGAGAACTACGCCTTCCCCGGCGGGCTGATGATCGGCACCGATTCCCACACGCCGAACGCCGGCGGGCTGGCGATGGCGGCGGTCGGGGTCGGCGGGGCCGACGCCGTGGACGTCATGGCCGGATTCCCGTGGGAGGTGCTGCTGCCGAAGGTCGTCGGGGTCCGCCTGACGGGGGAGATGTCGGGCTGGACGGCCCCCAAGGACGTCATCCTCAAGGTCCTCGGGATCCTCACGGTCAAGGGGGGGACCAACCGGATCGTCGAGTACTTCGGTCCGGGGGCGCGGACCATCTCCTGCACCGGCAAGGCGACCATCACCAACATGGGGGCCGAGCTGGGAGCCACGACCTCGGTCTTCCCATTCGACGATCGGATGGACCGGTACCTGCGCGCCACCGGACGGGCGGCGCTCGCCGACCTGGCGCGGAAGAACGCCGACCTGCTGGCGCCCGACCCGGAGGTCGAGGCGCGCCCGGAGAAGTTCTTCGAACGGGTGATCGACATCGATCTCTCGGCCCTCGAGCCGCACCTTGTGGGCCCGCACACGCCGGATCTCGCCCGGCCGGTGTCGGAGATGGCGCGCGCCGTGCGCGACCACGACTATCCCGATCGGATCGCCGTGGCCCTGGTCGGGTCGTGCACCAACTCCTCCTACGAGGACATCACCCGCGCCGCCGACGTCGCGACGCAGGCGAAGAAGCACGGAGCGCGCATGACCACCCCCCTCCTGGTGACGCCGGGGAGCCATCAGATCTTCGAGACCATCCGGCGCGACGGTCAGATGGGGCTCCTGCAGGAGGTCGGCGCCACCGTCCTGGCCAACGCCTGCGGGCCCTGCATCGGGCAATGGCGGCGACCCGAGATCCGGAAGGGGGAGACCAACACCATCGTGACCTCGTTCAACCGCAACTTCCCCGGTCGCAACGACGCCAACCCCGAAACCCTGGCCTTCATGGGGAGTCCCGAGATCGTCATGGCCTACGGGCTGGCGGGCCGGTTGTCGTTCAATCCACTGACCGACACGCTCGACGGTCCGGGCGGCCCCTGGCGGCTGGTGCCGCCGCGGCCGGCCCCCGAGATCCCGGAGCGCGGCTTCGTCCTGTCGCGCGAGGGATACGTGCCCCCCGCCGCCGAAGCGCACGCGGTCCGGATGAGCGTCGATCCACGGAGCGAGCGGCTGCAGATTCTCGATCCGTTCACCCCGATGGTGGACGCCGACTTCGTGAAGATGCCGCTCCTTCTCAAGACAAAGGGGAAGACCACGACCGACCACATCTCCCCCGCCGGGTTCTGGCTGCGTTTCCGCGGCCACCTCGACCGGATCAGCGACAACATGTTCACCGGCGCGGTCAACGCCTTCACCGGGGAGCGGGGCAAGACCCTCAATCAGGTGACCGGCGAGACGGCGGCGGACGTCCCGAAGGTGGCGCGGGCCTACAAGACCGCCGGGCTCAAGTGGGTGGCGGTGGGCGACGAGAACTACGGCGAGGGTTCGAGCCGCGAGCACGCGGCGATGTCCCCCCGCTATCTCGGTTGCGCGGCGATCCTGGCCCGATCCTTCGCCCGCATCCACGAAAGCAATCTGAAGAAACAGGGGGTCCTGCCCCTCGTCTTTGCCGACCCGGCCGATTACGACAAGGTGCGCGCGACCGACCGTATCACCCTGACCGACCTGGCGGACCTGGCCCCCGGCGTCGACGTCAACGCCATCCTGCACCACGACGACGGCACGATCGACACGATCCGATTGAAGCACTCCCTCAACTTCGAGCAGATCTCCTGGTTCCGCGCCGGTTCCGCCTTGAACCTCCTGCGCCGCCAGGAGGGGCGGGACACCGCGCCGCCGGTCCCGCCGATCGCCTGAGCCGCGGGAGGCGGTCGGCATGCCGGAGCTGCCCGAAGTCGAGACCATCCGCAGGGGGCTGAGCCCCCTCCTCGTGGGGCGGCGGGTCGAGCGGGTCACCATCCGAGATCGACGCCTCCGCGTGCCGCTTTTGCCGCGCGCCCTCGGGCGGCTTCGCGGCGCCCGGGTTACCGGCATCCGCCGCCGCAGCAAGTACCTCCTGGTGGACACCGATCGCGGCATCACCCTCCTGGTCCATCTGGGGATGACCGGGCAGCTCTGGGTGTCGGACCGCACCCGGCCCCCCTGGCCGCACGAGCACGTCGTCATCGCCCTCGACGACGGCCACGACCTGCGCTTCGCCGACGCCCGCCGCTTCGGGATGCTGCAGATCGTCAGGAGCGACCGGGTCGATCGCCATCCGCGGATCATGGGGCTGGGTCCGGAGCCGCTCGACGAGGCGCTGACCGGCGAGGTCCTGTTCCGCGCCACGCGGGGACGGAAGAAGCCGGTCAAGAACTTCCTGATGGACACCCGTTCGATCGCCGGGATCGGAAACATCTACGCCTGCGAGGCGCTGCACCGGGCCGCGATCCATCCGAAGCGCGCCGCCGGCCGGATCGGTCCGCCGGGTTGGGAGCGGCTGATGGCGGCGGTCCGCGCCGTCCTCGGCGAGGCGATCGAGGCGGGGGGGACGACCCTCCAGGATTTCCGGAACGCCGAGGGGGACGCCGGTTACTTCGCCATCGCCCTGCGGGTCTACGACCGGGAGGGGAAGGCCTGCGGCCGCTGCGGCGGCCGGATCCGGCGCGTGGTCCAGGCCGGCCGCGGCACCTTCTACTGCCCGCGCTGCCAGAAGTGACGGCGGCGCTACCGCGCCGGCTGCCGGCCGCCGCCCGCCGCCGGAG
>JBOGOE010000108.1:0-1911 GCA_050747445.1 Candidatus Polarisedimenticolia bacterium | reverse complement strand
CGCCCCCCGTGGCCGGCGGGAGCAGCGCCGCCGCGCCCGCGGCCCCGGCGCGTCTGGTCCCGAAGGCCCGCCGCATGTCGACCTACTCGCTGCGCATCCGCTTCGAGGTGGCGACGAAGGACGTCTCGTTCACCGCGCCCCCCGACTACCAGGAGAGCTTCGCCTTCTGGACCGGCAAGATGAAGGGACAGAAGCGCTCCGAGCTGTTCGAGTTCGTCACCCTGACCCAGGAAGCGCGCCAGGACGGAAGCGTGCCGTTCCGCCGCACCCTCCCCCGGTTCAACATGGATCTCGAGAAAGGGGGGGTGCCGTTCCAGCCCTACGGCCCGCTGCAGGGGCAGGTCCAGACCATGGAGTGGGAGGGGCTCCTCGACCCGCTCGGCCGGGTGCGGGAAATCAAGGTGATCACCGACGCCGACAACGAGGAGGCGAAGCTCCTGGCCTGGGCGCAGGTGGATCATGCCTTCCCGATCCTCGAAGGGCCGACGGAGGTCGCCCAGGGAGGGAGCTTCACGGAGACCCTGTCGCTGCCGATGCCGCAGCGGCTCAATGTCCTCGGTCTGGAGGAGATCCGCCACAGGGTCGAGCGCCGCTACACGCTGCGCGCGAGGGGCGGCGATCTGGCCTCGTTCGAGGTGCAGGTGGTCTATGCCCTCGACCCCGCCACCCCGGCGCAGGCCCCGGGCACCACCTGCACCATCACCGGCGGGGGAGCGGGGGAGGCGGTGTTCAACCTGCGCCGCGGCGTGTTCGTGAACACCCGGCTGCCGACCACGATGCGGATCGACATCGAGGCCCCGCTGCGACGGCTGCCCCACCAGCCGGAAGGCTCCGACCCGGGGAAGGCGACCACCCGGATCGATCTCGATCTCATGCTGATCGGCAACCTCGACGTCAAGCGCCTCTGGGGCGAGGAAGACGACTGATGCCGGAGAAGCCCCCCGTCACGCCACCGCGTCGCGGCCGGGGGGCCGTGGACAACCCGGCGGGGCGATTCGAGAAGCGGCGGGTGGCCCCCCCGGAGGAGATCTGGTGGGACGAGGACGAAGGGCCGCCCGCGGCCGTCCCCACCACCGTCACGCCCGAGACCACGCGCACCATCCTGGCGCGCAACGACTCCCCCGACATCGGGTTCGACCGTTCGATCAATCCGTACAAGGGATGCGAGCACGGTTGCGTCTACTGCTTCGCGCGGCCGACGCATTCCTACCTGGGTCTGTCGCCGGGACTCGACTTCGAGACGAAGATCTTCTCCAAGCCGGAGGCCGCCGCGCTCCTGCGCGGGGAGCTGTCGCGCCCCGGCTATCGCTGTGCGGTGATCGCCCTGGGGGCGAACACCGATCCCTATCAGCCGGCCGAGCGCCGGCTGCGGATCACCCGGTCGATCCTCGAGGTGCTCCTGGAGTTCCGCCATCCGGTCGGGATCGTCACCAAGTCGAGCCTGGTGCTGCGCGATCTCGATCTGCTGGTGGCGTTCGCCGCCCTGCGTCTGGCCTCGGTGTACGTGTCGATCACCACGCTCGATGCCGATCTGGCCCGGCGGATGGAGCCGCGGGCGGCTTCTCCCGCGCGGCGCCTCAGGACGATCCAGGCGCTCGCCCGTGCGGGGGTCCCCGCCGGTGTCCTCGCCTCGCCGATGATCCCCGGGTTGAACGACCCCGAGCTGGAGCGGATCCTGGAGGAAGCGGCCGCGGCGGGGGCGCGTTCCGCCGGGTACATCCTGCTGCGGCTGCCCCACGAGGTAAAGGAAATCTTCACCGGCTGGCTGGAGGCCCGCTACCCGCTGCGGGCCGCCAAGGTCCTGGCGTTGATCCGGGAGACGCGCGGCGGGAACCTTTACGACCCCGCCTTCGGGGAGAGGATGCGCGGGAGCGGGCCGTACGCCGACCTGCTGGCGCGCCGCTTCGCGAC
>JBOGOE010000107.1:0-6944 GCA_050747445.1 Candidatus Polarisedimenticolia bacterium | reverse complement strand
CTCCCGGAGACGCGCCAGCCGGCGCGCGGCTTCATCCACCGGCAACTCTTCGACCGCGTGGTACGGCTACTTCGACCCCTCGAGCCGCGGACCGGCTATCTCCACGCGCGTCCGCGCCACGACCCGGAGTGCGGGCTGAATCCGAGGGCGGCGGCGTGGCTCGACATGATCGCCGCAATCCTACCCGCGGCAGCGCCGGCCCGAGCGAGAGTAGACCGGATCGTCGGGATCCCAGGTCAGGACGAAATCCTCCAGGAGGGCCAGGAGCCCCGCCCACGCCGGAACACGCCGGGAGCGGATGGAAAACGTCCGGGTCGGGGCGTGCGGCCGCCTCCATCCCGAAGCGGCGCAGCCGGTCGCGCGCCGTCCCCGGGTCGCGCCGGCAACGAGTCGTGCCATGCGGCGGCGTCGAGTGGGATCGCGTGCTGCGGGGCGCGGCCGGAGCCCTGGCGTCCGAGCACCCGGGCTTCGTCCCGGAGCCGCTTCACCGTGGACTCCTCCGCCTGCGCGACCCAGGCGCGCTCGACTCCGGCGGGCACCGGTCCGCGCCCGAGGATCCGGAGAACGAGGAGGGTCGCCTCGAACCCGACGCGACCCTCCTGACAAGCCGCCCGGAGGAGCGGGAACCGCCGCAGGGAGCGGAGGGCGCGGACCCGATCCTCCGCGGTGGTGCGGGAGAGGCCGAGGCGCTCCTCGGCGTAGTGCCCGACGCCGGCGAAGAGGAGGCGCGGCCAAGCCCCGCGCTCGGCCATGTCGGCGAGCACGCCGGCCAGACGGTTGTGCAGTTCGTCCTCGAGACGGATGAGAGCACGAATCTGCCCGTCGAGATCGGCGGCGGCGCCGGTGCCGGCGGCCCGTTCGAGCTCCCGCAGCCGCGCCAGGCTGACCCCGGCCAGCGCCAGGGACCAGGAAGCCGGAGAGGAGGAAGGCAGGTGTCGCCAGTGGCCGGTCGAGCGCGCCAGCGCTGCTTCGATGACCGCCGGGTCGGGGGACCTCTTCATGGGGGTGCCGTCGGCGTCCGGCGGGAGCCCGGCAGCTCCCGCTTCGCCGACCAGGGCCTCCACGAAGGAGGTGACGGTCGCTTCGCCGCCTTCGAGGCAACGGTACCGATCGACCGCCTCGTCAAGAGCGGCGAGGACGGGTGCCGGCACCGGAATGCGGACCACGGAGCGATCGGCCAAGTCATCCGTCTCATCGAGGCCGCCGGCTGGTCCGACGTCCCCGACGGGCAACGCCAGGTCGCCCGGCCACGCCGACCCGGCGGCGCGCGCCGCCCCGACCGCCTCGCGCAAAGTACGGACCGGAACGCGCCGGGCGAGGGCGACCCGGTCACCCAGCGAATCCGCCGAGGCGATCCGGCCGACAAGGGTCGCCGCGACTCGTCCGATCGGGCGGCCGCCGTCATCGCCGGACATGGCGCCACGCAGAAGGGGGAAGGATTCGAGCCCCCGTCCGGGCACGGCGCATTCCTTCACCCACCGGCCCGAGCGTCCGAAGCGCTCGCGGGCGTAATCGTCCAGGCGGGCGAAGCCGAACTCCTGCCAGCCCTGACGGCGGATGAGCGCGGCCGCGGCCCGCGCCAGTGGGATCGCGCGGATGGGCGATCGCTACCGTCCCTCACGTGATCATGCTCGAAGTAGGTCGTCCCCCCCGGCGCCAGCCGGAGGACGTTCAATCCGAACGCCGTCACCCCCACCGCCCGACCGCCGGGCCTGAACTCGATGCCGGCGAGAGCATCGGGGCCTCGATAAGGCTCGATCTCGTCGATCGGCTTGACCGTGACGTCGCTCATCGCTGCGCCTCCTCTTGCGGTTGAAAGCCCGGCCACTCACTCATCGGGAGCGCATCACCCGGCTTGGCGGGCGGCGCAATGAACGACGCCGTCGCTCGAAGGCAGCCGGCGTATTTCTCCTCCAGACCGGCCCTCCTCGTCGTACATTCCTGCCCGCGACCGGGGAAGGGTTTCCATACCAGCTCCGACAGGGGGAAGACCCGTAGGATCTGTGCCGGGGGCAGGCCATGAGATCGGGCAGTCCGGTGGTCTGGCGGAGGACCATCACGGATCCATCGCCAAGGGGCAGGATACCGCGTCAAGCGACATCGACTTGATGGTGGTGGGCGAGGGCCTGACGTGTGCCGATCTGTTCGGTGCCTTCGAACGCGCCTCCGCGCGGCGGGGCCGGAAGGTGGCTCCCACGATCTACGCCCCGAAGGATCTGGCGACTCGCAGAAAACGGGACAATGCGTTCGTGACCCGGGTCCTGGAGCAGCCGAAGATCCGGCTGATCGGCGGGGAACATGACATCACCGCCTCAGAAGCTGTGCGGTCCGGGGAAACCGCTTCGACAGGAGCCGCCCGACGCGCAGGAGTATGCAGGACTCAAGCGTTCCGGCCTCTCGCGGCTTGCCGACGCATAGCATCCCGGGAACCTGCAGCGCCCGCGACGCGGCCCGACGCCGCGCACCCGGGTGTCACAGGGATCGCGAAGTTGACACGACGACTCGGCCGGCGATAGCCTCCCGTGCATTGTACCGGGGGGAATCCCGAATGCGCCGCTCCGCGCTGCCGCTTCTCGTCTCCGCGCTCCTGCTTCCCGTCCTGATCGCCGCGTTATCGACCACGGCGTCGTCCGCCGAGCCCCTCACGAAAGAGAAAACACCCGAGCCGCTGCGCGCCTGGATCGACTGGGTGCTGCACGGTCACGAGGAGGAGCGCTGCCCTTTCTTCCAGGGGGATGGTGAGAAGCGCCGATGCTCATGGCCGTCGCGGCTGGCGCTGGATCTCTCCGACCGGGGAGGCCGTTTCACGCAGCAGTGGCTGCTCTTTCGCGAAGCGTGGGTGCCGTTGCCGGGCGATGCGAGGGCCTGGCCGCAGGACGTGCGCGTCGACGGGCGCCCGGGAATCGTCGCGGCGCGGCCGGCCGGGCCCGCCGTCCGCCTGTCCGCCGGGCGGCACGCGGTGAGCGGGACGTTCGCATGGGACTCGCTCCCCCCGCTCCTCCGGGTGCCGGACGAGACGGGGCTCGTCGGCCTGACGGTCCGGCGGCGCGTCGTCGCCTTCCCGGCGATCGACGAGCAGGGCCGGGTGTGGCTGCAGCAGCAGGCCGGCGAGGGGGCGGCTGAGGATCGCCTGGAGGTCACCGTCCATCGCCAGGTATCCGACGACATCCCTCTCGTCCTGACGACGCGCGTCGACCTGCAGGTCTCCGGGAAGAACCGGGAGGTCATCGTCGGCAGGGCGCTCCCGGAGCGCTTCGTGGCCATGGCGCTTCGGGGGCCGCTGCCGGCGCGGATCGATCCCGACGGCCGCCTGCGGGTGCAGGTGCGGCCGGGAAGGTTCAGCCTCGAGCTCGTGGCGCGCCACGAGGGACCGGCGGTGTCGCTGGCCCCGCCGGCGGCGGACGGCGGCTGGCCCGCCCAGGAGGTCTGGGTCTTCGACGCCCGCCCCCACCTGCGCCTGGTCACGGTCGAGGGAGTGACGGCCGTCGACCCGCAGCAGACGACGCTCCCCGACGAGTGGAAGCAGCTCCCGGCCTACCTGATGCAGGGGGGCAAGACGATGACGCTGGTCGAGAAGCGCCGCGGCGACTCCGACCCGGCGCCGGACCAGCTCGCGCTCCAGCGCACGCTGTGGCTGGACTTCGACGGCGGCGGATACACCGTGCGCGACGTGATCACCGGCTCGATGCGGCGGACCTGGCGTCTCGAGATGCCGCCGCCCGCCGCTCTCGGCCGCGTGGCGATCGACGGCGTGGATCAGTTCATCACCCGCACGGGCCCCGATCGCCCGGCCGGGGTCGAGCTGCGCCAGGGCGAGGTGCGTCTCGACGCCGACAGCCGCCTGGACCGGGGCGCCGCCCTCGTCCCCGCGGTCGGCTGGGACCACGATTTCAACCAGGTCACGGCCGTGCTGAACCTTCCTCCCGCCTGGCGCCTGTTCAGCGTCTCGGGGGTGGACGACGCCTCCGCCACCTGGATCTCGTCCTGGACCCTGCTCGATCTCTTCCTGGTCCTGATCGCCTCGATGTCGGTCGCCAGCCTCTGGGGCCGCCGCCTGGGGATCGTCGCCCTTCTGTCCCTCGTCCTCACCTGGATGGAGCCCGGCGCGCCGCGCTGGACCTGGCTCGCCGTCCTGGCCGCCGAGGCCCTGCGTCGCGCCCTCCCGTCGGGGCGGATCCAGGCCACGGTGAAGGTCCTCCATCGCCTGGCCCTCGTCGCCCTGATCGTGGTGATCGTCCCCTTCCTGGTGACGCAGGTGCGCACCGCGATCTACCCCTCCCTGGAGGCGCCGTGGATGGAAGCCGGCGGGCTCCAACCCGGCTTCGCGGCCCAGGCCCGGGTACAGCAGCAGGCGGTGGCTGAAGAAATGGGGCGGAGCAGTGGCGATCTCGTCGACAAGATGAAGGACATCTCCTCCGCCGTGACCAGCGCACCGGCCGAGGCGGAAGGTGATCTGACCCTGAAAGCGCTGTCGTATCTCGACGCCCCGGATCCGAAGGCGATCGTGCAGACCGGCCCCGGGCTGCCCGACTGGACCTGGAGGACGGTGTCGCTCGGCTGGCGCGGCCCAGTGAAGCAGGGGCAGGAGCTGCGGCTCGTCCTGATCCCTCCCGCCGCGAACCGTTTCCTTACGCTCCTGCGGGTCGGACTGGTGTCGATCCTGGCGCTCTGCCTGTTCGGGTTTCCCGATCGCTCCTTCCCCGCTCTCCTCCTGAGAAGGATCGGGCTGGCGCGGCCGCTTCTGCTGACGGCGCTCGCCTGCGGGCTGCCCGTGGCCGGCATGGGCGTCGGGTCGGCCCGCGCCGCCGAGATCCCGCCACAAGAATTGTTAAACGAGCTGCGCACCCGGCTGCTGCAGCCCCCTGCGTGCCACCCGAGCTGCGCCTCCAGCCCTCGCCTGGCGCTCGACGTCAGTCCGGCCACCCTGCGCGTCCGCATCGAGATCGACGCCGCGGCGGAGACCGCCGTGCCGCTTCCCGGGGGGGCCGACCGGTGGCTGCCCGAGCGGGTCCTGCTGGATGGCGACCCGGCCGCCGGCCTGGTGCGCACCGGCGAGGGACGGCTGTGGTTGCGGGTGACACCCGGGAACCACCAGGTCTTGATGGAAGGGCCCCTCCCCGACCGTGAGACGGTGCAGATTCCCCTGCCGCTCAAGCCGCATCGCGTGACGGCGCGGACCACGGGCTGGCGCGTCGAGGGGCTGCACGAAGACGGCCTGGCGGAGGAAAACCTGATGCTCGTGCAGGTGCGCGGGCGCCGGCGCGGTCCGGACGGCGCCCTCGAGCCCGGCACGCTGCCGCCGTTCGTGCGCGTGGAGCGCGAGCTGTCGCTCGGTCTCGAGTGGCAGGTGACGACGCGCGTGGTCCGGATGACGCCGCCCGGATCGGCAGTCCGCCTCGAGGTGCCGCTCCTGCCCGGCGAGTCGGTGACCACCGCCGAGGTGCGCGTGGCGGACCACAAGGCGCTCGTCAGCATGGCCCCGCACACGACCGAAGCCGGATGGACTTCCTCCCTTGCCCAGGGCGCCTCGGTGCGGCTCGCGGCGCCGGACGCGGTCCCGTGGGTCGAGGTCTGGCGGCTGGCCGCCGGGCCGCTCTGGCACGTGGAGGTTCAGGGGATCCCGGTCGTCCACCTGCCGGAGCAGGTGGAGGTCCGGGTGCGCGAGTGGCGCCCGTGGCCCGGCGACTCGGTCGCCATCGAGGTGACCCGCCCCGCGGGACTGCCCGGGCAGACGCTCACCATCGACCGCAGCGATCTCGCGCTGTCGCCGGGCCTGCGCGCGGCCGACGCCCGCCTCGAGTTCACCGCCCGCAGCAGCCGGGGGGCGCAGCACACCCTGACCCTCCCCGAGGGCGCCGAGCTGCAGTCGGTGTCGATCAACGGGGTGGTCCAGCCGATCCGCAAGGACGGACGCCACGTGACGCTGCCGCTGATGCCGGGGCGCCAGGAGGTCAGCCTTGCCTGGCGGCAGAACGACGGCATGCGCCTCCTGTTCAGGAGCCCGGAGGTGAACCTCGGCGCGGCCAGCGTGAACGCGCGCACCTCGATCGCCATGCCTGCCGACCGGTGGACCCTCTGGCTCGGCGGTCCGCGCCTGGGGCCGGCCGTCCTGTTCTGGAGCCTGCTCACGGTCAGCCTCCTGGCCTCGATCGCCCTCGGCCGCGCCCCCCTGACGCCGCTGCGCACCAGGCACTGGTTCCTGTTGAGCCTCGGCCTGACGCAGGCGCCGCTCCCGATCTCCGTCCTCATCGTCGCCTGGCTGCTCGCCCTCGGCTGGCGCAAGCAACGCGGCGCCGCCGCGCCACGCCGCGCCGCCTTCAATTCTCTTCAACTTTTATTGGCGGCCGCCACCCTGGCCGCGCTCGCCGGGCTGTTCTGGTCGATCACCAACGGCCTGCTCGGCCTCCCGGAGATGCAGATCTCCGGCAACGGCTCGTCCACCTCGCATCTGCAGTGGTACCTGGACCGCTCGGGCGAGGTCCTCCCCCGGCCGTGGGTCCTCTCCGTGCCGCTCTTTCTCTACCGCCTGGCGATGCTGGCCTGGGCCCTGTGGCTGGCGCAGGCGCTCCTGCGCTGGCTGAAGTGGGGCTGGGGATGCTACAGCGAAGGAGGCCTGTGGCGGCCGCGACCGAGGAAGGGTCCGTCACCTCCGCCCCTGATGACCCCGGGGGCCGCGGCGCCCTAGACTACGGGTGCTGGCCCGTTACCGAGTGGCCAATCCAAGGTGGCCAGCGATGATTGTGCGGAAGAAAGTTCTGGGAGGAATTTCTATTTCGGCGAACTCGTGCGCCAGGGCGGAGAGCTGCTGCCGTTCCTCGGTCAGAAAGAAATCGACCTGGTGGCGTCTCCTCGGGGCCACTGAAAATGCGCGGACATGGCGGCTTCAGGACGAGGCACGCACGATCCCTGACTGCCCCTCAATCATCCGCCGCGGTCTCTTCGCT
>JBOGOE010000106.1:0-5491 GCA_050747445.1 Candidatus Polarisedimenticolia bacterium | reverse complement strand
CGGCCGGGTGATCGTCGTCGGCATCGACGGCGCCGATTGGCGGGTCATCGAGCCGCTGGCGGCGCGCGGCCGCCTGCCGTCGTTCCGCCGGCTGGTTGCGGGGGGAGCGAGCGGCGTCCTGATGTCGATGCACCCCTCGGCCTCCCCCTCGCTCTGGACCACGGTCGCCACCGGCGTCGGACCCGAACGGCACGGCATCCACGGCTTCGTCGAGGAGACCGGTGGACCCCGGGTCCGTCCGGTCACCAGCACGATGCGCCAGGCCCCCGCCTTCTGGAACATCCTCCCGGCCTACGACCGGAAGGTCGGGGTGGTCGGGTGGCTGGTCACCTGGCCGGCCGAGCCGACCGACGGATACATCGTCTCGTCCTACCTGCCGTACCTCTACAACTGGTCGACCGGGCGGCCGCTCAAGGGGACCCTGGTCGAGGGGATCCCGCACCAGACCTTCCCCGCCGGGCTGATCGACGAGCTGGAGCCGCTCAAGGTGAAGCCGGCCGACGTGCCGGCGGAGGCGGTGCGCCGCTTCTACGACCCGGCGCGGGTGGCCCGCCTGTCGCGCGACGACCGGGAATGCGTCCGCGGCTTCCTCTGGAGCCTGGCCTGCGATCAGACCTTCGGCGCGATCGGTCTGCGGCTGTTCGAGCGCTATCCGGTCGATCTGTTCGCCGTCTATTTCGGGGGGATCGACGTCGCCTCGCACCGCTTCTGGAAGTTCGCCTACCCGGAGGCCCTGCGCTACAACGCCACGCCGGAGGAGGTGGCGATCCTGGGGCGGGTGATCGAGGAGTCCTACGTGGCGATGGACGAGCGGGTGGGGGAGTACCTCGAACGGCTGACCCCGGCCGACACCCTGGTGGTCCTGTCGGACCACGGCTTCCGGCCGGTCCTGGAGCCGGGGCGCCCGACGACGTCGGGACACCATCGCGACGAGGGGATCCTGGCGCTCTACGGCGCCGCGGCCCGCCGCGGCCACCGGATCGCGACCGCGGGCCTGCTCGACGTCCTGCCGACCCTGCTGGCGATCCTCGACGTGCCGATCGCCATGGACCTCGAAGGGCACGTCCTGGAGGAGGCGCTCGACCCGGCCTTCCTGAAAGCCCACCCGCCCCGATTCGTCGAGCGTTACGACACGCCGGGGGCGCCGGCGCTGCCGGACCGTTCGGATCTCGACGCCAACGTCCTGGAGCGACTGCGCTCGCTCGGCTACATCGACTGAGCCCGGACCGGCGTGCTATAGTGGCGGCCGCTTTCCGACGGGTGGGGCGTTAGCTCAGCTGGGAGAGCGCAAGGCTGGCAGTCTTGAGGTCGGGGGTTCGATCCCCCCACGCTCCACCATCTCTCCCGCGCCCGCGGCGGTCCGCCGCCGGGCGACTTTCCGTTCCGATCCCGCCGTAGCGGGGACCTTCTAGCGCTGGTTCTGCTGACCGCCGGAGGCGGCGGCGCGCGGCTTGACCCGCTCGCGGCGCCGCGCTGCCCGATCGCGCAGGCGAGCGCTGCGCGCCTCGCCCGGGATGGCCGACGGGGGGGCGATGACGATGGCCGACAGGCCGATCGGCAGGACCTCGGAGACTTCCTTGACGAAGATCAGCTTGAGCTGCTTGCGGATGTTGGGCGGAATGTCCACCAGGTCCTTCTCGTTCCGCGCCGGCATGATGATGGTCTCGATGCCGGCGCGGCGGGCCGCGAGCAGCTTCTCCTTGATCCCTCCGACCGGCAGCACCTTGCCGCGCAGGGTGATCTCGCCGGTCAGGGCCACGTCGTGCCGGACCGGGCGCTGCGACATCAGCGAGGCCAGGGCGATCAGGATGGTGACGCCGGCCGAGGGGCCGTCCTTGGGGATGGCCCCCGCCGGGACGTGCAGGTGGATGTCGACCTTCTCGAAGGCGTCGTCGGAGATCCCCAGCTCGCGGGCGTGCGCCTTGACGTAGGACATGGCGGCCTGGGCCGATTCCTTCATGACGTCCCCGAGCTGGCCGGTGATCACCAGGTTGCCGTTCCCCTTCATGCGGGTCGCCTCGATGAACAGGATGTCGCCGCCGGCCGAGGTCCAGGCCAGACCGGTCGCCACCCCCACCTCGTCGGTGCGCTCGGCCACCTCCGGAATGTGGACGATCGGTCCGAGGAATTCCTGCAGCCCCTGGGCGGTGACGGCGCGGGGCTTCTCCCGGCCCAGCGCCACCTCCTTGGCGATCTTCCGGCAGATCGTGGCGATCTGCTGCTCCAGCTTGCGCAGACCGGAGTCGGCGGTGTAGCCCCGGATGATGCCGCTGATGGCGTCGTCGCTGAACGACACCTGCTCCTTCGTCAGCCCGTGCTCGGAGATCTGGCGCGGGATCAGGTACTGGCGGGCGATGTCGAGCTTCTCCTCCTCGACGTATCCGGGCAGATGGATGATCTCCATCCGATCGCGCAGCGGGTCGGGGATGGTGTCCAGCCGGTTCGCCGTGGTGATGAACATGACGCGCGACAAATCGAACGCCAGGTCCAGATAGAGATCGGTGAAGGCGCTGTTCTGCTCGGGGTCGAGGACCTCGAGGAGCGCGGAGGCCGGGTCGCCCCGGAAGTCCGATCCGATCTTGTCGACCTCGTCGATCATGAACAGCGGGTTCTTCGACCCCGCGCGCCGCAGGCTCTGGATGATCTTGCCGGGCATGGCGCCGACGTAGGTGCGGCGGTGGCCGCGGATCTCGGCCTCGTCGCGCATCCCGCCCACGCTCATGCGCACGAACTTCCGGCCAAGCGCCTCCGCGATCGACCGCCCCAGGGAGGTCTTGCCGGTCCCCGGCGGCCCGTAGAAGCAGAGGATGGGGCTCTTCATGTCCTTCTTGAGCTGGCGGACCGCCAGGAACTCCAGGATCCGGTCCTTGACCTTCTCGAGATCGTAGTGGTCCCGGTCGAGGATGCGGGCCGCCTCCCGGACGTCGAGACGGTCCGGCGTCAGGAGGTTCCAGGGGAGGGTGGCCAGCCAGTCGAGATAGGTGGTGATGACGTTGTACTCGGCCGACGCGGGGTTCACCAGCTCCAGCCGCCCCAGCTCCTTGTCGGCCTCCTTGCGCGCCTCCTCGGGAAGCCCGGCCTTCTCCAGCTTTTCCTTGAGCTCCTTGACGATCGCCGCCGAATCGCTCTCCTCGCCCAGCTCCTTCTTGATGACCTTGAGCTGCTCGCGCAGGAAGAACTCGCGCTGCGCCTTGCGGATCTCGTCCTCGGTCTGCTCCTTGATCTCCTGCCCCGCCTTGGCCAGACCGATCGACTTCTCGATCAGCCGGATGGCCACCCGCAGCCGGTCGACCGGGTCGATGGTGGTCAGGATCTCCTTCTTCTCCTCGAGCTCGAAATTGAGGTGGTTGGCCACCTGGTCGGCGAGGTTCCCCGGCCCGCTCAGGTTGTTGCGGATCAGGTTGAGGATCTCGCCGGGCACCCGGGCGTCGAGCTGGATCAGGTTCTCCATCAGGTGCAGCGCGTTCCCCATGAGCATGTTCGCCTCCATCGACTCTTCCTCTTTCTCGTCGATGCAGGCGACGCGCGCTTTGAGGTAGGGCTCGACCTGGAGGTAGGAGGTGACCCGGAAGCGCCGCAGCCCCAGCAGGATGATCTGGATGGTGTTGCCGGAGACGTTGATCTTGTTGACCAGGCGGGCGGCGACGCCGATCTGCGACAGCTCCTCGATGGGGGGGACGTCGATCGAGGTGCTCTTCTGCACCACCAGGCCGATGATCGACTCGGGCTCCATGTCGCGGATCAGGTTCAGGTTCTTCTTGCGGACCACCTGGAGGTTCACCACCATCTGCGGGAAGACGACGGTCGAGGCGAGCGGGATGACCGGCACCTCGGCGGGGATGTCGCAGATCAGGACCTCCGGCCGCGCCCTGGTGCCGGCCAGGATCGCCCGCTCGTTGGCGCTCTTTTCGGACCCCGGCCGCTCGCTCTGGGAACGTTCGCCCGGCGCGCCCTTGTCCGGTTTGTCGGACCCGCCCTTTCTGCCGCTCGTCATCGCGTCCCCCTCACGCCCCCCGGTGCCCCGGGGCGAGGAAGCGGTAGGCCAGGATCTTGTAGATCAGCTTCGCCACCAGAAAATCGGGAGCCACGTCGTCTCCCAAGGGTCGCAGCTCGTTGACGTCGAACCCCACCAGGGTCTTCCTCCGGCAGACTTCCCGGATGAAGGCCAGGGTCGGGTACCACCCCGGGCCACCCGGCTCCGGGGTCCCGGTCGCCGGCATGATCGCCGGATCGAAGTAATCGACGTCGAACGTAAGGTATATCTCGTCGGGCAGCCGGTCAACCATCTCCAGGGCCGACTCCGGGCGCTCGATGAAGCGCTGCGCCGGCAGGACCATCAAACGCTTCTCCCGGATGAAGTCGGCCTCCTCCCTGGAGATGCTGCGGATCCCCACCTGGACGGTCGGGACGGTTCCCGCGAAGCGCCGCATGATGCAGGCGTGGCTCAGGGGGGAGCCTTCGTACACGTCCCGCAGGTCCCCGTGGGCGTCGAACTGCAGGATCCCCATCTTCGGGTGCTTCGCGAGGTAGGCCCGGATGGCGCCGATCGAGACGCTGTGCTCCCCCCCCAGGACGACCGGCATCCGGTCCCGGGCCAGCCATCCGGCCACCGCCTTCTCGACCTTGGCCGTCATCGCCTCCGGCGGGTCGTCGTTGCCGCTGACCGGCTCCGCCGTGTGGATGCCGACGGTGTACGGCTCGAGCCCGAGCTCGTCGTCATAGAGCTCCATGTAGGTGGAGGCCTCGATGGCGGCCCGGGGGCCGTCGGCCGTCCCCTTCATGAAGGAGGCGGTCCGGTCGTAGGGGACCGGCACGATGACGACGCGGGCGTTCTCGGGGGAGGTGAATCGCTCCTCCAGTCCGCCGAAGTTGCTGGTGTTCGGGTGATCGCTCATGTCGATCAGGGTATCAGCACGGCGCCCGCGACGACCGTGGTCCAGCGTCCCCGCTTGTCGCCGACGGCCGACTGGCAGACGTTCATGGTGCGGTAGATCTGGCCGCTGATCTTCCAGATCTCCTTGCGCTCGTCGTAGGAGACTTCGGGGTCGAACTCCACCCCCATGATGGTCGCGAGCATCTGCGCCGCCAGGTCCTCGGCGTAGTCGCCCGCCACCGACTCGGTCTGGCCGAACGAGTGGTGCTCGCTGAGATAGCCGTGGCTCCCCGGTTTCTTGGGGATGGCGATGCCGATCGAGGCGGCGATCAGCCGGTGCGCCTCGTTGGTCTCCGACTGGCTCATGACGCAGAACACCACCTCTCCGGCGCGCAGGTACTTCAGCCCCTGCGCCTTCGGGATGATCTTGCAGCCCGGCGGGAAGATGCTGCTGACCCGCACGATGTTGAAGTGGGCGATGCCGGCGTCCCGCAGCGCCATCTCGAAGGAGTTCAGCTTCTCCCGGTGCCGCCCGACGCCCTTGGTCATGAAGATCTTCTTGGATACGAACATCGCGCCCCCCGCCGCCGCGAATGCGGCGGATGCGCGGCCCGTCGC
>JBOGOE010000105.1:0-4818 GCA_050747445.1 Candidatus Polarisedimenticolia bacterium | reverse complement strand
CCAGGATCTGGGCCTGGCGGACCTTGGCGGGAGCCTCGAACGTCTCGAGGTTGGCGGCTCGCTCGAAATAGAGCAGGGCGCGATCCGGGTCGCCGGAGCGGGCGTAGTGATCGGCCAGGAGCATCAGGGCCTCGCCATCGAGGGGGTCGGCGGCGGTGACTTCCTCCAGGAGACGGACGGCGTCGCCGCCGTTCCCTTCGGCGACGGCGATGCGCGCCTCGAGCCGCAGGGTCGAGCGCTTCTCCTCCTCGGTCAGCCGGTCGCCCAGCGTCTCGCGGATGCGGGCGGCGAGGGAGCGGCCCGGCGCCATGGCGCCGCGGGCGACCAGGGCCTCGGCGGAGCGCAGCGGGCGGCCGGCGGGCTGCGCCGGGTCGATCTCGAGGGCCGCGGCGTAGGCGGCCGCCGCGAGGTCCATCAACCCCTCGTTGACGTAGATGTCCCCCAGCAGGTACTGGCTGTCGGCCGTGGCCTTGCCCAGGCGGCGGACGACCTCCAGGTTCTCGGCGGCGCGCAGCGGCTGCTTCAGGGCGATGAAGGCGTTGGCCTGCAGGAGCCAGAACTCGGCGCGGTCGGGGTGCCGTTCGAGCAGGACGTCGAGGAGCGCGGCCGCCTCCTGGTGCTTCTGCTGTTTGAAGATGCAGCGCGCCAGGCCGAGACGCCATTCGTCGTTCCCGGGCTGGAGCAGGAGGGCGGAGCGGTAGGCCGCCTCGGCCGCCAGGAAGTCCCCCTGGGCGGTGTAGGAATAGCCGAGGAGGCCGTACAGGATCGCATCGCCCCCGCCCAGCTCGAGGGTGCGGGCGAAGGAGCGGGTCGCTTCGATGTTCCGCCCCTCCCGGACCTCCACCAGCCCCAGATTGCGATGGGCGCGGCGGAAGTTGGGGAACTTGGCGACCGCAATCCGGTAGCGCTCCGCGGCCTTCTCCATGTTCCCCTGCTGGAAGTACAGGTTCCCGAGGGTGAAGTCGAGGCTGGCGCTGGCGTCCTTCTTCATCCCCGACTCCAGGAGCCGAATCGCCTCGGCCGGGTTGGGCGACATCAGCGGCAGGATCCGCTGCAGCAGGTCGCGCTCAAGGGGGGGCAGGCGCGGCTCCACCTCGGAGTTGATGCCGTAGGTCCCCAGGAACTGCTTCTTGAACTCGGGATCGTCGAAGATGTCGGGGGCGGATGCGGCCGCGCGGTCCGGAGCGGCAGGCGCCGGCGCCTCCGCGAACGTCGCCGCGCCCGCCGCGAGCAGAAGCAACAGCCAGATCCACGGAGCCGATCGGCGCATCCTCACGTGGTTCCTCCTCATCCCTTCTGGAAGCGGATCGGCACGCGCAGGCGGGCCTGCACCCGCTGACCGCCGCGGACCGCCGGCTCGAAGCGCCACTGACGGACGGCGTCGAGGGCCGGTTTGTCGAACGCCCCGTGGGTCGATGTCTCGACCTTCGGGTCGATGACCTTCCCTTCCTTATCCACGACGAACAGGACATACACGGTCCCCTCGACCTTCCTCTGCCGCAGCTCGAAGGGATAGATCGGCTCGGCCTGGAAGATCGGCCGCGGCTTCTGATCGAGGTCCGGCAGGGCGAAGATAGTGTCCGCCGCCGGCCCCTCCGCCTGGACGCCGGGGGCGCCGGTGCCGCCGATCCGCCCGCCGGAGGCGAGGTTCAGCACGCCGCCGAAGCCGCCGTCCCCCGCCGCGCCGCCGAGGGCGCTCTCGAGGGCGCCCAGACTCAGCGCCGCCAGCTCGGGCACCGCCGCGGCGGCGGCCTTTTCATGAAGCAGCTCCAGCTCGCGGGCGTCGGGGGGCCGCTCCGGCACGACCTCCATCGCCTCCTCCGCAGCGTCCTCCGACGGCTCCGTCTTCTTCTCCTCCTCCTCGGGCTTCTTCTCGTCCGCCTCGGTCAGGAGGTCGACGTTCTCGACCTTGGCGCCGGGTTTCGTCGCCTCGGGTTTCGGGAAGAGGAGGCCGCCGAACAGGATGACGGCCGCGTGGATCAGGACGGCCGCGGCAAGACCGAGCAGCGTGGCCCGCATCACTTCCGGTCCGTGGCGATCCCCACGCGGGTGATGCCGATCTTGCGCGTCTCGTCCAGGACCGCCACCACGACGCGGAAGTCGGCGCCGGCGTCGCCGTTGATGATCACTTTCGGATCCTTGGTGGCCGTCTTCAGGGTCTGGAGCCTATAGGGGAGCTGCGCCAGGGTGACCTTCTCCTTGTTGAAGAAGACGTCCCCCTTCTCGGTGACACTCAGGGTGACCGCCTTGTCCATCTGCTGCTGGTCTCCCATCGAGGCGGCCGAGCCGGCCGACGGGAGCGCCACCTGGACCCCCTGGTTCCTGGTCATCGACAGCGACACCATCACGAAGGTCGCCAGGAGGAAAAAGATGATGTCGATGAGCGGGATGATCTCGATCCGCGCCCGCTTCACCCGGCCGCCTCCGCCCCCGTGCATCGTTTTACTCCTGCGCCGCGCGCAGCGCGGCGGCGAAGCCGGCGTGCGCGGGGTTGGCCGGAGGGTGCGCGGAGGAGACGGACGCTGGAGCGATCGCGGCCGCCGGGGTCCCCGGCGCGGGGTGGACGAGGAGCTCGAGCTGCGTGGCGGCGGCGTCCAGCTCGTGGCGCGCCTCCTCGATCCGGTTGTTCAGGTAGTTGAACGGGATGAGGGCCAGGATGGCGATCCCCAGGCCGAAGGCGGTGGCGATGAGGGCCTCGGCGATGCCGCCGGTGATGGCCCCCGGCGCGCTCAGCTCGCCGCCGATGAGGGAGAAGGAGTGCATCATGCCGGTCACCGTCCCCAGAAGACCGAGGAGCGGGGCGATGGTGATCGCGGTGTCGAGGATCGGCAAACCGCGGCTGAAGCGCTTCAGCTCCTGCGCCTGGGAATAGAGCAGCGCGCCCGACAGCGATTTCTCCCGGTGCTGCAGCGCGTAGGTCAGGGCGCGCACCACGTAGAACCTCGACTCCCTGCCGATCTGCACCGCCCGCGCCAGGTCCCCCTGCTCGACCGCCTCGAGGAGCCGCTGCAGGGCCCGGGCGTCCCGCCTCTTCTGCTCCCCCAGGATGAACAGGACCCGCTCGATCACCGTGCCCAGCGCCAGGATCGACACCGCCAGCAGCGGCCACATGATCGGGCCGCCCTTCTTGAAGAGGTCGATGAGGCTCCAGCGCTCCACCAGTTCCCTGAGCGCGGCGCCGCGGGTCGGGTCGAGCGGCAGGAAGCCGCTGCCGCTATTGACCACCGCCGCGACCGACGCGGTCTGCTCTTCGTCCAGCGGCCGCACCGCGGGCTGGGCCGAGCCGGCCTGCGGCAGCGCCAGCCCGGCGGCGCTGCCGTCGTCGGAGGCGAACAGGGCCACCGGGCCGATCAGCGCGAACCGCCCTTCGGCCAGGACCCCCCGGGGATCGACCGCCGTGCCGGCGAACCGGGTGCCTCCCACGGCCTCGTCGAGGCGGGTCAGGGACGCGGAGACGACCGCCAGCTGGCGGGCCAGCCTCTCGGGAGGCGAAAGGTCGGGATTGGTGGGCGCATCCTTGGCCGCGACGATCGCCCCGGCGTAGCGCGCCGCTTCGACGACGTTGAGGCGCGACTCGAGGGCGCGGGTGTATTCGTCGAGCAAGTTGCCGGCGTAGGCGACCTCCTCCTGCCGCAGCTTCAGCTCGGCCTGGGCGGTCGTCAGATCGAGATTCCCGGTGTCGATGCCGCGCAGCGCCTGGTCGTGCTCCTGGCGGCGCCGCTTCAGCCGGTCCTCCAGATCGCCCAGCTCGCGGGTCAGCGGGAGCTTCTCGGCGGCGATTCGCTCGCGCAGGGCGCTCAGCTCCTTGAGGCTTGCCTCCAGGTCGGCCTCGCCGGCGGCGGCGGCGCGGTCGAGGTCTTCCGATGCCGCTGCGGACAGGGTCGTGCCGGCCGCGAGGAGCAGGACGAGGGCGGGGAGGCGCAGGGTCATGGGAGGGTTCCTCACTGGATGCGGACCGGGAGGGATACGAATTTCGGGCTCGCCTTGTTGCTCAGGATGTCGACGACTTCCTGGATGCGGGGCGCCAGGTCGGGAGCCGGCTCCCAGACCCAACCTTCGCTCCCGGGGCGGCCGATCCCCGCTTCCAGTCCGGCGCTCAGGTAGTAGGCCTGACCCAGGCCGAGGTAGACGGTGCGCACCTCGGACGGCCTGCCATCCCGGAGAGGCCGGATCTCGCTCGCCAGGGCGATCTCGCCGTTCATCCGGTTGATCTCGTTCAGGATCCCCAGGACGTTCTGGAAGCGCTCGGCGACCGACGCCTTGCTGGCGACGCCCCCGGCGGGCATGCGCTGGTAGAGGGGGGCGATCTTCTCCTGCACCGGCGCCGGCAGCGCCACGTGCAGGCGGCGCAGGTGCCCTTCGAACTGGCCCACGGCGGCGGTCAGTCCGGCGGTGGTTTTCCGCAAGACGTCCGCCTCGGCGGCGACTTCAGCCCGCCTGCCGGCCGCATCGTCCGAGGTCCGGCGGACCTCCGCGATCTTCTCTTCCAGCGTGGCAATCTCCTTCTTCATGAGATCGATGCGGGCCAGGAGGATGTCGCGCGCCTGCTGCCAGTCGCGGCGCTCTTTGAAGATGATCTGCTGCGTCCCGACCCACTTGCCGACGGTGGCGCGGGTGGATTCCACGTCGGCCCGGTCGTCCGCCGCATCCTGGGCGAAAGCGCCGCCCGGCGCCAGGAGGATCCAGCCGGCGGCGCCGAGCACGAACGCCGCTTCGAGCAGAGTGGTCTTCATCGAGGCTCTCCCACGTCACCCACGCTTGTAACGGCGCGCCGTGACGGACGTGTGTCACGCCCGTGACCGGTCCGTGAAGCCGCCC
>JBOGOE010000104.1:0-4006 GCA_050747445.1 Candidatus Polarisedimenticolia bacterium | reverse complement strand
GCCGCCGGCAGGCTCCCCCCGAGGGCCGCCAGGAGCGCCGCCAGCAGGACGAAGCACCGCATCAGGCGCGGTCGTTGCAGAGGTCGAACGCCAGCGCGGCGAGGCGGCCCGCGTAGGTCACGAGCTGGTCGATCTCGATCTCCTCGTTGGGCTCGTGATAGGTCGCCTCGTCCCCCGGGGCCCAGCCGACCGCCTGGACCCCCTTGAGCACCAGATCCTTGGCGAAGGTGCCGCCGCCGCTCCCGATCACCTTCGCGTCGGGGGCGTGCTTCAGGATCCGCTTGACGATCGGCGCGTCGGGGGGGACCTCGCACGGGAGGGCCTCCTGGACGATCTCGACCGACATCGACGCCCCCGGGAGACCGCCCGGTCCGCCGAGGGCCGATTCGGCGATCGACCGGATCTCGTCGCGGATCCCGGCCGCCGTCTGCCCCGGCACGTAGCGGATGTCGAGGGTCGCCTCGCACTCCCCCGCCACCGCGTTCGGGGCGGCGCCGCCCCGGATCAGACCGGTGTTGATCGTCGGGCCGCCCAGGATCGGGTGGGGCCGGTGCCGCAACGCGGCCTTCTCCAGCGCCAGCAGGAAGCGGGACATGGCGTGGATGGCGTTGATCCCCCTGGACGGGTCCATGGCGTGCGCCTGCCGGCCGCGCGCCCGCACCTTGAGGAGCGCCCGCCCCTTCTCCGCGACGTTGATCTCCTTCATGTTCCCGGCGATGTCGGGGATCACCGCGTCGGTGCAGTCGATCAGCCCCGACTCGATGAGGAACGGCAGACCGACGCCGATCCCGACCTCCTCGTCGGCCACCGCGCCGAAGGTGAACGAACCCTTGAGGGCCGCCTCGTGCGCCTTCAAGAGACGCAGCGCCGCGAAGGCCGACACCAGCGGCCCCTTGTCGTCCAGCACGCCGCGGCCGTATAGCTTCCCGTCCTTCTCGAACGGCTCGAACGGGGCGAACCTCCAGTCCGCCGGCGAGCCGCTCGGCACGACGTCCGTGTGCAGCAGCACCAGCATCCTCCGATAACCGGGAAGACCGCGGCCGACGGTCGCCAGCAGGCTGTCGCGCCCGGGCGACTTGGCGTGCGTCCGGAACGGGACGCCGAGCTTCTGGAGCTCGGCCCCCAGGAGGCCGGTCACCTTCCCCTCCTGCCCGGGCGAGGTCATCCCGTCCGGCCCGCCGCCGGGGAAGTCGTCGGCCATGTAATTGACCGTCTTCTCGAGGCAGATCCGCAGGGTGAGATCGACGATGAACCGGCGGAGACCCCGCGCCTCGTCCAGGATCGCCCCCGTGTCGGGCGGACGCTCGTCTGTCATGATGCGGCAGAGCCTACCCGAGCCCCGCCGGCGGATCAAGGCCGTCGCCTGGGATCCCCGCAATGAATGCCGGGCTCGACGACCACGGCTTCAAGTACACCCAGATCCTGATGGGGAAGCCGATCGCCAACCTGATCATCGACGACTGCGCCCGCCGCTTCGAAGGCCGGGACAAGGACTATCTCGCCACCGTCCCGCCGAAGCCGACGCGGCGCTGAGGCCGCTCGTGCAGATCACAGCCCCCACGAAAGCGCAAAGAATTGAAATAGGCAGCTGACAGGAAGCCCATCCGGCGGTAAGTAACGGGGCAAATTCCGTCTCGCCGCATCAACAATCGCCTTTGGGACAGTGGAGCGGTCGGTCCGGTGGCGAGGGCGCGTACTCTCACCGACGAGCGGTTGCGTAGAAGGAGGCTGCGATGGCGCAGTGCTCACGAGCAACTCTTGTCGGGTGGATGGCGATGGGAAGCGCCGTGGGCTCCTACGGCTACGACGCCGCCGGATTGCGAGTGTATCGCAAGGAGAACCATGGGAAGGAGATCTTCTACTTCCGCGATGTGGAAGGGAACGTGCTCTCCCAGTTTTCCCTCCACGTCCCACGGCGCGACGCGGATGGCGCTGTGCACGGAAAACCCCGAGTGCCTCCAGGCCAGAAGCCCCGCCGCGGCCTCGTCCTCGAGCCGGCCGCGCTGCCGCAACCTCGCGATCACCCGGGCCCGGAACAGCGCCTCGGCGACGGCAGCCGGGGGCAGCGGCAGCGGCGTGAACGCCCCCGCGCCATCGACAACGCCCGCCGTCACCAGGGCGTGAAGATGGGGCTGCCAGTTGGCAGCCTGGTCGCCATAGGACATGGTGCTTCATCGGCGCTTCATCGAAGACACCTGGTCCAACACCGCCCGCTTCGTCTTCGACGCCGCCGTCTACGCCCTCTTGACGGGGCTCACGTTCCGGATGCTCTGGCCGGCCGTGTGACCCGGAGCTCACGACACCCGTGCGTGCCGCCAAGCATAGAACAAAACGGCACTGCATAGAAGGTAGGCCGCCACCTGTCGGGTCATGAGCCAGTAATACCTCAGTCTCTCCGGGGGGAGATCCATGGCTGTGGGCCCCACAGCCAGCCGCCCGAGCAACGACCCGACGGGCACCGCGATTGCCCCGGCGAGCATCAGTGGTGCGGCTCTCAGTTGCATGGTGACGTCCCCAAGGATCCCCCATGTCATTGCTGCAACGCAGAACGCCAGACCCAACCCTCTTGCCGCCCATGTGGCAACTGTGAGACTGACCCACGGTTCAGCGGGATGCTTGAGCCTGGCCCTCCACAGATAGGGAAGACTGAGGATGCCGAAGACGAGAACAAGGCACATGGTTCCAGGCTCGGTGAGGAACATCGAAACACCTCCCCTCAATCTGAGCGAGTCGACCGGCTATCTGCATTTCTGGTGCGGCTTCCCATAGAAGCCTGTTGGAACCACGAACGCCCCAGTGGCACTGCCGCCAAAAGCAGAGCTAACTACCCCAAGTTCGTCGAACAAGCCGAACTCACCTCGGGCAATCCCCGCCCCCACCTGGTAAGCGATGAAGGCGAGGTTCCCTTGAAGCGAGACGAAGCCGCCGGGTCCCGTTTTAGTTCCGGGTCGACTTTGGCTGATTGTGACCACCGGCAGCTTAAGAAGGTTGGTGCCAAGATCAGCGCCGGCTGAGAGACCGAAGTAAGCGAAGAATTCACCAGTTTTCTCATCTTTCTGTAACCCAACGATTGGTCCGACGTATGGCGGTAACCCGAGAGCTCCATCTAAAGGAAGACTAAAAGACGCGTCGAGATATCCACAGGGCACCTTCGGTGGCTCTGCTGGTTCCTGTTCCGTCAACCGGGGATGAGGATCGAGTGAGGGAGGCGTTCCGCGAGCGCCGGGACGACGGCCGGGCAGGCGGGGACCCTGGCGAGCGCCCGGGGCGCCGCCGATCTGGCCCGGTCTGATCGCAGTGGCGGGGCGTGTGGACCGGCCGAGGGCCCACGCGGAGCCAGGGCCCATGCGGCGCGCTACCAGCCCTCAGGCACGGCGTCCGCGTCCCCGGGGGCGCGGCGGGCTGGCGCGGGGGGCGGGGCACGGCGACGTTGCCGAGGATCGGCTGGACGACCACGCCGCCGGTCGAGCCGAGCAGGTTGTACGACGACAGGACGGTGGCGCGCTCGGACGACGGGATCAGGTCGTTGATGTATGCCTGCGTGACCGGCACCGTGGCGGCGAACACCAAACCCCACACCGCCAGCAGCGCCAGGGCGGCGGCGAAGCCGGGTGCGGTGCCGAGAAGCGCCAGCGCGGTCACGCTCGCCACAAGCCCCGTCAGCAGCAGCGTCGTGCGGCGGCCGAACAACTTCGCGGCGCGCGGAGCCAGCCAGCCGCCGGTGATCTGGGTCGCGGCGACGATCGCGGCCGCCAGTCCGGCGACCGCGTACGAGTCGGTCCGGCCGTACAGCTCCAGAAGAGTAAGCGTCCGGCCAACCGCACCTTCTGATCGCACGCCAGGTCGGGGATGATCGCCGCCTCTGAGGGAGGCGATCATGAAGCAGGCGAAGGCCAGTCCTATCCCGAAGACGCGGCGGTGGACGGTCGCCCAGGCGCGGGTCGTGAAGTGTAGGACATTCTATCGCGTCTCTGGGGCGGGCGTGGCGGTGGCTGCGCCCCTGAGG
>JBOGOE010000103.1:0-4560 GCA_050747445.1 Candidatus Polarisedimenticolia bacterium | reverse complement strand
GTGCTGAACGTGCTTCTGTACCGCGCCCTGAAGCGGCGCTTCGTGCGGCCGCGGCCGTTCCAGGCCCTCCCCGACCTGCCGCTCCTCTGGGCTCCGCCCGCCGACTTCTCCTTTCCGTCGGGTCACGCCCTGCACGCCTTCGCCGGCGCCACGCTCATCGCCGCTCACTTCCCCGTGCTGGGGCCGGCGGCGGTCGCGGCCGCCGCGCTCATCGCCGTCTCCCGCGTCGTCCTGGCGGTGCACTACCCCACCGACGTGGCCGCGGGCGCGGTTCTCGGCACCCTGGTCGCCGCCGGCATCTTCGCCGCCATCTGAACGGCCCGGAGCAACGGGCGGACGCCTTCGGGAACTCCCGGGCGGCTCACCAGCGGTACGAGGCGGAGATGGCGTAGAGCGCGGCGGTCTCGCGCTCCGACTTGATTGCCTCCCGGCCGTCCGGCTGGCGGTAGACGCTGGTGCGGACGGCGCGCAGCACGTTCCGGGCCTTGAGACCGATCGACAGGTGGTCGGTCAGGCGCTTGCCGGCGGTGAGGTCGAGGCTGCCGTAGGCGGCGTCGAAGACG
Source organism: Candidatus Polarisedimenticolia bacterium (assembly GCA_050747445.1). Lineage (GTDB taxonomy): Bacteria > Acidobacteriota > Polarisedimenticolia > Gp22-AA2 > Gp22-AA2 > JBOGOE01. Next base: position 3,997 of record JBOGOE010000103.1, on the reverse strand, counting down.
TTCGGGATGCCGTCCGCCTCGCCGCGCGCCGCGCCGGTCAGCAGAGTTTCGCCGACCCGGTTGTAGAAGATCGCCGCGCCGAGGCCGCGCGCCTCGTCGTCCCAGGTGACATTGAGGTTGTAGACGTACTCCGGCTGGCCCTGCAGACGCCGCGTCGATTCGGCCAGCCCGAAGTCCGCCAGCGACTTGCGTTCGGCGGCGGGGACCTCGACCTCGGAGTCGAGCCAAGTGGCGTTCACACCGACGGCGAAGCGGCGCAGTCGCTCGCTGAACAGGTCCAGCCCCAGGCGCGCCTCCACCTCGAGGCCCCGCACCCATCCGCGCTCGTAGTTGAGCGGCTGCACGAACGACCGGCCGCTCACCGAGTAGCTGATGTACTCGATCGGATCGCGCAGGTCCTTGTAGAAGACGCTGGCCGCCAGCACGTCGCCGGAGCGCCGGAACCACTCCCAGCGCAGGTCGAAGTTGGTGATCCGGGACAGCGCCAGGCCGGGATTGCCGATGAACTCGTCCCCGAAGATGAACTCCTCCGTCACCACCGGCGCCAGCTCGCGGAAGGTGGGACGCGCCAGGGTGCGGCTCCAGGAGAGGCGCACGTTCATCCGGATCGCCGGCTCCCACACGACCGACAGCGACGGCAGGTGGCGGGTCGCGCGGATGGCGGCGCGCGCCTCTTCCGACGTGGCGTCGACGATGGCGCGATCGCCGGGCTCGCCGTCCTCCCCCGGCTGCACCTCGATCACTTTCAGCGTGTTGGAGGCGGAGGCGGGGGACGGCGTGATCTCCAGGCGGGTGTCCTCCCGGCGCACCCCGGCGACCACCTTCAGGTCGTGGCGCAGCGGGACCTCCGCCATGGCGTAGAGCGCGCCGATCGCCTGCTCGCCGCCGTAGTCCACGTCGTCGCCGGACGGCTGCAGGGTCCACAGGAGCTGGTTGGGCGCCCCGTTCCTCGGGATGGCGTCCGCCAGCCCGATGCGCTCCGGGTCGAGGAAGACGTCGGTCCACAGCCGATCCGGTTCGCTCGTCGAAAAGAACGAATAGGACTGGTTCCGCGCCCAGACCGCGTCGCGGCTGCCGGCCTGGGTGGCGAACTCGTAGAAGAAGGAACGCTGGAAGTAGGCGCGATCGGTGCGATCGGCGTACAGGCCGGTCTTGAAGAAGCCCTCGAGCCCGCGGCCCCTTCCGAACGGCAGGGTCGCGTGCACCGCTCCCTGAAGGTTGTCCTCGTCGATCTCCCGGAAGATCCGGCGGCTGTTCTGCTGCGGCGTCGAGCCGCCGGGGAAGCTGAAGTCCGCCGCGTACAAACCCAGCGTCTCGTCGAGGACGTACGATCGATTGCGGAAGAAGCGCACGTCCGGCTCGACCTGGTCGGTGCGGTTGACCGAGGCCATCCAGTCCACCCGGGGCCGGCGGTCGCCCGGGGTGGCGTGGGCGCCGTGCAGCTGGAACGACACCAGCGAGCGCTCGGTGTAGTGCAGGCTCTGGTTCTGCTCGACCGTCCCCGGCCCCTGGTCCTCCTCCTGGAAGCGTGCCTCGTCCTCCGCCGACTGGTTGACCACCGCCCGGAGCGCCAGCTCGTGCCCTTCCTGCGGCACCAAGACCAGGTTGGCCAGGGCGCCGAGGAGGACCTCCTCGATCCCGCGGCTGTCGGCGCGCCGTCTTCCCAGATTGACGGGCTGCGAGGCGTCGCTGACGCCGCCGGTGTTGTTGACTCCCGCCTCGTAGGCGTCGAACTTGCGCGCGTAGGTCAGCCCCGACATCATCCCGAGCACCCGGCCGTCGCCGAATTCGTAGCGATCGCCGGCGGCCAGCGACAGGCCGTTGTTGAGGCCCGGCGCCGACTCGTCCACGCCCATGGCCGGCTCGAACGACCGCACCATGCCGTCGTGCGCCACCGAGGCCTGGTAGTCGGGTGTGCCGGGAGTGGCGCCGGTCCAGAAGCGCGGCAGCGCCGGCAATGGAGCGGTCGCCGGCGCCGGCAGGTCGCGATCGCCGCCGTGGCGCGCCAGGGCGCTCACCCCGCCCCCGCCGTAGGTCAGGAAGCCGCCGTTGCCGGTCGCCAGCGAGTTGTGCTCGAAGGAGGTCGAGAAGCTCAGCACCGGCCCCTCGGGGATCGACTTCGTGCGGATGTCGATCCCCCCGCCGGTGAAATCGCCCTGCAGATCGGGGGTGAAGGATTTGGTCACGGTGACCCCCTCCAGCGTGCCGGCGGGGAACAGGTCGAGCTGCACCGAGCGGCGGCGCGGGTCGGCGCTGGGGACGCGCACGCCGTTCAGCGTCGTTCCCGTGTAGCGGTCGCTGAGGCCGCGCACCGTGGCGTACTTCCCTCCCTGGACCGAGGCTCCGACCACCAGCTTGAGGGCGCCGGCCGCGTCGGAGACTCCCGCCTTGGAGATCAGCTCGGAGGAGACGGCGTCCTGCACCGACACCGCCGCGGCCCGCAGCTCCAGGAGCCCCACCTCGCTGTCCACCAGGGCGTCCGCGCCGGTGACCACCATCTCCTCGATCTCCAGCACCTCCTGGGCCAGGTCGGCGCGCACGTCGGTGAATCCGCCCGGCGCGACCGCGACGTCTGTCAGGAGCGCCGTCTCGTAACCCGCCTTGGAGATGGTCAGGGTCCAGGCGCCGACCGGGATCCCCCGCAGCAGGAAGGTGCCGTCCGGCGAGCTGAGGACGGCGGCGGGCAGGCCGAGGACCGAGACGCGCGCCCCGGAGACCGGCGTCGCGAACTCGCGATCGATGACGGTGCCGCGGATGATCCCCGCCGGCGGGTCCTGCGCCGCGGCCTGCAGGGCCCCCGCGGCCAGGAGGAGCGCCGCGATCAGGGCGCGCTTCATGCCGCCCTCCCTCACCAGGGGTCGCCCAGGCCGGCGAGAAGCCGCTCCAGGCGGGTCCGCAGGGCGCCGGTGTTCAGCGCCGCTTCGCCTCCCAGGAGCACGCAGATGTCGACCGCCGACAGGGCCCTCGGGCGGGCGTTCCGCAGGCTTTCGGCGGATTCGATTCCCCGGCCGTAGAGCCGCGCGGCCGCTTCGGGATCGCCGAGGGCGCCGGCGGCCGCGGCGACGGCGGCATAGAGGCCGGGGCGATCGACAATCGGCGCGGCCGCGACCGCCGCTTCGGCCGACTCCAGCAGGTCGCGCGCCGGTCCGGACCGGCCGGCCCGGTGCCAGCCGCGCGCCACGCCGGCCAGCAGGCGCGCTTTCACCGGCATGCTGTCGGGCTGCGCGCGGACGATTTCCGCGGCCCGGCGCAACGTCCCGCGCGCGTCGGCCGCCCGCCCCGACCGGACCTGCTCGTCCGCCACCCGGGTCAGGGCCTCGGCCCTCTTCCAACCCGCGATCCCTTCGGCCGACCGGCGCGCAGCCTCGAGCGCCCTCTTCCGCAGGACGGCGTCCCCTCCGGCGTGGCGGGCCGCCTCCAGATAGCCAGCCGTCCGCCACCACGAGACCTCCAGATCCGGATCGCCGTCGAGGACCGCCAGACGTTCCAGGGCGCCGCGGGCATCGCCGCGTCGCGCCAGCGCCGTGGCGGCCAGAACGGCGGGACGCCCCGCGTACTGCCGATCCTGCGACGCCAGGCCGATGGCGATCGACTCCGCCCGCGCGGCGTCACCGAGAGCCGCCAGCGCCGCCGCGACGTGGGAGCGGATGCGCTCCCCCTGCCAGCCGGAGGTGGCGGCTCCGACCGCCTCGGCCCGGGCGATGAGCCGCCTCGCCTCATCGTCACGGCCGGCTTCCGCCAGCGCCGCCGCGATCTCGGCCAGCGCCGCGCCCTGGCGCCATCCTTCGATCCGTCCGGCCGCGCGCACCGCTTCGTCGAACTCCCCGCGCGCCGCGTACTCCCGCGTCACCGCCTCCTGCGCCCTGGCGCGATCCTTGTCGTCGGAGACGATGGCGGAGGCGAAGCGGAAGGCCAGATCGAGCGCCGCCCGTCCCGGGGCGGTCGCGGCCCGGGGCCCGATGACGGCCGGGTCGGCGGTCGCCGCCGCACGCAGCGG
>JBOGOE010000102.1:0-5477 GCA_050747445.1 Candidatus Polarisedimenticolia bacterium | reverse complement strand
CCGGCCCCCCCGCCGTGACGCCGGGCGTTCTCCAGCAGGTTCCGCACCAGACGGCGGAGCATCCGCGGGTCGCCCTGGATGCGGACCGGCTCGCCGGTGACCGCGGCGCCGGCGCGCGCCCCTTCCTCCGCCAGAAGTCCCAGGAGATCCCAGGGCCAGGGCCGGACCGCCCCGCAGGGGATGGAGCCGGCCGCTGCGCGTCCGTCCCGGATCCGGCGGACCCGGCGGCGACCCGCCGGCCGCGGCCAGGAGCGATCCGCCGGGGGCGTACAGCGCCAGGTCGGCGGCGAACCGTCCGCGCAGCCGCTCGAGCGCCGCCCGGACGTTTTCCTCCGGCACCTCCGGTCCCGGGAGCACGTCCCCCAGGAGCGCGCCGGCGGCCTCGAAGCTGGCGCGGACCTGCGACCCCGGCCCTCCCAGGTGCCAGGAGGCGGCGACCAGAAGACCGAACAGGACGATGATCCCGACGCAGGTCAGATAGACCTGGAGGTACAACCGGCGCATCAACGCTCCCGCTCGTCGTCCTGGGCGCGGGCGAAGACGTAGCCGGCGCCGCGCACGGTCAGGATGCGGCGGGGGCGCCTGGGGTCCTCCTCGATGGCGGCGCGGACGCGGGAGATGTGGCCCCGCCCGTGCGTCGTTCTCGTTCATGTGGATCCTCCTTGCTCGTGCCGGGCCGCACCATCGCAACCCGCGCACCGTACATGAAACCATCGCGGTGTTGCGGGACTCTTGCGGCAGGGTAAAGATGTGTGAAGCGGTGGCCCCGGAGCGGGCAGGGCACGGGAAGGGGAGCGATGGCGCGGCGACAGCCGCTCAGCGGGACGGTGCGATGCGCCGCCCCCTCCGTGCCGGCACCGCCGCGCGGCGGTTGCGGTAGGACGCGCGCCCGGCTTCGGACACCCGCTCCGGCCCGGCAGGTCGCTCGAGAAGGACCAACGCCGAGGCCGGATCGACGGTGTCGACCGGCGACATCCGGTAACCGGCCGGATCGCGGGACACGATGAGATCGCAGGCGGCGCCTTCTGCGGCCGCGACCAAGACCGCATCCTCGAAGTCCGCCCAGCCGAGATTCAGGGCGCGCCGCAAGACCCGCTCGTCGACGGGGGCGACTTCAAAGAGACGCAGCACATCCGCCACGGCTCGCGACGCCGCGGAGGCGCCGCGGCCCCGCGCCAGCAGATAGAAAAGCGTCGTCACCGCGTGCGCGGACACCACTCCGGTCGCCCGGCCGCCTTCCACCGCGTCCCAGATCCCGGCCGCCTTCCCGGCGTGCAGGGGTCTCACCAGGATGGCGTCGAGCAGGACGTTGATGTCGACCAGCAGGCGCTTCACCGGTACTTACGCTCCAGATAGCGACGATATGCGGCAGGGCTCGCTCGCGCTCCCTTGAACTCGGCCCGGAGGCGCGCCAGGACCGGGGGCACCCCTTCTTCCGGGGCGGCGTCGCGGACCACAAGGCTCAGGAGCTGTTCGACAAGGCGGGACACCGATGTACCGCGACGGGCGGCGAAGCGCTTGGCGCGCGCCACCACACCTTCGTCCACGTTGAGGGTCAGTTTGGCCACGTACGTATGATAGCGTTCCGCACGTACGTACGCAATGGTCCGGTCCGATGCGGCGGCGCGCGCATCCATGGCAGAATGTGCCGGTCATGAAACCGGAACGCTTCGTCGGGTTGCTGGGGGAGGCGCGGGCCTCGGCCATCCTGAGGTGCGCGTCGAAGGAGACGGCGGCCGCCGCGATGCAGGCGGCGGTGCGCGGCGGGTTCCGGATCGTCGAGTTCACCCTGACGATCCCGGGGGCGCTCGACCTGGTGGAGGAGTTCGCCCGCCGGCCGGAGCTGATCGTCGGCGCCGGGACCGTGTTGACGGCGGACGAGGCCCGGGCCGCCGTGGCCCGGGGCGCCCGCTTCCTGGTGTCGCCCGTCATGGACCCGGAGGTCGTCGCCGCCGGGTTGGCGTGCGGCGTCGCCTTCATGCCCGGCTGCTTCACGCCGACCGAGATGCTGGCCGCGCACCGGGCCGGGGCGCCGCTCCAGAAGATGTTCCCCGCCCCGGGGATCGGGCCGGCTTACGTGCGCGCCTGTCTGGGACCCCTCCCCTTCCTGAAGATCGTCCCGACCAACGGGGTCGATGCCGGGAACGCGCGCGCCTGGCTGGAGGCGGGGGCGCACGCCGTCGGGTACAATCACGCCCTGTTCGACGCCGCCGACATGGCGGCCGGTCGCTTCGACCGGATCGAGGAGCGTGCCCGGGCGCTCCTGACCGCGGTGCGCTGAACCTCCTGGAAGACCGGCGCCTGTCGCGCCCGTTATTCCCCGGTCTCGCCCCCGCCGGCCGGCTCGGCGATCGTGAACTGCAGGGTGAGCAGCGATCCGCCGTTCTCATCCAGGACCTCCACCCTCCAGGGACCCGTCCACGAGGGATCGATCGTCTTGCCGGACCAGGTCCGCCAGCCGTTCTCCTGGATCTGGAGATCGCGGCGGTAGATCTCCCGGTCGCCGTGGTACCAGACGTGGCTGATGCGCGTCGGTTGGGTGACCCCCTCGACCTGGGTGTACGCGAAGAGCTCTCCCACGTCCGAGCGGAAGGACGTGCCTTCGTCCGCCGGCGCGCGCGCCTCGACCCGCTGGCAGATGGCGGACCGGGAGATGCGGATCCCTGACCCTTCCTTCTCCCCCTCCATCTGCGCCAGAGCCAGGGGAGCCGCCGCCAGCAGGACGGCTGCGGCACAGCGACCGATCGAACCCAAGTACATGGTTGTCATAGTCTGTCCTCCTTTGCGTCGCCCCATGGTAGACGAACGTGGGACGAGCCGGGCACATTGGGTGGAGGACCTCACCCCACGCAGCGGGCCGCCAGCAACGTGACGTCGTCCTCCTGCTCGGCGCCGCTCCAGACCCGGACTTCCTCGAGGATGGCGGCGACCAGCGCCGCCGCGTCGAGGTGCCGGTGGCGGCGCAGCGTCTCGAGGAGACGCGTCTCGCCGAACTCCTCCCCCGCTTCGGTCATCGCCTCGGTGATGCCGTCGCTGTAAATGAGGAGGGCGTCCCCCGGATCGAGCGCCACCTCGTGGAGCGCGCAGTCCCACGTCTCGAACGCCCCCATGATGGTGGCGGTGGCGGGCAGGCGCTCGACCGCGCCGTCCCGGCGCATCAGGATCGGCGGGTTGTGCCCGCAGTTGGCGTAGCGCAGGCGGCGGGTGGCATCGTCGTAGCGTCCGAAGAACAGGGTGGCGTAGCGGCCGGCGGCGACCGTCTCGCACAGCGACTGGTTGAGCCCGCGCAGGAGCCGGGCCGGGTCGTCGCGCGCCAGGCCGGATCGGCTGCGCAGGTTCGCCTGGAGCGTCGCCATCATCAGTGCCCCGGCGATCCCCTTGCCGGCGATGTCGGCCAGCGCCAGGCCGACCAGCCCCTCCCCCAGATCGAGGAAATCGAAATAGTCCCCCCCGACGACGCGCGCCTGGCGGCAGTCGCCGGCGCACTCCAGCGTCCTGAGGCGCGGCGCGCCGCGGGGCAGGAGGCGCGACTGCACCTCTCGGGCCACGTCGAGCTCGACCGCCGTGCGCCGCTCCGCCTCGAGCCGCGCCGCGATCTGCCCCGCCAGGCGGATGTTGTCCAGCGCCAGCGCCGCCTGGCCCGCCACCGACGCCAGAAGACGTCGATCCTCGCCCGAGTACGGCTCCTCGGAGAGCCGCTCCCCCAGGACGATGAGCCCGGCGAGACCGCCGTCGCGCCCCGGCAGGGGGACGATGCAGCCCCCTTCGGGGAGTTCGAACGGCAGCGCCTCAGCCGACCCGGGGCCCGCCGCGCCGCGCGGGTCGCCGGGCGAAATCGCCAGCGGGCGCCCGAGCCGGGCAATCGCCGCCAGCGCCGGATGGGTCCCGGGGATGCGCGCCGGGCCGCGGACGGTGGCCGGCCCGTCCCCCGCCCCCGCGGACCCGGCCTCGGGGATCGCATCCAGGGCGCCGTCCGCGGCCCTGAGATAGATCGTCAGGGCGCCGGGATGGAGCGCCTGCCGGATGTGGCGCGCCAGGAATTCGCCGAGCTCGCCGACGCTGACCGCAGAGACGGTCTTCTCGGCGAGCGCGTGCAGGATGTGCCGCGCGTCGTAGGCGCTGCGGAAGAACGCCCGGTCGATCCGCTCCGTCACCCGGGCCCGTACATGGGTCCCCGTCCACAGCAGGGCGATGCCGAAGCCGGCGCCGAGTGTGGTGCCGGCGCCGGCCCCGAGACGCTACAGGGGGTCGAAGTATTCCGACGACCACTCCGCGAACAGAAAGGTCAGCGCCGCGCTGGCGACGATCAGCAGGAGGGTGAAGCCGCGCTGCACCAGGAGATAGCGCGCCCCCCGCCGCAGCAGCAACGGGATCTCCAGGACCCGGTGCTTCACCACCGCATAGGCGAACGACAGCGGCAGAAGGAGGACGGCGAGGACGCAGGGAGCCCAGACCCAGAACGGGAAACCGTAGGGATTGGTCCCGGTGGAGACCGACGCCGTCTCCAGCAGGAGGAAGGGGGTCAGGCCGGCGACCGTCCCCCACACGACGACCCGCGTCTTGCGCCGCGCCTCCGCCGTCGGCGCGCGCCGCAGGTTCCACAGGAGCGATGCCAGCCCCAGGATCGTCGTCCCGAAGTAGTAGAGCGACAGGGCCGTGGTGACCACCGCCGGCCCCACCCGCTCCAGAAGCGCGACGATGGGTCCTGTGCTCCCGGTCCACGCGCACGCCGCCCCCAGGGGCACGGCGACGGCGGCGGCCGACCAGAGCCACAGGCGCCGGAGCCACGGCAGCCGGAGGTCGATCGGCGATCGGCCCGGGAAGACGGCGCAGAACCAGTAGAAGAAGGCACCACACATCCCGTGGAGGATCACCTTGTAGGCCATCGCGAAGCCGCGCAGCGGGGGCGGGATCAGATCCTCCAGGGCGAGCATGGGCGCCACCGCGATGAGACCGGCGAATACCAGCGCCAGGAGCCAGGCATGAGGGTCGCGGGGACGCAGGAACAGCACTACGAGGCCGACGATGATGAAGACGACCGGGAAGGCGATGACCAGACGACGCGCGGCGGCCTCCGCCGGCGGCCGCTGCCGCGCCGGCGCCGGGCCAAGCGTCACCGGCAGGTCGAACGGTCCGGAGACGCCCGGCCGCTCGACGGTCAGCCGCACGATCTCCCCCGGGCGGCGCGTGACGATCGTGCCGCGCAGGGGATCGAACAGAGAAGGAGGGCGCCCGTCGATGGCGCGGATGAGGTCCCCGGCGCGCAGCCCCGCCGTCGCCGCGCCGCCCCCCTCGACGACCCCCACCACGCGGAGGTCGCGCGAGCCGCGCGCGACGTCGTACTCCAGTCCCAGGAGCGCGCGCGGCTCCCGCCCGATGTGGACCATCCACAGACCGCCGTAGAGGATGGTCGCGGCGGCGAAGAGGATCGCCGCCAGGCGCGGGAGATGGCGCGCCGGCCCGGTGGCGGGCGGCAC
>JBOGOE010000101.1:0-6170 GCA_050747445.1 Candidatus Polarisedimenticolia bacterium | reverse complement strand
GGCTCATGCCGCCGACTCGGTCCGCGCGGCGGCCGGCGCGGCGCCGGCGGCGCCGGCCCCCCCGCGCGATTCCCAGGGGCTGTCCTCGGACAGCCCCTCGAGCGACACCTCGATGCCATAGGCGGCGAACGCCTGCCGGTAGGCTTCGAAGTTGGCGCGCAGCTGGCGCGCGGTGGAGCGGTAGCCGTAGTTGAGCATGGCGACCCGGGACCCGTAGTTCAGGATGTTCTCCATGAACATGATGGACTCGCTGCGCGGCGGCTCGATCAGGAAGATGCGCGCCTCGGGATGCTGCGCCCGGAAGCGCTCCAGCCCCAGCTCGAGCTTCTCCCGCGCCGAAATCCGCTGCGTCTGATCGACGACGAAGGTGATCCCCTTGTCGGCGATGCGGGCGCAGTGGCCGGAAAAGGTGGGAATGCAGACCAGCCCGCCCTCGTTGCGCAGCGGGATGATCGGGTTGATGGCCAGGACGAAGTGCGAGCCGCGCTCGATGGGCAGGTCGAGATGCGCCACCCGGCCGACCCCGCCGTCCACGAAATCCATGTCGCGGATGGTCACCGGCTGGAAGTACAGCGGCAGGGCCGACGACGCGGCGATGGCGTCGGAGATCGGCACGTCGCGCCAGCCCGGCGCCCCGAACAGGACCCGGTCGCCCGTGTCGAGGTGCACCGCCGTGATGTAGAGCTCCCGCTTGAGCTGGTCGAAGGCGTTGACGCACCCCGGGCGGCCGAGCAGGCGTTTCAGATAGGCCTGGTATTTCGCCATGCTGTAGATGCCGGCGGGCAGGTTCTCCTCCAGCGCGTAGATCAGGCGGCCGATGGAGAACAGCTTCGGATTGCGGCGGTAGTAGCGCCACAGGGCGGGGGCCATCTTCAGGGCGCCACCGATGGCGGCGCGCACCTTCGCCCAGTCGAGGTGCAGGACGTCCTCCTGCTTGAAGTTGAGCGCGCTGTCCCGGTTGTTGATGATCGCCTGCCCCACCTCCCACGGGGAGACTCCGTTGACCATCAGGGCGGCGACCACGGCGCCGCCGCTGGTGCCGACGTGAATGTCGAAGTCGTGGACCGTGAAGCCCGATGAAAAGAAGTGGTTGAGCGCCTGCAGGGCGCCGAACTCGTACATGGCGCCGGTGATGCCGCCGCCGGCCAGGACCAGCGACAGCTTCCCCTCGTGCCCGTCGCCGCTCACGCCGCCTCCGTGCCGGCGCCGTCACGCCGGCCGCCCGCCGGCTCCGCCGGCGGCTGCGCCGTCACGACCTTCCAGTCGGTCTTCAGGTCGAAGCCGGTCATGAAGGAGCCTTCGAGACGGTTGGCGGCGCGCAGGGTCACGCGGGTCACGGCGCCGGCGCGGATCGCCAGACGCGTCTCGTCGGACTCCAGCAGGCGCCAGGTCCCCGACCCGGCCTGTTTCCCCGCGGCCCCGACGCGGATCCGGTGGTCCCCCTCCGGCAGCGGCAGCTCGTAGCGATCCTCCCGGGCCAGATAGAGGATCTCGAAGCCGTGCCGTTTGTCGACGGCGGCGGCGGCGCGGAACAGGAGCATTTCGTGCGGCAGGGTGCCGGCGGTCAGCGGGCTCCTGAGGTCCCAGTGATCGGGAATGTGCCCCGGGGTGAGACAGAGAACCACCAGCGCCATGTCGGTCATGGTGGCGACCTCCTGGCCGCCGCGGGCCGCCAGACGCGGCGGCAGGGACTTCAGCGCCACCGCCGTCCGCTCGGCGAGCGGCGCGCGCTCCTCGCCCGCCTCGAACCGGATCTCCAGCGTTCCGGTCGGGACGGGCGGGGTGTCCGCGGGCTCCGGGAGCGCCGGTTCGACCCGGGGCATCGCCGCCTGGCGGCGTCGCATCGCCTCGAGGATCCGGTCCCCCACGCCGGCCCGCCGGAGCTCGATCAGGATTTCGGGCCGGAGGTCGAAATCGGCCGGGTTCGCCGCGAGGCGCTCCAGGATCGCCTTCTCCGCCGTCCCCGCCATGACCATCCGGACGATGTCCTCGTTGCCGAGGGGCGCGCCGGCGGCGCCGATCGCTCCGGCCACGACGAGGAGCGCGGCGCCGATAAAAAACGCGGCCCCGATCCGGTGCGGGACGCCGCGCCGCACCGCGGCCCCGCCCGCTCCGGCGATCATCGGCCGTCCATCTGGAGGAGGATGGTCTCCGCCGCCTCCAGCGGATCCTTCGCCTTGACGATCGGGCGGCCGACGACCAGGAAGTCGGCGCCGGCCAGGATCGCCTCGCGCGGCGTGAGGGTGCGGGTCTGGTCGTCGCTGTCGCTGCCCTCCGGGCGCACCCCCGGGGCGACGATCAGGAAGTCGTGCCCGCAGGTCTCGCGGATCCGGGCCACCTCCCGCGGCGAGCAGACGACGCCGTCGAGACCGGCGCTCTGCCCCATCGCCGCGAGGGCCAGCACCTGGTCCTCCACCGGCCGCAGGACGCCGACCGATTCCAGGTCGGCCTGCGACAGGCTGGTGAGGACGGTGACGCCGAGGATCCGCGGTCGCGGGATCCGGTGCACCTGGCAGTGGGCTTCCAGCTCGTCGGCCGCGCGCCGCACCATGAGCGGACCGCCCGACAGATGGACCGTGAACATGCCGGCGCCGAGGCGCGCCGCGGCGACCCCGGCCCGCGCCACGGTGTGCGGGATGTCGTGGAACTTGAGATCGAGGAAGATCTGCCCGCCCCGGTCCAGGATCTCCCGGACCAGGGGAGGGCCGCAGGCGGTGAACAGCTCCATACCGATCTTGAACCGGGTGACCCGCGGCCGCAGCGCCGCGACCAGCCCCAGCGCCGCGTCGCGGGTCGGGACGTCGAGGGCGACGATGAGCTTTTCGGCGGACTGCATGCGGCCGGCGATTGTTGCAGAAGTTCCGCTCCCTTGCAACCGTGCGGCGCCCGGCCGATAATCGCCGCCCATGACGCGGCACGCGGACGGGACCGGGGCTCCGGGACGGCGGATGCGACTCCTGCTGCCGGTCCTGGTCTGTCTCGCCGCCGGTCCGGCGGCCGGCTGCGCGGGGCGGCCGCCGGCGGCCGACATCAAGGTCATCGCCCACGGCGAGGAAGTCGATCTGGCGGACCACCTGGCGCGCGGCAAGCACACGGTGATCGACTTCTACGCCGTCTGGTGCCCGCCCTGCCGCAAGCTCAGCCCCGCGCTCGAGCGGCTGGCGGGGCGGCACGCGGGCCGGCTGGCGCTGCGCAAGGTCGACATCGTGGACTGGACCATGCCGGTGGCGCGCCAGCACAACATCGAGGAGCTGCCGTTCCTGGTGCTCTACGACGACCGGGGGAACCGCGTGGCGCAGGGGATCGACGTCTTTCCGGCTCTCGGCGGGTTGTTCGGCGAAGACGCGAAGGAGGTCCTGGAGTTCGCCGGGTTGTCGGCGACTCCCGCCACCGCGGGCCGGTAGGCAATACCCGGACAGGCTCCTACCCGGAGCAGGGAGCGGGCGGCGCCCCCTCCGGCATCCGGAGCGTTCCCACCAGATCCCGCACCGCCGGCACCTTCTCGCTGCGGCACCAGTCGGCGATCCCCCGGACGATCGTGACGGTCGCGCCGGGCTCCGCGAAACTGGCGGTCCCCACCTGGACCGCCGCGCTCCCGGCCAGGATGAACTCCAGGGCGTCGCCGGCGCTCGCGATCCCTCCCATCCCCATGATCGGCAGGCTGACCGCGCGGTACACCCGTTGCACCAGGTAGAGCGCCAGCGGCTTGATCGCCGGACCCGACAGACCGCCGACGACATTGTCGAGCGCCGGCCGGCGCGTCCTGAGGTCGATCGCCATCCCCAGGAAGGTGTTGACCAGCGACAGGATGTCGGCGCCGCCGTCCCGGGCGGCCGCGGCCGCGACCGCGATGTCGGTGATGTTCGGGGTCAGCTTGACGATGAGCGGCAGGTCGGGGGCGGCGCGCCGCACCGCCGCCACGACCTCCTTGATGACCGGCGGGGAGACACCGAAGGCGATCCCCCCCTTGTCGGTGTTGGGACAGGAGAGATTCAGCTCGAGGGCGTCGAGACCCGCCGCTCCATTGAGCCGTCGCGCCACCGCGACGTACTCGTCCCGCGTCTCGCCGAACACGTTGGCGATGACCGCCGTGCCGCATCCGCGCAACCGCGGCAGCTTGTCCTCGAGAAAGGCCTCGACCCCGACGTTCGCCAGGCCGATGGCGTTGAGCATCCCGGCCGCGGTCTCGCAGGTGCGTGGCGGCGCGTTGCCCCGGCGGGGTTCGAGCGACAGCCCCTTGGTGACGAACCCGCCCAGCTCGGACAGCTTCAGGTAGGAATCGAACTCGGTGCCGTAGCCGAAGGTGCCGCTGGCCGCGACCACCGGGTTCCTGAGACGGAGCGGCCCCAGGGTCACCGACAGATCGACGGCGGGGCGCGGGCTCACGGCTCGACCGCCTCCGCCGCGAACACCGGTCCCTCGGTGCAGACGCGCGGGTAGGGGACGGGGCCGGCGTTCTCCGGCCGGCGCACGACGCACCCGAGGCAGACGCCGATGCCGCAGGGCATCTGCGACTCGAGGGCCAGCTGACAGGGGACACCGGCCTCGAGGGCCAGGGCGCGCACCGCCCGCAGCATCGGGGTCGGGCCGCAGACGTAGAGGTGCGGCCGCCCGCCGTCCCCCGTTCCCCCGGGCCGGTTCCTCAGGATCGGCTCCAGGAGGGCGGTGACCAAGCCGCGATGACCGAGACCGCCGTCCTCGGTCGCGACCCGGACCGGCACGCGCCGCCCGCGGTACCACGACAACCCCACCAGGTCGCGGCGGCCGCGCGCCCCGAACAGCAGGGTCGGCCGCCGTCGCCGGCGCAGCAGGTCCTCGACCAGGAACGGGAAGACGGCGATGCCGATGCCGCCGGCAACCAAAATCGGCGTCTCGCCGCGCCCCGGCGGTCCGAACCCCCGACCGAGGGGACCCAGCGTATCGATCGCCGTCCCGGGAGCCTGCGCGGACAGGTAGCGCGTGCCGCCGCCGACGATCTTGTAGAGGATCTGGAGCTCGCGGCGTCCGGGGAGCACGCGATGCACGCTCATCGGGCGCCGGAGCAGGGGCTCGTGTCCGGCGCGCGTCCGCAGCATGACGAACTGGCCGGGGCGGGCGGCGCGGGCGATCGGGGGCGCCAGCAGGGTCAGCAGGAAATGGTCCGGGTTGAGGGGTTCGTGACGCACGATCCGCGCGGGGATGTCGAACGGCATGCCGGACCGGAACTGTACCACACCGCCCCGGCGGAGGTGCTAGCATCCCCCGGCGTGACCCTCGCCAAGCTCGCGGTCAATGCGCTGCCGGCCGGGGCCTGGGGCGCCGCCGTGGTGGTCCTGCTGATCCTGGCCGCCAACCCGGCGCAGGACGAGGGGACCGCCGCACGGAGCGTGGCGGCCCTCGCCGTCCTGCCGGCCTACGCCCTCGCCGCCGCGGTCCTCTGGCCGCTCCTCTACGGCGCGCTGCGTTATTTCGCGCGCCATCCCCTCCGCCTGCCCTGGTTCAGCGTGCGCTACGCCATGGCCTTCGTCTCGGCGCACGGTCTCATCGTCCTGGGGTCGTTCTGGGCGACGCTGTCGCATCATCGCCGCGCCCTGCATCCCGCGACCGTCGACCGCCTGGAGGCCTCGGGGGCGGTGCTGACCGCCGCCTGGCTGATCGCGATCACCGTCTCGCTCCTGCCGCGCCTGCGGCGGATCGGCTGGCTCCAGTGGGGCTGCGCGGTGCTGGCGGGGGCGGCCCTGGTGATCGCGCTGCCCGCGGCATGGAAGCCGGCGCCGCCCGATGGTGCCGGCCAGGCGCCGGGTCGAACGGTCGCCGCCGGCCCGGCCCGGGTGGGGGCGCCGGCGCAACGCGTCGTCCTGCTCAACTTCGACGGCGCCGACATCGAGACCATCCTCACCCTGCAGGCGCAGGGACGCCTGCCCGCCTTCGCGCGCCTCATCCAGGAGGGGAGCCACGGGCGGCTCCGATCGCTGCAGCCTTGCGTGGCGCCGGTGCTGCGGGCGACGCTCCTGACCGGCAAGCTGCCGTACCGCCACGGCGTCCGCGGCGCGGCGGTGCGGCGGTTGCTGCGCGGCGATCCCTGGATTGCCGTCGTCCCGGTCGGGCTGCAGTTCGACCGGCTGCTCGCGCCGGTCCTCGGGACCCGCCCGCAGAACGTCGCCGATCGCCGCGCGCTCGCGGTCCACGAG
>JBOGOE010000100.1:0-4597 GCA_050747445.1 Candidatus Polarisedimenticolia bacterium | reverse complement strand
GGGGGAAAGAAGCGGCGGGCGATGGAGCGCAGGCTGAAGAAGTCGCGATAGGTGGCCCAGAAGCGCGCCTCGGCCGCCTCGGGGGTCATCCGCCGCGGGCGGATGACGGCGCTGCCGTAGTGATAGCGGTTCCAGTCGCGCGTCAGGATCCGGCCTTCCTTCTCCATCCGCGCGTGGAACGGCGTCCCGGGGTAGGGGATCGGCAGGTGGAACTTGGCCAGGGGCACCTTGTTGCGGATCAGGAACTCGAGGGTGCGGTCGAAGTCGGCCGGGTCGTCGTCGTCCAGCCCGATCATGATGAGGGCGACGATCTGGATCCCCCGCCGCCGGAGCTCGCGGATCACCCGGGCGTAGTCCTGCGCCCGCGCCCACCCCTTGCGGATCCCCGCCAGATTCGACTGGCGGATGGTCTCGAAGCCGATCGACAGGAGGGTGCAGCCGCTTCGTGCCGCCAGATCGAGAAGCTCCGGGTCGTCGGCGATCTGCACCGTGCACTGGCTGCACCAGCGCATCCCCTTCGGGATCATCGCCCGGAACAGCTCCTTCGCGTAACGCGGATCGCCGACGGGGTTGTCGTCCATGAACAGGACGTTGCGCGAGCCGAGGGCGCGGATGGCATCGAGATCGCCGAGGACCTCGCCGATCGGGCGCGTGCGGTAGGTCCCCTCGTGAAACGCGGTGATGCAGCAGTATTCGCAGCGGAACGGGCAGCCGCGCGTCACGTAGAGCGGGAACTGGAAGTAGTACTCGCGGTAGACCTTCTCCCGCATCAGCTCCTTCCGCCACAGCGGCAGGCGGGTGAGGTCCGGACGCGGCAGACCGGCGAGGTCGTGCAGCCGTTCGGAACGATAGACGCGCCGCCTGAGACCGCCCCGCTGGTGGTCGGCCAGAAGCTCCGGCCAGGCGAACTCGGCCTCTCCCTGGACGATGGCGTCGCAGTGCTCGAGCGCCTGGTCCGGATTGAGGGAGACCCACTCGCCCCCCATGACCACGGTCTTCCCGCGGGCCCGGTAGCGGTCGGCCAGGCGGTAGGCCCGTCCGATCTGCAGACCCATGGCGGTGATGCCGACGAGATCGGCGTCGGTGTCGGGCGGCGGCTCGCGCATGAAATCGTCCACCAGCGTGACGGTGAAGTCGGGTGGCGTCAGGGCCGCCAGGTGGACGAGGGTCAGCGCCGAGGTCCAGTACCGCTCCACCCGCGCCACCGCGCCGCCCGGCAGCTCGTGGGAGGCGGAGATCAGGAGGATCCGGCGCCGATCGGCGCGCCGCTCCACCTCAGGCTCCCGGCCCGGGGCCGCGGCGCGCCCGCTCGCGCAGGACGGTGCCGACGATCCGGAAGGTGTCGCGCAAAGGACGGTAGTGGCTGGTGGCGCGGCCGTCGGCCACCGTGGCGCCGACTTCGAGGCTGACGACCGGAAGACGCAGGCGGGCGGCCTGCACGAGCAATCCCATTTCTGCCTCGTAGCGCCCCCCCGCGAGACGGGCGCGCTCCAGGAAACGCGCATCGTACACGCGGTAGCCGCTCTGGGTGTCGGGGAGATCGAGACCGGCGAGCAGCCGCAGGGAGAGCGATGACACGCGGTTCATGAGGCGCCGGAGCCCCCACATGCGCGCGAATCCGGACGCCCGCGAGCCGACGATCACCGCCGGCCGCTCCCGCCCGAACCGTTCCAGGAACCTGGGGATGTCGTCCGGGTCGTGCTGCCCGTCGGCGTCGAGGGTGAGCGCTCCGGCGAAGGCGGCGTCGGGTTCGGCGGCGCGCCGCCGCTCGCCGAGCAGGCGCTCGAACGCCGTCCGGAGCGCCGCCCCCTTCCCGCGGTTCGAGGGATGGCGCAGCACCTCGGCGCCGGCGGCCTCGGCCGCGGCTGCGGTCCCGTCGCGCGACCCGTCGTCCACGACGAGAACGCGTTCCAGATGGCGCCGCGCGCCGGCGACGATCGGGCCGAGACGTTCCGCCGCCTGGTAGGCCGGGATGACGACGACGAGGG
Source organism: Candidatus Polarisedimenticolia bacterium (assembly GCA_050747445.1). Lineage (GTDB taxonomy): Bacteria > Acidobacteriota > Polarisedimenticolia > Gp22-AA2 > Gp22-AA2 > JBOGOE01. The sequence goes on along the minus strand of JBOGOE010000100.1, from coordinate 2,609 downwards.
TCCGGGCCGGAAGGGTCACCGGCGGGACCGTCAGGCGGCTCCGCGCCGGGCGGTGACGTAATCGGCCAGGCTGGCGACCGAGGCGAGGGCGCGCCGCCCTTCGGCGACGTCGGAGATCTTCAGCCCGTACTCCTTTTCGAGACCGACCACCAGCTCCAGAAGATCGATGGAGTCGAGGTCGAGGCCGCCGCCGAACAGGGGGGCGTCGTCGGCGATGCCGGACGGATCGACCCGCTCCAACCGCAGCCGGCGCACGATGAACTCCTTCAATTGTCGGCGGAGCTGGTGGCGGTCGCCCGGCATGACGCGGGCGGGATTATACTCGGGCCCGCCCGAGGACACCATGACCCTGCCGCCCGACGCCGCGCCCCGAGCGCGCCACGCCCATCCCTTCCGTCTGATCGATCGGGTGATCGAGGCGGGTGGAGCGTGTTGCACCGCGTTCAAGGCGATCACGACCGGCGAGCACCCGGGGCCGGAGGGGGAGAACACCGGGGACTACCCCGCGGCGCTTGTGGTCGAGGCGCTGGCGCAGGCCGCCCTGCCGCTGGCGGGTGGCGCCACCGGAGTCCTGGTGGGCATGGACCGTGTCCGGTTGCACCGGCCGGTCGTCCCGGGGGACACCCTGACGATCACCGCCACCGTGAGTATGCGCCTGGGAGGGCTGGTCCGGGTGGCGTCCCGCGCCGAGGTTGCCGGGGTTCTGGTCGCCGAAGGGGAGTTCACCATGTCCGAGGGGCTCCACCCGTGACCCGGCGGCGCGTCGTGGTCACCGGTTGCGGTGTGGTGTCGGCCCTCGGGGAGAACGCCGCCGACACCTGGGCGGGGCTGCTCGCCGGCCGGGTCGGCATCGGGCCGATCACCCTCTTCGATGCGTCGCGCGACCGGACGCACACCGCGGCGCAGGCGATCGAGCCGGCGCGCGCCGACCTGCTACTCGGGGCGAAGGACCGCCGACGCGCCTCGCGGGGCGATCGGCTGGGGCTGCTCGCCGCCTTCGAGGCGGTCTGGGACGCGGGGCTGGAGCTGGTGCGGATCGACCGGCGGCGCGCCGGAGTCTTCCTCGGAGGGGGCGGGAGCGGTCTGCCGCAGGCGGAGGAGTACGTGAGGACGCTTCACGTCCGGGGGACGGCGCGACCGACCCTGGCGTACGGCTTCTTTCCGGCGGTGACCGCCGGCCGCATCGCGACGGCGCTGGGGTTCGGCGGACCGGCGACCACCTTGACGAACGCCTGCTCGTCCTCGACGATCGCCATCGGTCTGGGGGCCGAGGCGATCGCCGCGGGCGGGCTGGACGTGGCGCTGGCGGGGGGGGCCGAGCCGCTGTCGCGCACCACCTTCTCCGGATTCAACGCTCTCCGCCTGGTCGATCCGGACCCCTGCCGCCCCTTCGATCGCGACCGCCACGGTCTGTCGCTGGGGGAATGCGGCGCCTTCCTGCTGCTGGAGGGACGGGATCGGGCGCTCCGGCGGTCGGCCCGGATCTACGCGGAGGTCGCCGGTCACGGGATGTCGGCCGACGGCCATCACCCGACGGCGCCGGATCCCACAGGCGACGGCATGGCGCGCGCCATGCGCGCCGCCCTGCGGGCCGCGGGCGTCCGCCCGCAGGAGGTCGATCACGTCAACGCGCACGGCACCGGCACCGAGCAGAACGACCGGGCGGAGGCGCGGGCCATCCACGCGGTGTTCGGGGAGCGCGCCCCGTCCATTCCGGTCGTCTCGATCAAAGGAATGGTGGGACACTGCCTCGGGGCGGCCGGCGCGATCGAGGCGTTCGCCGCGGTCATGAGCCTGCACGAGCAGGTGATCCCCCCGACGGCGGGGTTGACCGCCCCCGATTCCGATTGCGCCCTCGACCTCGTCCATGGCGCGGCGCGGCGGGCGCCGCTCGCCGTGGCGCTTTCGAACTCGGCCGCCTTCGGCGGGAACAACGGGTCGCTCGTCCTGAGGAGACACGCGTCATGAAGCGCCGGGACCGGAAGGGCGGCGGCGACGCGGAGCAGGGGACGCCGCCCCGGGGGGAGCCGTTCCGGCTGCTGTTCGTCTGCACCGGGAATTCGGCGCGCAGCCAGCTGGCCGAGGGGCTGGCGAACCATCTCGGCGGCGACCGGGTGTTCGCCCAGAGCGCCGGAACGCTCCCGGTGGGCGTGAACGCGCACGCCAGGGCCGTCCTGCAGGAGCGCGGCATCGACATCTCGCACCACTACTCCAAAGGGATCGACGACGTCGTCCGTCCGTTCGATCTGGTGATCACCCTGTGCGATTCGGCCGCGAGCGAGTGCCCGGCGGCCTTCCTGGGATCGCAGCCGCACGAGCATTGGTCGACTCCCGATCCCTCGTTCGTGCGCGGCGGTCCCGAGGCGGTGCGGGAGTCGTTCCGCGAGACACGCGACCGGCTGGAACGCCAGCTCCGGACCTTGTTCGAGCGGGCCCTCGGTCCGTCCGGCGGGACGGGCGGTTGAGCGCGGACCCTTCGCCCGGGCGCGTCCTGATCACCGGAGGCGGTGCGGTCAGTCCCTTCGGCGCCGGTGTGGCGGTCCTGCTCGAGCGGATGAGGGCTGGCCGCTCCGCGATCCGGCCGTTCCGGCCGGCCGGCCGGTCCGACC
>JBOGOE010000099.1:0-6021 GCA_050747445.1 Candidatus Polarisedimenticolia bacterium | reverse complement strand
CGATGGCGAGGACCTTCAGGGCGTTGACGGCCAGCCGGACCCGGTCGGCCGCGGGCGGGGAGGATCGCATCCGGGGCTCAGCGCCTCACGTGCGCTGCCGGTCGGTCACCATCCGGTGCACCTGCTCTTCACCCGAGAACGGCACCGGATACCGGTTGGTGTAGCAGGCGGTGCAGAAGGAGGTCGCGGCGCCGACCGCGCGGTACATCCCCTCGAGCGACAGATAGCCCAGCGAGTCGGCGCGGATGTAGCGACGGATCTCGTCGACGCTGTGGCTCGAGGCGATCAGCTCCGAGCGGCGTGGCGTGTCAACCCCGTAATAGCAGGGACCGACGGTGGGGGCGGAGGAGATCCGCACGTGGACCTCGCGCGCGCCGGCGCTCCTCACCATCGAGACGATCTTGCGGCTCGTGGTGCCGCGCACGATCGAGTCGTCGATCAGCACCACCCGCTTCCCTTCGAGGAGCGCCCGGACGGGATTGAGCTTCAGCTTGACGCCGAAATGCCGGATCGACTGCCGCGGCTCGATGAAGGTGCGGCCGACGTAATGGTTGCGCACCAGACCGAATTCCAGCGGCGTGCGGGCCTCCTCGGCGAAGCCGAGCGCCGCGTACACCCCGGAGTCGGGGACCGGCACGACGACATCGGCCTCGACCGGCCGTTCCCGCGCCAGCTCCCGTCCCAGCAACTTGCGGACCGCGTGCACGCTGCGGCCGAAGACCGTCGAGTCGGGGCGGGAGAAATAGACGTATTCGAAGATGCACTGGCTGACCGGCTGCGGCGGGAACGGCCGGTACGACTTCACCCCGGCGGCGCTGACGACCACCATCTCCCCCGGCTCCACGTCGCGCACGAAGCGGGCGTCGATCAGGTCGAGGGCGCACGACTCGGAGGTGAGGATGTGGGCGTCCGCCAGCCGCCCGATCGACAGCGGCCGGAAGCCGCGCGGGTCGCGCACTCCGATGATCCGATCCCGCGCGATGAACACCAGCGAGTAGGCCCCCTGCATCTGCTTGAGGGCGTCGACGATCGCCGCCTCCAGGTCCTGCTGCGGGGAGCGGGCGATCAGATGGAGGATGACCTCGGTGTCCGAGGAGGTGCGGAAGATCGACCCGGCCTTCTCGAGACCGTCGCGCACGGAGAACGCGTTGACCAGGTTGCCGTTGTGCGCGATCGCGATCTCCCCCTTGCAGGAGTCGATGCGCAGCGGCTGGGCGTTGATCAGGCTGCTCTTGCCGGCGGTCGAATACCGCACGTGACCGATCGCCAGCGGCCCCTTGAGACGCTTGATCTGGGACTTCTTGAAGTAGCGGCCGACGTGCCCCATCCCCTTCTCCTCGAACAGCCGTTCGCCGTTCGAGGAGACGATCCCGGCCGATTCCTGGCCGCGGTGCTGCAGACCGTGCAGGCCGAGGTAGGTGAGATGCGCCGCCTCGGGGTGGTTGAACACCCCGAACACGCCGCACTCGTCGTGGAATCGATCGTCGGTGAGGTCGATGACCCGGGTCGCGGCCGCCAAGCGTCCCTCCAGGGCGCGCATTATACCGCCGGCGCGGGCGGCGCCGGCCGGGCCTCAGTCCCAGGCGTCGATGTACCAGCGGCCGCCGCGGCGCGCCAGGCGGAGCGTCCCGGGCTCCCCTTCGAGGGAGGCCGGGTCGGTGCCGGAGGCGCGGAGCAGCCGGATCCTGGCGGTGGCGGCGTCGCCGGCCGCCTTCATCTCGACGATCTGGTAGGCGGCGTGGCGCGCCGCGCCGTTCCCCCCTTTGAACAGTACCTGGAGGGCCTCCGGCCGCGCGTCGTAGCGCTTCAGGAAGGAGGCGCCGAGGTGCGGGCGGGCTGCCGCCGGGTCCCCCTTGTGCCAGGCGCGCAGGACCATCCGCACGATGGTCACCCCGTCGACCGTCTCCGTGAAGCGCAGGTTGTCGGCGACCGACCGCTGCAGGTCGGCGACGCGCCAGAGGGTGTCGTCCCCCCGGCTCAGTCTCAGGGTCTCGGTGCGCCGTTCGACCGCCTCCCCCTGCTCCTCCCAGAGGCTGCGGACCGTGGCGGTGTAGGCGGCCGGCCCGGCCGGCACGCTCCCGGTCTCGGCGGGGGGCGGCTTGACCCCGGCGGTCTTCGCCGTCTTCAGGGGGACCGGCTTCAGGTCCTTCTCGGCGTACTCGAAGGCGGCGATCCGGATGTTGCGCTTGCCGCAGAAGGGGGAGGAGTCGCGGTCGAACCGGGCCACGAGGGCGCTCCCCATCGCCGACTTGAGGTCGCGGATCGTCCGGTAGGAGCGCGACGCCATGAAGAACCGGAGCGCCCCGCCGGCGGTCAGCCTCGGGTCGTCCGGCGCCTCCTCCGGCTCGTCCGGGGGGACCTCGGCCGCGGTCTCCCCGGGGACGGGTGGCGGCGCCGGCCTCTCGTCGGCCGGCGGCCAGTCGCCCCCCGGATCCTGGCCCTGCACCGGGCCGACCGCGACGCACGCGGACAGGCCCAGGAGCGCGAGCCCCACGATCGAGCGGACCCATAGGGACCTGTCGGTCATCCTGACCTCCGGATGCATGCGGCGCCCCAGGACACGCCGCGGCAGGCGGGTGAAAGTACCCCGCCCCCCGCCGCGCGTCAAGGGGTGCGCCCACCCTGGCCGCTTGACCTTCAAGGATAACTTGCCTGTTGACATCGTGAAGAATCAACGGCAGATCGTCTGCGGAGGCTTTGGGGCGGCAACGCTTCATTGCCTTTTTTCTTTTATCAGCTCTGATCGTCCAGGCGATCCTTCCACCCCCGCAGATCGTCGATCACAGCAAAACTCCAGATTACGAATCCAGGATTCCCCTGTTTCTCCCCGGTGCCACCGACCCGGAAGGCGGTGACCGTCCGGCGCTACTGCCGCTCGCGCGAGATAAACGGGCGCAGGCGGCGCTCGACCTCGGCGCGCATCGATTCGGGGAAGCACAGACGCTGCAGCTTGCGCGACTCGTTGCGGATCGAATCGATCAGGGGGGACACGGTCCGCTCCGACATGTAGCCGACGATCCGGCCGCCGACCGCGAGACCGATGTCCTCCGGCGCGGTCCCCATCCGATCGGCGTACGCCAGGTCGCGGTACGGCAGGTCGGTGGCGTCGTCCTCCAGCAGGTAGTAGCGCGGGTCGTGACGCTTCCTGGCGAACGCCGTCTTGAGCTCCTGGAGCGCCGCGCCGAAGGCGGTGTGCCGCGCTTCGGCGGCGACCCGGACGGTCTTGAACAGGCGCCGGTTGATGATCCGGGAGCACAGATCGCGCAGGATCGGATCGACCGACGCCGCCGGCGCCTCCGACCATTCCTCGAAGGCCGCGAAGAACAGCCAGTCGTCGAGCCGCAGATAGTCTTCGACCGGAAGGTCGCCGCGCGTCTCGATGAGGCGGCGGATCGGCCCCGGGCAGGGGTCCGGGAAGCGGCCGGTCTCGTCGCGCGCGTCGACCAGGCGCTGCAGGATCGTCCGGATCATCTGCTCGGCCGAGCGGGCGGTCTTGTGGTAGTAGACCTGCTGGTACATCAGATAGCGTCCGATCACGAACTGCTCGGCGGCGTGATACCCCTTGGTGCCGTTGATCGCCAGCCGCAGGTCGGCGCCGCGGCGCCCCGGTCCGCGGCGCGCCAGACGCAGGTTGGTGAGGATCCAGTCGAGGTCGTAGCGGCCGTAGGCGACGCCGGTCATGTAGGAGTCGCGCAGCAGGTAGTCGAGTCGGTCGGCGTCGAGCTGCGACGACACGATGTCGCTGACGAAGGAGGGCCGGTAGGTGCGGGCGTACACCGCGAGCACCGGCTCCGCCAGCCCGGCTGCGCGGAGGATCCGGCCGGCCTCGGTGTGCGGGCTGCGCAGGATCATCCGCGTCCACTCCTCGTGCCGGCGGTCGTTGAATACCTTTTCGTAGAGATGGGAGAACGGGCCGTGGCCGATGTCGTGCAGCAGCGCCGCGGCGATCGCCACCAGACGCCCGCGTTCCGCCGCCCGCCCCCGCTGCGGGATCTGCCCGGAGGCACGCAGGGCGTCGAAGATCCGCTTCGCCATGAAGGCGGCGCCGACCGAATGGGTGAAGCGGGTGTGCTCGGCGCCGTGGAAAGTCAGGAACAGCGCCCCGAGCTGCCGGATGCGCCGCAGGCGCTGGAACTCGCGGGTGTTGAGCAGATCGAGGATCAGCTTCTCGCGCGTCTTGTCGAAGCTGATCGATCCGTGGACCGGGTCGCGCAGGTACTTGTCGGCCATCGGCGCCAGAGGATACTACGGGCGGCCGACCCGCGGCCGTTCAGCCGCCGTCGCGCGGCACCACCGGCAGGACGAGCCGGGAGGGATGGGCGGCGTCGTGAAAAACCATCTGGCGGGCCGGGACCATCCGGCGCGCCCGGGCCGGCGGCTCGCCGGTGTTCGGGTTGCGGTCGAACACCGGGAAGCGGCTGCTGGTCACCTCCAGGCGGATCCGGTGACCGCGGCGGAACAGGTTGCTGGTCACCAGGCTGCCGATGACGAACTCCACCGGCTCGTCCGGCGTCAGGAAGACCGGGTTCGATTCGGACACCCGGTAGCGCGCCCGGATGAACCCCGCTTCCTGAGGTCCCAGGTTGAAGGCCCGGCCGTCCGGATGGACGTCGCACAGCATCACGGCGAAGTCGGTGTCGGGGGCGCTGCTGGCCGCCCACAGGCGGACCTCGATCGGCCCCGTGACCTCCAGATCGCGTTCGAGCGGCGGGGTCTGGTAGACCAGGACGTCGCGGCGGGATTGCAAGGCCGAGCGGTCCCACGGACCGGCCTGCTCGAAGTTGACGATCCGGACCGGGTCGCGCGGGTCGTAGGTGTAGAGGTCCGGCGGCTCGTCCGCGGGGGGCGGCTCCGGCTCCAGGCGGCCGTCGCCGCGCCGGGTGTTGGCGCCGCCGCCGCTCCGCAGATGCAGCACCTCCGGCCGGGCGCGGCGCAACGGCCACTCCATCTCGTCCCGCCAGCGGTTCTCCCCCATCACGAAGATCCGTACCGGCGGCCCTGCGTCGATGCCGTTGCGGATCCCCTTGAGCCAGCGGTCGTGCCATCTCAGGATGAGACCGTAGTAGTCGATGGTCCCGCTCGGCCCGAACGTCAGCGCGCCGACCTTCGTCTCGTACTCGTTCGGGTCGCCGTGATCCCAGGGGCCGAGGATCAGCCGCTGCCCGTGGCGGGCGTCGGCGGTCGCTCCGTTCGCCCGCATGCCGTTGAAGTTGGCGATGGCCCCGAGCGGCCCGTAGTTGCTGTCGTACCAGGCCGAGAAGTTCATCGCCGGGACGGCGATCCGCCGGTGCGCCGCGGTCACGTCGGCGAAGGCCCAGTACGGACCGTCGTCCGGGTGCTCGAGCCACTCGTAGTACCAGGGGGCGACCTCCTTGAAGAGCGGAAACTCGACGAGGGGCAGGAACTCCTCCCAGGCCCATTTGTTGCGCGCCCACAGACGCTCGGCTTCCGCCTCGCTCTTCGGCCCGGGGAGCCCCTTGCGGACCCGGACGTCGGGCGCGATGTAGGAACCGATCCAACGCATCCAGTCGTGGTTGAACCCGCCGCCGTAGTGGAAGAAGTGACGGCCGGTCGCGAAGGTCATCGCCGGGAAGATCGACACCAGGTGCGGCGGCGCCTCCATGGCGAGGAGCCACTGCACCGCCCCCGGGTAGGAGAGACCGAAGGTCCCCACCCGGCCGTTGCTCCAGGGCTGGACCGCCGCCCACTCGATGGTGTCGTGGCCGTCCCTCCCCTCCTGCTGATAGGGACGGAACTCCCCCTGGGAATTGAAGCGGCCCCGCACGTCCTGGACCACGACCGCGTAGCCGGCCCGCGGGGCGCGCGACAGGGTGCGCTCGGACCCGCTCTCCAGCTCCCCGTCCTTGCCGTAGGGGGTGCGCATCACCAGGACCGGGAAACGCCCCGGGGCGTCCGGCCGGTAGACGTCGGCACGCAGCACCACGCCGTCGCGCATCGGGACGGCGAGGTTCTTCTCCACCAGGAGGTTGGGATAGCCGGAGGGGACGGCGGCCCCGGAGC
>JBOGOE010000098.1:0-11170 GCA_050747445.1 Candidatus Polarisedimenticolia bacterium | reverse complement strand
GCCTCGAAGAACGCCGCCGACTCGCGCCCCAGCCGGCGCGCCGCCGTCTCGACCGCGCGCGACACCGGGATCCCGGCGGCGTCCCGCCGATCGCCGCCGCCGCGCCGCCGCCCCCCGGACGCGCCCGGCAGGATCTCCTCCGCCAGAGCGGCGAGGCTCCGGTCGGACACCGACAGCCCGAGCTGGGAGAGGGCGGTCTCCTCCACGCGGTGCGCCTCGTCGAGGACCACGGCGCCATGGGGCGGGAGTACGCGGCCCCCGACGGCGAGATCCAGGAAGAACAAGGCGTGGTTGACCACCAGCAGATGCGCGTCGCGCGCCGCCTTCAGATCGCGCCGGTACAGACAGGAATCCCAGAACGGTCCGCGCGGACCCAGGCACACCTCGCGATCGCGCCGCACCCGGCTCCAGAGCGCGTCGGTCACGGCGAACGGCACGGCCGATCGGAGACCGGTCGCGGCGTTGGCCGCGTGCCGCGCCAGGTCCGCGAGCGCCTTCCCCCCGGGCTCGCCGGGAAGCCCGCCCTGCAGCCGGGCCTCCTCCAGCCGCTGGACGCACAGATAGTTCTCGCTCCCCATCAGGATCGCCGATCGGAAGGTCACGCCGCAGGACGCGAGGGCGCGCTCCAGGAGCGGCAGGTCGTTGCGCCACAGCTGCTCCTGCAGCGCCCGGGTGTGGGTGGAGACCACGACACGCCGCTCCTCCGGGGGGAGATCCCCCGGTCGGGTCGCCCAGAGGAGGGCCGGCAGCAGGTAGGCGAGGGACTTGCCGACCCCGGTCCCCGCCTCGGCGAGGAGCGTCCCCCCGGAGGCGAAGGTGTCGAGGACGGCCGCGGCCAGATGACCCTGCTGCGGGCGCGGCTCGAAGGAGGGGAGGATGCGCGATAGCGGCCCGCCGGCGGCGAAGAAGAGCGCCGGGTCCCGCCTCAGTTCCATCGCGGCGCGAGGCGCTCCAGGAGTCTGCGCCGCTTGCGGATCTCCGCGGCATCCTCGGCGGCCGGGGCGAGCTCGAGATAGGTCCCCAGGTCGGCCGCCGACTGCTCGAAGAGCGCCAGGTTGTGATAAAGGATGGCGCGATCGCGGATCTCCTGCGGCTCCTCCGGGTGGAGGCACAGGATCAGCTGCTGCACCTTCAGGGCCCGGTGGAAATCGGCCTGGGACTTGTAGATCCCCTTCAGGTTGTCGAGCATCCGCCCCAGGATGTCGCGCGTCCGGGCGCGTTTGAGGAACTCGGGGCGGAAGCTCAGCCGTCCTTCGGAGGTCTCGGCCAGGAGGGCGCGGCAGTCGGCCTCGGTCAGGATCCGGCCGCGGTTGAACGGATCGATCAGCACATCCTCGGGGACGTCGCGGTCCGTGGTGCGCACCAGGAAGTGCCCCGGGAACGACACGCCGGCGAGCCGGCAGCCGATCCGCCGCGCCACCTCCAGATAGACCGCCGACAGGCTGATCGGGATGCCGGTGCGCCGGTCGAGGACGTCGTTCAGGAACGAGTTGCGCGGGTCGAAGTACTCGTCGCGGTTGCCCCGGAACCCCATCTCGTCGAACAGCAGCCGATTGAGGTGGGCGATCTGGCTGGAGAATCCCTCCCCGCCGCGCAACCGCTCCCTGACGGTGCCACCCATCTCGTCGAGGACCGCCAGGTAGCGGCCGACCTCCAGGTCGGGGTACTCCTCGCGGGCGATGAGGAGCGACGCCTGGGCCAGATCGATCGCGTCGTCGGGGAGCGCCACCAGCGCGGCGAACGCCTTGCGGGGCGCCTGTGATTCGTCCATGGGAGAAGCCTCCCGGCGGCCATTGTAGCGCAGGGCTTGACGTTGACAGCGCCGGGAACGACCTCTATCGTGGGCCGCGATGCCGCTCCCGCCCCACCGCGCGCTCAGCGTCTTTTATCTGACGTCGTTCGCGGTGCTCGGCGTCTACCTGCCTTACTTCAATCTCTATCTCGCCGGTCTCGGTTTCACCGGGGCCCAGATCGGGCTCCTCAGCGCCCTGCTGCCGCTGTGCGGCGTGATCGTGCCGACCCTCGGCGGGCTGGCTTCCGAGCGTCTGGGACGCCGGCGCGGTCTCGTTGTCCTGTCCACGCTCCTGGCGACCGCGGCGTTCTCCGGCGCCCTCGGGACCCGTTCCTTCGCGGGCGTGGCGCTGGTGGTGACGGCGTTCGCGGCGCTGCGCGCCCCCGCGCTCCCGCTGGTGGAGGCGACCGCCATGGAGATCGCCGACGGCGGCGGGCCGCACTACGGACGGATGCGCGTCTGGGGTTCGCTGTCCTTCATCGTCACGGCCTGGATCGCGGGAGCCGTCGTCGGCCGCGCCGGCGACGGGATGGTCGTGCCCCTCGTCCTCGGGGCCTCGCTCCTGAACTTCGGCGGCGCCTGGCTGCTGCCGCCGGACCGGCCGGTGACCCCGGCGACCGCGGCGCCGCCGTCGCTCGCCGGACTGGTGCGACGGGCGGACGTCCTCCTGTTCCTGCTGGCGTGCCTGCTGTCGCAGGCGGCGCACGGACCCTACTACGTCTTCTTCAGCCTGCATCTCGAGACGCGGGGGTACGACGCCGCCGCCATCGGAGGGCTCTGGGGTCTGGCGGTCCTGTGCGAGGTGGCGATGATGCTGCGGCTGCCCGCGCTCCTGACGCGCACCGGCCCCCTGCCGATCCTGGGGGCGTCGCTCCTGGTCTCGGCGCTCCGCTGGTGGATCTGCGCCCGGAGCGCCGCTCCCGCGGCGCTGATCGCGGCGCAGGCGCTGCACGCCTTCACCTTCGCCGCCTTCCACCTGGCGGCGGTGACGCACACCCACCGGATCTTCGGAGCGGGGCGCCGGGCGAGCGGGCAGGCGATCTACGGTTCGGCCGCCTACGGGGCGGGGAACATCCTCGGCATGCTGGGGAGCGGGCTTTTCCTCGACCGTCTCGGCTTCCAGGGGCTGTTCGCGGCCGCCGCCTGGGTGGCGCTCGCCGGCGCCGCCCTGGTGATCGATCTGGAACGCCGCCGCCGGCGCCGCGAACGCGCCGCCGGGGCCGCCGCACCGGGCGTTCTATAATGGGCGTCTTTCGGGGAGGCGGCATGGGCGGCGCGACGCTCCGGACCATCCGGATCGGGCACAGTCCCGATCCCGACGACGCGTTCATGTTCTGCGGTCTGGCGCACGGCCGGGTGCCGACGCCGGGATACGCGGTCGAGCAGGTCCTGCAGGACATCGAGACCCTCAACCGGATGGCGCTCGACGGCGGCATCGAGGTCACCGCCGTCTCGATCCACGCCTACGCCTATCTGGCCGATCGCTACCTGCTTCTCGGCTGCGGCGCCAGCATGGGGGACGGCTACGGTCCGATCGTGGTCACCCGCGCGCCCGCGACGCCGGACGACCTGCGCCGCATGACCATCGCGATCCCCGGTCGTCTCACCTCCGCCGCCCTGGCGCTCCGCCTGGCGCTCGGCGAGGTGCGGACGGTGGTGCTGCCGTTCGATCGGATCCTGCCGGCGGTCGCCGCCGGCGGGCAGGAGGCCGGGTTGCTGATCCACGAGGGGCAGCTGACCTACGGCGACGCGGGAGCGGCCCTTCACAAGGTCCTCGATCTGGGGGTCTGGTGGAAGGAACGGACCGGGCTGCCACTGCCCCTGGGCGGCAACGTCATCCGCCGCGATCTCGGACCGCGGGTCATCGCGGAGGTCGCCGGCTTCCTCAAGGGAAGCATCGCGTGGGGTCTGGCCCACCGCCGGGAGGCGCTGACCTACGCCCTCGACTACGGCCGCGGTCTGCGCCGCGATCTCGCGGACCGGTTCGTCGGCATGTACGTCAACGACTTCACCCTCGATTACGGAGCGGCCGGCCGCCGTGCCGTGCAGGCGTTCCTCGACGCCGGGTTCGAGGCGCGGGCGATCCCGCACCGCGTGCCGGTCGTCTTCGAGGGGTGAGCCGGTGGACCCGCGCGGCGCCATCGACCCGGCGGCCGCCTACCGGGCGGCCCACGACGGGGCCGTGGTCGTCACCCGCACCGATCGGGAACGCCTCCTGTTCCGCGGCAAGGACGCGCTCGACCTGCTGCACCGGCTGACCACCAACGATCTCAAGGGACTGCGGCCCGGTGAGGGGGCGGCGGCCGTGTTCACCACTCCCAAGGGCCGGATTCTCGATCTCGTCCTGTTCCACCGGCTGCCGGAGGGGGTGCTGGCGATCACCGGCCCGGGGCGCGCCCGCCCGGTCGCCGGGTGGGTCGAGCGCTACACCTTCCGGGAGGAGGTCGGCGTCGAGGACTGGACCGCCGGCCACGCCACCCTCGGCATCTTCGGGACTCGGGCGCCTCAGGCCGTGGCGGCCGCGTTCGGCGGGGAGGCGGCCGTCCTGCCGCTCCATCACCTCCTGCCGGTCGCGATCGGCGCCGCCACGGGCTGGCTGACCCGCACCTGGCCGCTGGCCGGCGGCGGTTACCACCTGACCGCCCCGACCGGTTCGATCGAGCCCCTGCGTGGCGCGCTCCTGTCCCATCCGGCCGCCGTCCCTGCCGATGCGGGCGAGCTCGAGGCGCTCCGGATCGAGACGGGGCTCCCGGAGCAGGGGAGCGAGCTGAACGAGGAACGGAACCCCTGGGAAGCCTGTCTCGACGACGCGATCTCCCTGGACAAAGGGTGTTACGTCGGGCAGGAGGTGGTCGCCCGTCTCAACACCTACAGGAAGGTGGCGCGCCTCCTGGTGCGGATCGATCTGCCGGGCGGGCCGGCGCCGCCGCGCGGGGCCGTCGTGCGTCGGGGCGACGAGGCGATCGGCGAGGTGACCAGCGCCGCCCTGCTTCCGGGAACCGGTCGCGCCGCGGCGCTGGCCTACGTGCGGGACGAGGACGCGGTGGCCGCCACGCCGGTCGCCCTGTCGTGGAACGGCGGCGCGGCGGCCGGGACCATCGCCGGCCGGGCCCGATGACACGGGTCCGGGACCGCGGCGGGCATGAGGTCGTGTTGCTGATCGGCCACGGCAGCCGGGTGGAGGCCGCCAATCGCGCCCTGACCCGGGTGGCCGCGGCGCTGCGGCGCCGCCTCCGGCCGGTCCGCGTCGTCACCTGCTACCTCGAGGCGGCCGCGCCGGGGATCGCCGCCGCGGTCGCGCGGGCCGCCGCGGGCGGGGCGTCGCGAATCCTCTTCCTCCCCTACTTCCTCTATATGGGTGGGCACGTCAGACGCGACCTGCCGCGCGCGGCGGCCCGGGCGCGGCGGCGTCATAAGGGGGTCCGGGTGGCGATCGCGCCGCCTCTGGGGTTCGACGCGCGTCTCGTCGATCTGGCCTGCCGGCGGGCGCTCGCGGGGATGCGGCGGGCCGGCTGGCCCTGAAACCCTGTGCTAGAATCCCCCGCTCCACAGCGAGGTGAACCGTGAGCCAGACGCCGCCCGACAGCGGCCTTCACAACGTCGTCATCCTGGGGTCCGGCTGCGCCGGACTGACCGCGGCGATCTACGCGGCGCGCGCCAACCTGACACCGCTCCTGGTCGATGGACACGAGGCCGGGGGGCAGCTCACCCTCACCACCGAGGTCGAGAATTATCCGGGTTTCCCCGACGGCGTCCTGGGGCCGGAGCTGATCGAGCGGATGCGCACGCAGGCGGCCCGCTTCGGGGCCGTCTTCCTGAACGGCTCGGCCAGCGAGGCCAAACTGTCGCGCTGGCCCTTCCGGCTCACCGTCTCGGGGCAAAGCGAGATCCGGACCCGCACCCTGATCATCGCCTCGGGCGCCTCGGCCCGCCTCCTCGGTCTGCCATCGGAGAAGAAGCTCATCGGACACGGCGTGTCGACCTGCGCCACCTGCGACGGGTTCTTTTTCCGCGGCAAGGAGATCGCCGTGGTCGGGGGAGGCGATTCCGCCATGGAGGAGGCGACCTTCCTGACCAAGTTCGCCTCCAAGGTGACCGTCATCCACCGCCGCGACACGCTGCGCGCCTCGAAGATCATGCAGGACCGGGCGATGAAGAATCCGAAGATCGCCTTTCTGTGGAACACCGGTGTCGAGGAGATTCTCGGCAAGGACAAGGTCGAGGGAATCCGGGTCAAGGATCTGAAGACCGGGGTGGTCGGCGACCTGCGGCTCGACGGACTGTTCGTGGCGATCGGGCACGTGCCGAACACCAAGATCTTCGAGGGCCAGATCGAGCGCGACAAGAACGGTTACCTCGTCACCCGCGAAGGCAGCCGCACCAGCGTCCGCGGGGTGTTCGCCGCCGGCGACTGCCAGGACCACGTCTACCGGCAGGGGGTCACCGCCGCCGGAAGCGGCTGCATGGCGGCCATCGACGCCGAACGGTTTCTCGAGGCGGAGGGGCACTGAGACCTTCCGCCCCGGACCGCCCTCCCCCGACTGGAGCCAACGTGAGCCACGTGCTGGACGAGCTGCTCGAATCGATCGACCGGGCCCTGGTGCTTCTGAAGGCGCGCCCCGAGACGCGCTTCAGCTCCGACGTCGACAACCTGCTCCGCGTCAAGCGGATCCTCGAGGGGCTCGACCCGGACGAGATCGACGCCCTCCTGGAGGACGAGGAGGAATAGGTGGCCGCCCGTTCCGGGCCGGCCGCGCGCCGCCTTCGCCCGCCGGCGGCGGTTGCCCTCCTGCTGCCGGCGGTCCTCCTCCTGCCGCCGGCCGGGGTGGATGCCCGGGAGCACCCGCACCCCGGCACGGTGATCCCCGCGGACGATTCCGGTCTCTTCCTGGAGACCGAGGGGAGCGGCCCCCCGATCGTCCTCCTCCCCGCGGCCCCCGGCCTCGACCACGGCTACTTCCATCCCTATCTGACCTCCCTCGCGGCGCACGCCACGGTGGTCTACTACGATCCGCGCGGCTGCGGCCGGTCGGCCGCCGGCCCGCCCGGGGCGTACGGTCTCGAGCCTGCCGTCGCCGACCTGGAGCGGGCGCGGCTGCGGCTTGGACGGGAACAGATCGACCTCCTCGGGCACGGCTACGGCGCGGCGGTGGCGATCCTGTACGCCGGGCGGCACCCGGAGCGCGTCGGCCGGCTGATCCTGATCGGCCCGACCCCGCGCGCCTCGACCTTCCTCGACGCCGCCGGTCTGCGCGGCGCCCTCACCGGCCGGATGCGGGAGGCGATCGCCGCCCTGGAGGGCGACCGTTACCTGTCGGCCGACGGCCGCCTGCGCGAGCGGATCCGGATCCTGGCGCCGCTGCTCTTTCACCGGCTGACCGATCGCTCCTTCCACGGCGCCTTCGTGGACGGGATGACGGTGTCGGCGGCGCCGTACGACGCGGCGGCAGCTTCCATCGAGGGGCCCGACCTGCTGCCGGCGCTCGGCCGCCTGCGCCAGCCAATCCTGATCGTGGCCGGCCGGCACGACCGGACGGCGTCACCCGACGACGTCGAGGCGGTGCGACGGGCCGCCCCGTCCGCCAGGCTGTCGATCCTGGAGGAGAGCGGCTCGATGCCGTTTGCCGATCAGCCGGTCGAGTTCCTGAAGACGGTGCGGGCGTTTCTGGAGGAGACCGCGGGACGGGTGGCTGGTGCCGGAGGCGGGATTTGAACCCGCATGCCTTTTGGGCGCCACCCCCTCAAGATGGTGTGTCTGCCAGTTCCACCACTCCGGCACATGGCGGGCGGCAGCGCGTCGCCGCCCGGACGAACTGAAGCGATCGAAGGACTACCGGGACCCGGGCGGAGCCGTCTCGCCCGTCGGGGCCGGGGCGTCTTCCGCCGGCGGGGCCGCGCCCTCCTCCGCCGGTGCGGCCGGGGCCGGACCGCTCTCGGGGGCGCCGGCCGCGGCCGGGATCTGGGTTTCGTCCAGGACCGACCCGCCGCGCCGCGACCCGAGAAGCGCCAGCCCAAGCGAGGTCAGCATGAACAGCACCGCCGCGATGGTCGTCGCCTTGGTCAGGAGCGTGGCGGCGCCGCGGCTCCCCAGCGCCGTCTGGCTTCCCCCCCCGCCGAACGCCCCGGCCAGGTCGGCCGCCTTGCCGCTCTGCAGCAGGACGACGAGGATCAGGATGAAGCAGACGCCGATGTGGACGATGGTCAGGGCGATGCTCAGGGCCGTCATGGGAAGCCGTACCCTAGCACAGGCGCGGCGCGCGGGGCAACCGCGTCAGCGGAACGCGGCGATGCGGGCGAAGTCGTCGGGCTTGAGAGAGGCGCCGCCGACCAGGAGACCGTCGACCTCCGGCGTCGCCATCAGGGGATCGACGTTGGCGGCGGTGACGCTGCCGCCGTAGAGGATCCGGATCACGCGGCCCGCGGGGTCGCCGAAGCGACGCACCAGCTCGGCGCGGATGGCGGCATGCATCGCGGCCACGTCGCCCGGGGTCGCGGCCCGGCCGGTGCCGATCGCCCAGATCGGCTCGTAGGCGACGGCCAGGCCCGGAGCGGCGGCGGCGGGCGCCTCCTCGAACGCCTTCAGGATCTGCTCCCGCACGACCGGGACGGCGCCACCGGCATCGCGCGCCTCCTGCCGCTCGCCCACGCAGGCGATGGGGGACAACCCGGCCCGCAGCGCCGCCGCCACCTTGCGGGCCACCATGCCGTCGGTCTCGCCCAGCTGACGTCTTTCGGAGTGGCCGGCGAGGACGTACGCCACCCCGAGGTCGCGCAGCATCGACGCGGAGACCTCGCCGGTGTACGCCCCCTCGTCCTCCCAGAACAGGTCCTGGGCGGCCAGACGGATCGTGGAGCCGCCGAGCGCGGCGGCGGCGGACGGCAGGGAGGTGAAGGCCGGCGCCACCGCGATCTCCCGGTCCCGGAGACCGGAGAGGCGGGGGAGGAGCTCGCGCAGATAGGGACCGGTGCGCGACGGGACCAGGTGCATCTTCCAGTTCCCGACCACGAGCGGCCGCGGGCGGCTCATCGCGACCGGCCCGGCGCTTCGCCGTCCCCTTCGACCGCGTCGGCCAGGGCGGCGATCCCGGGGAGATCGACCCCGGAGAGGAACTCCAGCGAGGCGCCCCCTCCGGTGGAGAGATGGGTGAACGCGGAGGCGATCCGCAGCCGGTTCACCGCCGCCACCGAGTCGCCGCCCCCCACCACGCTGAAGCGGGGGGCGGCCGCGATGGCGCGGGCTACCGCCAGGGTGCCGGCGTCATAGGGGGAAACCTCGAACATCCCCATCGGTCCGTTCCAGAAGACGGTGCGCGACGGCGCGATCTCGGCGGCGTACCCCTCGCGGCTGCGCAGCCCGATGTCGAACCCGATCAACCCGGCCTCGATCTCCTTGCCGCCGGTCAGCTGCGACGGGGCGCCCGGCTCGGGGGAGGGGGCGACGACGTGATCGACCGGAAGGTGCAGCCGCACCCCCGAGTCCATGGCGCGGGTGGTGATCTGGCAGGCGTGCTCGATCCGATCGTCCTCGACCCGCGACGCGCCGACCGGCACGCCGCGCGACTTGAGGAAGGTGTAGGCCATGGCGCCGCCGATCAGGAGCGCGTCCACCTTGGTGATCAGGTTGAGGATCAGATCGATCTTGTCGGACACCTTGGCGCCGCCGAGGATCGCCACGTAGGGTTTCTCGGGCCGCTCGCGCAGCCGCGTCAGCGCCTCGAGCTCGGTCTCCACGAGGAAGCCCGCCGCCCCACCCGCCAGGAGACGCGGCACCCCGGTGACCGAGGCGTGCGCCCGGTGGGCGCTGCCGAAGGCGTCGTTGACGTACGCCTCGGCCAGGGCCGCCAGCTGCCGCGCGAAGTCGGTCTCGCACTTCTCCTCCTGCGGGTGGAAGCGGAGGTTCTCCAGCAGCAGCACGCGCCCTGGCTGGAGGGCGCGCGCCCGGGCGGCGGTCTCCGGGCCGACGCAGTCGGGGGCCAGCTCGACCGGCACGCCCAACAGCGTCGCCAGGCGGTCGGCGACCGGGCGCAGGGTCAGCCCGGGGTCCGGTTTCCCCTTCGGCCGCCCCAGGTGGGAGGCGAGGATCGGCAGCCCCCCGGCTTCCAGGATGTGCCGCAGGGTCGGAAGCGCGGCCCGCAGCCGGGTGTCGTCGGCCACCGCGCCGCCCGCGAGCGGCACGTTGAAATCGACCCGCACGAACACCCGCCGGCCGCGCAGGTCCAGGTCGCGCACGCTCCGCTTCCGGCGCATCACGAAGCCTCCGGGGCGCGGGTGCCGCGCCCCATGTGCCGGAGCAGGTCGCCGAGGCGGTGGACGTAGCCGCGCTCGTTGTCGTACCAGGCGAAGACCTTCAGGAGCCGCCGGTCCTCGACCGCGACCAGCGGACCGTCGACCACCGCCGAGCGCGGATCCCCCTGGTAATCGATCGACACCAGCTCCTCGTCAGAGTATCCCAGGATCCCCCGCAGGCGTCCCGCCGCCGCGGCGCGATAGGCGTCGCGCGCCGCCCCGGCGTCGGCGTCGCGCCGCAGCAGCAGGCTCAGGTCGATGAGCGACACCGCGGAGGTCGGCACGCGGACCGCGAGACAGTGGACCTTGCCGGCCAGCGCCGGCAGCACCCGGACGATCGCCGCGGCGGCGCTGGTCGAGGTCGGGATCATCGACAGACCGGCGGCGCGCGCGCGCCGCGGATCGGCATGGGGCGCGTCGACCAGCATCTGGTTGTTGGTCAGGCAGTGGACCGTGGTCATCGCGGCCCGCTCGATCCCCCAGGCCTCCTCCGCCACCACCAGCAGCGCCGCCATGGCGTTGGTGGTGCAGGAGGCGTTGGAGATCACCCGGTGACGCGCCGCGTCGTAGCGCTGGTGGTTGACCCCGTAGCAGACGGTCAGATCGGCGTCGGGGGAGGGGGCGCTGATCACCACGGAGCGGGCCCCGCCCACCAGGTGTCCCGCGGCGGCGGCGCGCCCGGTGAACCGGCCGGTCGCCTCCAGGACCACCTCGACCCCCGCCGCCCCCCAGGGGATCTCCGCGGGGGTGGCGTGGCGGGTGCAGCGGATGGCCCGGCCGGCGGCGCGCAACGTCCCGCCCTCGGCCCGGACTTCGTGCGGCAGACGCCCGGCGACCGAATCGTGGCGCAGCAGGTGGGCCAGCATCGCCGGCTCCGCCAGGTCGTTGACCGCCGCGACCTCGACGTCGTCGCGCTCGAGCGCGTGACGCAGGAAACCGCGGCCGATGCGGCCCAGTCCGTTGATGCCGATGCGCATGAGGAGCCGCAGTATAGCGCGAAGGCGCGTCGCGCTGCCGGTGCGCGCCCCCCCGCGGCCGCCCCCGCCGGGGACGCGTCCGGCGTCGCTTCGCGACGCCTCCGCTCGACTCGCT
>JBOGOE010000097.1:0-8091 GCA_050747445.1 Candidatus Polarisedimenticolia bacterium | reverse complement strand
CCCGCGCCCCCCGCCGCCGTCCCGGTGGGTCCGGAGCCGCAGCGCCGCCAGGCGGTCGCGCCCGACGGTCTTCAGATAGTCATCGTGATCCTGCGGCCCATACACGGTCCGTTCGAGATAACCCTGGTAGGCGACCGGGTCCCCCTTGCGGCGGGCCTCGCCGGCGGCCGCGTAGTCCCGATAGTGATCCAGGTCCGGGACGTAACGCCCGGTCGTCCCGCCCGGGTGGGCGCCCCACGGCGCCACCACCACCTGCGCCCCGCGCAGGAGGGTGCGGGCCGGATCGTCGGTCACCTCCTCGTTCGGGACGATCCTCTCCACCGAGGCCACCACCGGACCGCGGCAGGCCAGCGCCAGCGCCCGCTCGGCGAACGACCGCCCCAGATAAGCCTCGCGCGGCAGGCGGACGTTGCCGTAGGCGTCCGCCTCCGCGGCGTGCACGAACACGACGTCCGGCCGGATCGGCGGGACCTTGACGTACCGGCGGCCCTCCACCTCGACCTCCTCGAGATCGTCGTTGAGCTCGGGGAGGGAGCTCCCGACGCCCCCGCGCCACAGCAGGTGCGGCATCCCCCACGCACCCGCTTTGAGCGCCAGGTGCCAGATGCACTCGTCGCACTCCCAGACCGCGAGATCCCCGCGCTCGGCGGCCTGACGGAACGCCGGGGCGATCGCCAGCACCCGCTCGAAGGCGACGCAGGCGGTCACGACGCGACGGACGCAGCCGGCGCCGATCAGGAGGTCGGTCTCGAGGCCCGAGGTCGGACCCGAGACGAGGGTCAGGTCGCGCACGCGCCGCCGCGCGACCTCGCGCACCAGCGCCATCGGCGGGTTCTGATAGGAGAACCCGGAGAGACCGACGACCATCCCGTCGCGGACGAGCGCGGCCGCCTCGGGCGCGGCGATGATCCGCTCCGCCCGCGCGTCGCTCATGGGCGGCTCGTCACGGCCGGATGGCGGATGGCGTGATCACCGGACGGAATTTGTAGCCGTAGACGATGTAGCCGTGCTCCTCGGCGTCCCGGATCTTGCGGGTCACCATCTCCACCGGCATGCCGATCGCCAGGTCGATCCCCTCGACGTCCGCGAGCGGGGCGGTCAGGAGCGGTCCCTCCTCCAGACGCACCATGGCGACGGCGTAGGGGGCGAGGGAGGCGAAACCACGGGGCGCCTGGGTCACGCGCGTGAAGGAGTAGAGGGTGCCGCGGCCGCTGAACCGGTGCGGCTCGAGCGTCTCCGGCTTGCGGCAGGCGGGGCACAGGGGACGCGGCGGGAAGAACAACCCGGAGCAGCCGCGGCAGCGGCTGCCCTCCAGCCGGTACAGCGTCCGTCGCATCCGGTGATAGCGGGGCAGCTCCATCTAGATCCCCAGGATGTGGGTGATGGCGACCGACCCGGAGCCGCCGACGCTCTGCGCCATGCCGAGACGCGCCCCCTTCACCTGCGCCGGACCGGCCTCGCCGCGCAGCTGCCGCACCACCTCGACCACCTGATAGACGCCGCTGGCGCCGACCGGGTGACCGCGCCCCTTGAGCCCGCCGAGGGTACCGATCGGGATGTCCCCGTCGCGCGCGATCCGCCCCTCGGCGGCCAGCTTGAGCGCCGTCCCGCGGTCGGCGAACCCGCAGGCCTCGAGGGTGAGCGCCGAGACGATGGTGAAGGCGTCGTGCAGCTCGAACAGATCGATGTCCTTCGGCCCGATCTTCGCCTGCGCGTAGGCCAGGCGGGCCGAGTCGGCCACCGCCTGCCAGACGAGCGGGTCCCGCCGCTCGGCCAGCCCCACGGTGTCGGTGGCCGAAGCCGAGGCGGCGATCCGGATCGGCGGGCGGCGGGCGCGCCGGGTCTCGGACGACGGGCACAGAAGGAGCGCGGCCGCGCCGTCGCAGATCCCGGCGGAGTCGAGGATGTTGATCGGATCGGCGACGATCGGCGAGCGCACGAAGTCCTCGGCGGTGATCGGCTGCCGGTACATGGCGCACGGGTTGTCGGCGGCATTGCGGTGGCTGTTGATGGAGAAGGGCGCGAACTCCTCGTGACGCGCTCCGTGCTCGTGCATGTAACGCCGCATCAGGAGGGCGTTGAGCGCCACGAACGAGATCCCGAACCCGGCCTCGTAGTCGGCGTCGGCCGCCATGGCCAGCGCCGAGGTGACGCCGTCGGTCAGGTAATCGGTCATCTTCTCGACGCCGCACACCAGGGCGACCTCGTGGGCCCCCGCGGCCACGGCCAGAGCCGCGGCCCGTACCGCCGCCCCGCCGGAGGCGCACGCCGCCTCGATCTTGACCGCCTCGATCGGCAGCAGCCCCGCGGCGTCGGCGACCACGGTCGCCAGGTTCTCCTGTCCCGCCAGCTCCCCGGAGAGCATGTTGCCGACGTACAGGGCGTCGACCTGTTCGATCCCGGCGTCGGCGCGCGCCGCGGCGATCGCCTCGACCGCCAGATCGCGGATCGAGCGGTCCCAGTGCTCCGCCACCGCCGTCTGCCCGATGCCGATGATGCTGACGTCCCGCATGCCTGCCGTCCCCGGTGGTCTCAGAGCGTCCGGATCTTGCCGGCCAGCCTGAGATACTGCCCGTAGTCCTCGATCGGATGGCGTCGCTCCAGGTAATCGCGCACCAGGGGCGCCCGTTCCCGCGCGCGCGGCAGCAGGTCGGTGGCCACCAGCGACCACGCGTCGCTCCCGGCCCCGGATCCGTAGGAGCAGAAGAAGATCCGATCCCCCGGGGCCGCGACGTCGAGGATGCCGGCGAGCCCGAGGAGCGACGCCCCCGAGTAGGTGTTGCCGATCCGATCGACCACCGCGCCGGGGGCGATCTGGGCCTCGGTGAAGCCGAGCTCCGCCGCGATCCGCCGCATGAACTTGGGGTTGGGCTGGTGAAAGACGGCCCAGCGGTAGTCGGCGGCGCGCCGCCCGAGGCTTTCGAGCAGGTGCTTCGACGCGCCGCGCGAGTGGGCGAAATACGACGGCTCGCCGGTGAAGCGGTGGCCGTGCTCCGGGTAGTGCATGTGCTGCCGCCGGAAGAAGTCGGGGGTGTCGGTCACGTACGACGTCGATCCCTCGACGACCGCGAGCGACGATGCCGCCGGACCCATGAGGCAGGCCGCGCCGCCGGCCGCGGCGGTGTATTCCAGCTGGTCCCCCGGCTTGCTCTGGGCCGCGTCCATGCCGATCCCCATGGCGTACTCCGCCATGCCGGACCCGACCAGGGCGATGGCCGCCTGGACCGCCTCCGAGCCCGCCTTGCAGGCGAACTCCAGGTCCGCCGCGCTGACCTCGGGCACGGCGCCGATCGCCTCCGCGACCACCGTGCCGCCCGGCTTGACGGCGTAGGGTTTCGACTCGGTCCCGAGCCAGACGGCGCGGATGCGCGCCGGATCGACGTCGGCGCGCGTCACCGCGGAACGGGCCGCTTCGATCGCCATGGTGACCGTGTCCTCGTCGAGCGACGGGACCGATTTCTCGGCGACCGGCAGCCAGCCGCCCTCCGCCTTCCCCCACACCGCCGCGATCGCCCGCGTGGCGATGCGCGGCCGCGGGACGTAGGCGCCGTAGCCGGCGATCCCGACCTCGATCCGGGGCTTCACGAGGAGGCCGCCGCGGCGGGTTTCAGGACCCCGGACAGGAACAGGTCGCACAACTGGTCCGCCAGCTCGGTCTCGCTGAGCCGCCCGGCCGGCCGGTGCCACTGATAGATCCAGTTGATCATGCCCAGCATCCCGTAGGCCGCCAGCGCCGGGTCGATCGCCCGGGCGGCGCCGGTCTTCACCAGCTCGCGGAAGGTTTTCTCCAGGAACTGCACGTAACGGCGCTTGCGCGCGTTGATCTTCTCGCGGGAGCGGCCGCGCAGGGCGTTGCTCTCGTGCAGGACGACGGTGATCTCCTTGGGACGGTCGCGGGTCACCACGAGCACGTGCCCCTTGAAGGTCTCGCGCAGTCGCTCGAGCGGGTCCTGGATCGCGGTCACGCGCCGCAGCACCTTTTCCTCGAACAACTCCATGCCGTACGCCATGATGGCGTAGAGCAGGTCCTCCTTGCTCTCGATGTGGTGGTACAACCCGGCCTTGGTCAGACCGGTGGCCTCGGCGATGTCGCCCATGGACGCCGCCTCGAAGCCCTTCTCGCAGAAGATGCGCGCCGCGACCTCGAAGATCTGGGCCTTTCGGGTCAGCCGGTCCTGCCGCGCCCTCTTCTTCAACCCGCCTCCCGGAGCCCGCCGCGCGATGCCGCGATCCTGCCCGCGGTGGTCCGGGTTCTTACCTACCGACCGGTCGGTAAGTTAACCCTTCCCGTCCGATTTGTCAAGACGGCGGGCAGGCGGCCCCGGCATGATCGGGCCGTCGCGGAGGCGGAGTCTACACCCGAACCCGCGCGCCCGATCCCCGCCGCCGGCGGCCGCGCCGGCCAGGCGGGCTGCCGCGTGCCGCATCACGGACCGGCCGTTGCGGGCACGCGCGGCGCGTGTGGTAGGGTACGCGCACCGTGCTCGATCTCGCGGTCTTCACGATCTACGTCGCGACCGTCCTGCTCATCGGCCGCCTGACCTCGCGCCGCATCGGAACCTCGGACGACTTCCATCTGTGCGGCCGATCGCTCGGCCGGGTCCCGGCGGCCCTCAGTCTCGCGGCCACGGAATTCTCCGGGTCCGGTCTCATCGGCGGCGCGGGACTGGCCTACGCCCTCGGGGTGTCGGGGGCCTACTGGAACCTGACCGCGGTCCCGGCCTGGATCCTCGTCGGCCTGACGGCGACGGTCACCCTGCGCCGGCTGTCGCTCAAAACCATCCCGGGTTACCTGGGCGACCGGTACGGCATCTCCACCCGCCGACTGGTCGCCGTCCTCCAGACGCTCGAGGGAATCGTGTTCACCGCGGTGCAGATCCAGGTCTCCGCCATCTCGCTGCACGCCCTGTTCGGCGTCGACCGGACCCTGGCCGCCTGCCTGGTGACCGCGGTGTTCGTCGCCTACACCGCCATGGGCGGTCTGTGGGCGGTCGTCTGGACCGACGTGCTCCAATACGTCATCCTGATGTCCGGGATCCTGATCGGGCTGCCGTTGGCCCTCGCCAAGATCGGCGGGATCGACGGGCTGCGTCAGGCGCTGCCGGCCGCCAGCTTCGACCCGGGCCGGCTCGGAATCATGGAGCCGCTCGCCTGGATGGCCCTGTGTGTCTATTCCTATTCGACCGATCAGACCTACATGCAGCGGGTGTTCGCGTCGTCCGACGCGAAGGTCGCCCGCTTCGCCTACGTCTATACCGGTGTCAACTACCTGATCTTCGGCCTGTGCGTCATGGGGATGGGGATGGTCGCGGCGGTGCTTCTCCCCGGTCTGCCGCACCAGGACGAGGCGCTCCCGACCCTCATCCGGGACGTCCTGCCGGCGGGACTGCGCAGCTTCTTCCTGACCGCGATCCTGGCGACCACCATGTCGACCGCCTCGGCCTGGCTCGCCGCTTCGTCCTCGCTCATGGTGCAGGACGTCTACGAGCCGCTGGCCCGGCGCACGCTCGAGCAGCGCCCCCTGCTGCGCGCCTCCCGGCTGGTGACCGTCCTGATCGCGGCGCTGTCGCTGCTCATCGCGCTGGCCGCCCCCGGCGTGGTCAACGCCGTGGTCTTCAGCACGCTGGTCGCTCCGGCCGCGGTGTTCGGGCCGATGATGCTCGGGCTCTACTGGAAGCGGATCGACCGGCGGGCCGGGTTCTGGGCGATGCTGGTGGGGGCGGCGGCGGGCGTCACGTCGCACCTCTGGCTGTACGGCAGGATCGGGGGGCTCCTGGGGGCCGTCCACCCGTTGTTCTTCGGCCCCGGTCTCGGGCTTCTGGTCCTGCTGGCGCTCTCCGCCATCCTCCGCCGGACGGCGCCGCTCTACGACGACGAGGCTTCGATCTCCCGCTTGCGGAGCGCCACGAACTCCCTGAGCTCCTCGTCCACCCCCGGGTCGATGGGCGGCTCGACGTAGGTCGCCAGCAGCTTCCTGTAACGATCGGTCGCCCGGGCGTAGGCGTCCTTCGAGCCCTTCTTGGTCCAGGCCTCGAACGCCTCGGTGTCGGCGAGCTGCGGGAAGTAGAACTCGGTCCTGAAGTGCCTGCGGGTGTGCTCCTCCCCCAGGAAGTGCCCCCCCGCCCCGACGCGGGCGATCACGTCGAGCGCCAGGGTCTCCTCGTCGACCGCCACGCCGCTGAAGAAGCGGGGCAGCATCTCCAGCATCTCGGCATCGAGCACCATCTGCTCGAACGAGGCGGTCAGCCCGCCGTCGCTCCAGCCGGCCCCGTGCAGGACGTAGTGCACGCCGCCCAGCAGGATCGGCCAGAGCATGTTCATCTTTTCCTGCCCCGCCTGCATGTCGGGAACCTTGGAGTTGGTCAGCACGCCGCCGCCGCGGCACGGCAGCCGGTAGCGCCGCGCCATCTGCGCCGACCCGAGGATCCCGAGCGCCGCCTCGGGACGCCCGAACGCCGGGGCGCCGGTGCGCATTTCCAGACCGGTCAGGAACGACCCGTACATGACCGGGGCCCCCGGGCGGACCGCCTGCGCCAGGACCACCGCCGCCAGGGTCTCGGCGTTCTGCTGCGCCAGCGCCGCCGCCAGGGTCACCGGGCTGGTCGCCCCCGCCATGATGAACGGGGTGATGATGTTGACCTGGCCGGCGGCGGCGTACTCGATCAGCCCCTCGGCCATGTTGGCGTCGTAACGCAGCGGGCTGTTGGAGTTGATGATCCCGACGAGGACCGGGGTCTCGAGGATCGCCTCCCGGCCGCCGAAGACGATCGCCATCATGTCGATGTGGTCGCGGGCCCGCAGCGCGCTCCAGGCGTCGCCGATCATCCCCTTGGTGCTGAGACGGATCTGGTCGTACAGGATGTCGAGATGGCGGGTCTCGACCGGCAGGTCCTTGACCGCGACCTCCGGGCAGCCGTGATGCATCACCTCCAGCACCTCGGAGAGACGCACCAGGTTGCGTTGCTCCTCGACCGTGCCGTCGCGCCGCCCCCCCTCGCGATCCATGACGAACGGCGGGCCGCTCACCGGCGCGAACACCAGGCGATCGCCGCCCACGGTCACGTCGTTCTTCGGGTCCCGGGCGCGGAGGGTGAACTCGGAGGGGGCTTTGCGGATCTGCTCCTCGACGTACTCCGGCGGGAACCACACCCGCTGCTCCCCGTCGTCGATCCTCAGACCGGCGCGGCGGAACAGGTCGAGCGCGCGCGGCTCCTCGATGACCACGCCGTGGTCGCGCAGCATCCGGAGCGCGGCGACGTGGACCTTCTCCTCCGCCTCGGGCGGCAGGATGTCGAGCGGTCGGAGCGTGTTCCTGAAGCCGCGCATCGGCGTCCTTTCGGCAGGGACCCGAAGCGTAGCAGAGGCCGCCCCGAGGTCACAAGGACGCCGCGCAACGCGGTGCCGCATCGCGGCACGCGGCCGGTCAGCGCGGCAGGAGCGGTCCGAGCAGCAGCAGACCGCCCCACACCACGACGAGGGCGGTCAGATCGAGGAGGATGCCGGCCCGGATCATCCGGCGCAATGGGACGAGACCGGTGCCGAAGATGATGGCGTTGGGCGGGGTGGAGACCGGAAAGACGAAGCCGCAGGTGGCGGCGAGACCGACCCCGAGGGCGGCGCGCACCGGGTCGAGCCCGCCCGCCTGGGCGGCGGCGATCACGACCGGGACCAGGAGGGTGGTGGCGGCGGTGTTGGAGGCGAACTCGCTGACCAGGATGGTCAGGGCGACGGCGATCAGCAGGAACCCCGCCTCGGTGCGGACCACCCCGGACACCTGCAACCCCTCGCCCACCCAGCGCGCGACCCCGGTCGCTTCGGCGAGGGTCCCGAGCGACAATCCGCCGCCGAACAACAGGAGGATCCCCCAGTTGACGCGGCGCCCCTCCTCCCAGGTCAGGGCGAAGCGGCGGCGGCGCCAGTCGACCGGCGCCACGAACAGGAGCGACGCGCACAGGATCGCCACCCCCGCCTCGGGGAGATGGGTTTCCAGCAACCGCACGAATGGCGCCTCCCTCCCCAGGAGGAGGGCCGCGACCGACGGCGCGGTCCACAACGCCGCGGCCAGACCGAACGCGGCCAGGGTCCAGCCGG
>JBOGOE010000096.1:0-9606 GCA_050747445.1 Candidatus Polarisedimenticolia bacterium | reverse complement strand
TCGATCCGAACCTGTCGCGACGCTTGCTCCTCGCGCGCGTCGAGAATGGGGCTACGTCGTGATCGCCGCAAACCCGCGCCCATCAAGCTATCTCATTGAAAACAGATCGCTTAACCGATCACGGATGCACCGGGGTATATGCGACCTGCGCTGGATCCAGAGCGTACACGGTGATCGAAATTCTGCCCTGAAGCGTCGTCAGGCCGACCTCGAGGATCCTCCAGACGTCGGCCGGACGCTGGGCCGACGGCAGGTTGCGGCTGATCTCCATCAGCGCGCGCGAGACGGGATGATGGCGCGAGGCCCCGGTGTCCATGACGAACTTCCAGGTCGGCGCCGCCAGCAGGGTCAGCGCCAGGGCCGTGGCGAACACGGGGAGGTAGCCCCCCTCCGTCGGCCGCGCGACGATCGTGATCACGAGGGCGGCGATAGCCGCCGTACCGGCGAGGATCGAGGCGCGCACGATGAACACGTCGACATCGAGAAAGCGATGACGCACCACGAGCGCGCCGACGATGACCAGGAAGGTGAGCACCGCGACGGGCCCGATGTTCAGGACGTCCCGTCCGCCGCGGGGCACGAAGTCCGAAAGGCCGCCGAGCACCGCGATGGTGGCACCGTAGAGGAACATCCGGAAGGCGCTCCGTTCCCGACCCGGCGGCAACGACCGTGTGTGTCGGAACACCGCCGCGAGCCCGGTGAGCAGGATGGCGCCGAGGATGACGATGGCCGCGTAGTTCCACGCGTGACGGTGGGGAGACTCGTAGCGGGGCGCGACGACACAGGCACTCGCGTAAAGCGCCGTCGCGACGGCGTACCCCATGCCGACCCAGGCGCGCCTCGCCCCGACGCGCCCGATCAGCACGAGGCAGAAATGGAGGCCTATCGGTGCCGCCAGGCACGACCCGAGCAGGAAGATGAGCCGCCAGGGCACGTCGGGCGCGGTTTCGCTCTTGTAGGCGGCGAAGGCGAGCGTCCAGATCGCGAACGCGGCGCAGAGAGCTGCAAACAACCGGCTGCGCACGCGCCGTGCGCCACGAACCAGGGCAGCGCCTCCCAGCGCGATGGCCCCCAACCCCGCGATCAGGTGCAGCTCGACGGTGAGGAGATTCGCTGTGACCACGTTGATGAAGCGTATCGTCGCCGGCCCGGAGGCGTCAAGCGACGACCTTGCCGCGACCGTCCGGCCGCCGCCGGTGCCCTATCGGCCCGACACGATCAGCAGGATGGCCACGGCGGCGCAGGCCACCCCGGCCCCTTGCAGGGGGCGGAGGCGCTCCCCCAGGACGATCCGGGCCAGGAGGATGGTGCTGGCCGGATAGAGCGACGTGAGGGTGGCCACGATGCTCAGCGGCCCGTGCCGCACCGCGAGCAGGTAGAGGACGTTCGCCGCCATGTCGAGCGTGCCGCCGCCGATGACGATCGGCATCGACTCGCGTCGCGGCAGGAGTCGCTTCCGCGCCGTCAGACCGGCGAGAATGAAACAGGAGACGGACACCGCGCGGGCGGCGACCAGCGGCCACAGACCGGCGGACGGCCCGGCGCGCTGCAGACAGACCAGGAAGATGCCGAGGGTGACGCCGGAGGCGATGGCCGTCGCCAGCCCGGTCGTGGGACTTTTCCCTTCCTCGAGGTGCCCGCTCTGACTGATCAGGACGATGGCCACGATCGCCATCAGGAACCCCAGGATGGCGAGCCCTGTCGGCCTCTCGCCGAGAGCCACCCCGAAGCCCACCGGGATGATCACGGCGCAGACGGCGGTCACGGGCGCCACCACGCTCATCACTCCGATGGCCAGACCGCGATAGAGCAGGGCCAGGCCGATGCCGCCGGACAGGCCGCTGGCGCCTCCCCACAGGACGTCCTTCGCCGTCGGTGAAGCAGCGGGGAGGAACGGCAGCGAGAGCAGCACCAGGACGAGACCGACCGCCTGGGAAACGACCAGGACCGGGAACAGGGTGGAGCGCCTGGTCGCGAGTCCGCCGAGAAAATCGGCCGCGCCGTAGGTGATCGACGAGAGGACGGCGAGCGCGTAACCGAGCCCGATCATGGTTCACTCCCGCCGCCCCGGTTATGCTTCGCTCCATCCTTCGTGACAGGATCGATGGGGCCGGCCACGGTTCATCCTTCCAGGAATTGCCCGGCCTGCGCGACAATTGTAGCGGAGGGCTTCCGGTGACGGGTCGTGCACTTGAAGGGGACGATGTCCGACCCGCCACCCTATTGGCGGCCGCAGGTTTCCTGGCATTCTCCTCGCTGTCCGGGCCGGCGGCGGCACAGACCCAGCCTCCGGAGATCGCCCTGACCCTGAAGCACGGCCCCGGGCCGCTGGACGTCACGCTCGAATGGACCGGCGGACAGCCGACCTTCGAGGTCTTCCGATCGGGAGACATGAAGGACGTCTGCGGCGCCGACGACTCGCTGGGGGTGACCGACGCGCGCACCTGGTTCGACCTCGCCCCACCGGGGACCGTCTTCTACAGGGTGCATGGGGCGTCGGCGGCCGAGCCCCCCGAAACGTGCAACGGGGCCGACGACAATTGCAACGGGATCATCGACGACGATGCGATCGGCTGCGATGCCGGCGCGTGCGAGCTCTGCGTCGGCGGGACGTGCCGCAGCCGCTGCGGCGCCTGCGACGACTGTGTCGATGGCGCCTGCCGGACGCGCTGCGGGCCCTGCCAGATCTGCAGTAACGGGGCCTGCGCGTCGTGCGACGCCGGCGCGTGCCAGACCTGCATCAACGGGGTCTGCCAGGTCACCTGCGACGAGACCCGGTGTCTCGTCTGCGCACCCGGCGGGACCTGCGTCAGCGCCTGCGCGGCATGCGAGACCTGTCTCGACGGCGTCTGCCTGGACGACTGCGATCGCGACCAGTGTCTGAGCTGCCAGTCGGGTGTGTGCCGGCCGTTCTGCGATCCGGTCTGCCAGACCTGCACACCGCTGGGCTGCCTGGACACCTGCGGCCCCTGCGAACGATGCGTGGGGGGCGTCTGTCACCCCCGGTGCGATCCCGGCGCCTGCGAGGCGTGCGTGGACGGGATGTGCCGCAGCCGGTGCGCCGAGGGGGAAACCTGCGTCGGCGGGGTCTGCGGCGGATCGAGCGGGGCGTGAGGGCGGGGGAGGCCCGGTGATTGGAAGACCCGGCGCCGCCCCCGCCTCGCATCAGTGCACCGTGATGATGCTCGCCTCCTGCTCGGACTTCGAGTCACGCAGCATCAGCAGGAGACCCGTCTGCGACGGCGACGCCGCATCGCCGCCCGGGAGGGCGTCGATGGCGAGCGTGCTGCTGCCTCCCGCCGGAACGCCCGACGCCGGAACGCCCGACCCGACGAAGCGCGGGGTGCCGAGCGTCAGCGTCCTGCCCTCGATGGCGTCGGTCAGGGCGCCGGTGAAGTAATTGTCGAAGGCGTAGAACGAAACGTCGAACTGCGTTCCCGGCGTCAGCCCGAGGCTCGCGAGCGGCGCCGTCAGGATGGCGTTCCCCGAATCCAGGTCGGCGTCCGTGAAGAAGAAGATCGACGTCACGCGCGTGGCGACGTTGAAGACGGCCGTGACGTTCTGCCCGGTGGACGCGAAGGGGCCGTTCTCGCGGTTGAACACGATGAAGTCCGGCTTCCCGTCGCGGTTGTTGTCGATGTGGACGTCGAACTCGGCCGGATAGTTGGGGTGGGCCCGCGTCCCGAAGGTGTTGATCGCGAACTGCACGCCGAAGGCGCCCCCGCCGATCGAGACGAGCCGCGCCCCGACCGCCCTCAGGTCGACGACCGCGAAGCTGTCGCCCGCGTCGGGCAGGAACCTCCTGGGGATCTTGCCGCTCGTTCCCAGGAGCGAGAAGACGTCCAGACGCCCGGCGACCAGACCCGCCGCGTTGCCCAGCTCGAGGGTCCCGGTCCCGCCGGCCAGGAGGACGTCGTGGGCGGCGGGGGTCACGGCGGCCGACCGGTGCGGCAGGATGTGCCATGCCAGATGGGCCCCGTCGGTCGCGTCGGCGATGTCGATGTAGCCGTCGAACTCGACCCCCTGCAGCCTGAAGCCGTCACCGCCCCGGCTGCCGCCGTTGAGGGTCCAGACGGGCAGCCTGGCGGGATCGACCGTCAGCTTCACCTTGAAGGTGGCGCTGCCGTCCCCCGGCACGACGACGCTCGCCGGAGCGCTCAGGGTCACGGCGCCGCCCGTCGCGTCGTCCGCGTAACGGAACGACGTCGCGATCGAGTAGGTGCGCGCGTTCGGAGCGTAGTTGCGCACCCGCACCGTCTTGTTGAAGTCCTTGGGCGTCGTCGCCTGCAGGTAGCCGAACGACAGGCTGGCTCCGGTTCCGTCGTCGTCCCAGGCCGCCGTCGTGCCGTCGGCCGCGCGGTCCACGCGCACCTCGCCGCCGCCGATCCGCGTGATCGGGGCGAGCGCGCCGGGTTGCGCGACCGGGTTCGTCATGATGCTCCTCTCGGCCGTGTTCATCAGCACCGACTTGATCTCGAGGGGGCTGCGCGACGGATACCTCTGGACCAGGAGCGCCGCCGAGCCCGCGAGCATCGGGGACGCTCCCGAAGTGCCGCCGAACGCGGTCGCGCCCGTCCCCGAGCCCGCCTCGGCCGAGATGGAGGCACCGGGCGCCCCGATGTCCGGCTTGATCGCATGCTGGCTGACGTTGGGGCCGCGCGACGACGAACCGACCATGCTCCCGGCGAGCGGGATGGTGGTCGCTGGCGAAACGGTGATCACGACCGGCGCCGCGAGGTTCGCCTTGATCAGGTTGGACGTGGCCTGCGTGATGACCAGAGTCGGCACGAACGTGTCCCCGCCTCCGAACGAGAAGGAGACCGCGTCGCCCGCCGCCACCAGACCGAGCAGGGCTCCGACCGCCCCCGCCTTGGCGGCACGGTCGATCTTGACGCTGATGTTGCAGGCTCCGCGATCGATCAGCGCGATCCTGCCGGTGGGATCGGCCAGGTAGGGATCGCCTCCGGGCGGCACCGGCTCCGGTGACCCGTCGGGGCAGCCGCGGCCGACGAAGGCCACCGGAACGTTCGTGAAGCCGGCGCCGATCGGAGCCCAGTCCACGGTGGCGGTGTTCGTGTAGGTCCCGGCGATGTTCGCCGGCGAGTCGACCCGCAGCGCGAAGACCGCGGCGCCCGGCACCTGCGTCTGCGCCGTTCCGATGACCTCCGGTGTCGAGCCTGGGGAGCCCGTGATGTACGGACGGTCGGCGCTGTTGCCCGCCGAGCACGCCACGACCACCCCGGCGCGGACCAGGTTGGCGGCCGCATCGCTCGTGTTGTGCTCGGCCTGACCGTAGGGGGAGCCGATGGACATGTTGACGACGTCGACGGCATCGGACATGTCTCCATCGCCATCAGGATCGAGCGCGAAATCCATCCCCAGAAGCATGGCCATGCCGCTGCACGAGGTCGCCACAGCGCTGCAGACCTTCACGGCATACAGGCTGGCGCCCGGCGCCACCCCCTTGTGCGAGCCGCCGTCGTTGCCGCCGACGATGTCCGCGACGTGGCTGCCGTGGCTGCCGGCGCAGGGCGCGGGGATGGCCGCAGGACCGCAGTCGATCGGATCGGGATCGGCGATCAGGCAGGCCCGGGGCGTGCCGTCGGGGTTCTTGCCGCAGCGCGCCTCATCCGGCATCGGCCACACCTCGCCCACGAAATCGAACCCGCCGATGACCTTGGCCGTCGGGAACAGCCCGTCGGTGGTGGTGGTGCGCGGATCGGAGGTCGTCGTGCCGTAGGCCTCCGTGTAGGCCGCCGCGGTCCCCGGACCCCCGAAAAACGCGTGCGTGTAGTCGATCCCCGAGTCCAGCACCGCGACCCGGACGCCCGTTCCGTCGACCCCCGCAGCCTGGACCGCCGCCGCGCCGATATACGGCACCGTGTCGCTCAGGTCGAGCTGGAAGTTCAGGAGCGGCCGGATCGAGCGGACCCCCGGCAGATCGGCGAGCGCCCTGAGCCTCGAGGCGTCGATGGCCACGGCCACCGCGTTGTCCGCCTTGCTCACCCGGCCCAGCTCGCGGCCCCCGAGGGCGCGGACCTGCGCCATCAGGACGTCCTGCTTTCCCTTCAGGTCGAGCAGATACGACCTTTGCTGCGCCGGAGTGAGCGCGCCGCCGACCTTCCTGAAGTTGCGGCCGTGCTTCACCGACAGCGGCGCATCCACCAGACCGATCACGACCTCGACCTCGCCCTTCGACGAGATCAGAAGCGGCTCGGCCCTGCCGGACACCACGCCGCCGCCACGGACGGCGAGCGCGGAGGCGTCGGGCAGGCCGTCGGCGACAGGCCCGCCGGCCTGCGGCGACTGTCCCGTCATCGAGGCGACCAGGAACAACAGGGCGGTCCTTGCGCGGGCAGATCGCATCATGGGTCCCCCCTTCGGACGTGCATGGGCCCGGGCAAACAGGACCCCGAGCATGGACGATAGAGTTGTGGACGCAGCAAAACGGCAGCCTAAGTCTCCGCGGATTCCGCGTTTCGTCAAGTGGAAATCGTACGGGCGGACGATTTTTCCGGTGACCCCGGGGGGCGCGCGCCCGGGACGGGTCGGCGCCGCTACATGCCGTCGCGCGGGATGGCGTCGGTCCAGGTCTTCTCACGCACCAGCGCGCCGTCCCGCAGCAGCCGGCGGACGTAGGTATAGAAGAAGGTGTCCCGGTTGCTCCGCAGGGTGAGCCGCGCCTCGAAGGTCAGGGTGCGGTCGGGCAGCGTGATCTCGGTCCGGTACTCGCCGGTCACCGAGGTGGCCTCGGGGCGCGCGTCGCTGGTCTCGTGGAGGATCGACTCGGCGGTCCGCTCGGTGCCCCAGGGATAGCGCGCGCCGCCGGCGTTGGTCGCGACGACGCGGGCGCCGCCGCGCGCAGCATCGCGCTCGATGGTGGCGATCTCCCCGTAACCCGAGACCGTGCCGGCGTCGATGGTGCCGAACCCCGGCAGCGTCGGGTCGCCCTCCTCCGGCGGCAGGAAGCGCGGTCCCGGCCGGGCCGGCGCCGGGGGGGCGACCGGCAGCAGGATCCGCGTCGGCGCCGGGCCGCCGAGGGCGAGGGTCGTGGTCATCGGGTGCGGCGAAGGCCAGATCATCGGCCACATGGCGTTCGAGACCGCGAGGCGGATGCGGTGCCCCCTGGGGAAGACCCACGAGGTGAAGTGCATCTCGATGTCGAGTTCGAACGGGCGGCCCGGCTCGATCGGCTTCGGGTCGCGCGCCGATTCGCGATGGGCCCCGTTGAACCCCGCGCCGGCCACGAGCGTCACCGTGCCGTCCGGGGCGACGTCGGAGAGGCGGGCGAACCAGTGCGCCCGCGGGGCGTCGGCGGCGACCTGCAGGATGGCGCGCGGCAGACCGAGGATCTCCATCTCGGCGTCGAGCGGCGCCGAGTCGTAGGTCAGGCTGTAGGCGTCCGACGGCCGCTGGTCGGGGGCGATGTCCCCCCACCACATGACCGGCCCGCCGATCTCGACCCCGGTGGACGCCGCGTAGCGCAGCGCGTGCGCTGCCTGCGACTCGCCCGGGGTCGCGGCCAGTGTGTGGTCCGCCCGTGGATAGAGCGCCTGCTCGCGGATCCGGGCGATCGGCCAGCCGTCCTCGAAGCGCCACTCCCCGGGAGCCTCCTCGAGCCGCGGGCCGGGGGGGTGCCAGCGACGCACGTAGACCGCGAAGCGCGGCTCGGCGAGGATCCCGGTGTCGCGTCCCTTGAGCCACTGATCGAACCAGCGCACCGCTTCGTGACGCCACTCCATCCCCGGCTTCGGGTAGGGCTCGTGCGGGAAGCAGTGCGACCAGGGGCCGACCATCGCCTTGATCGGCGCCTTGAGACGCTCGAGCATGCGCGGCACGCTGTCGCGGTACCCGTCGTACCAGCCGCCGATGACGAAGGTCGGGACCCGGATCGACTCGTAGCGCGTCTTGAGGGCGGTGCGATCCCAGAACGGCCCGTCACGCTGCTCCCGCTTGTAGGTCAGCATCCAGGGGCGGGTGTCGAAGCGCTCGGCGAAGAACGCGTCGTCGATGACGTAGCCGGGCGCCCCGGGCATGGCGTTCGCCAGATCCATGCTCATCTCCCAGGAATCGACGTGCATGCCGCCGTCCATGAAGTGCACGTCGTCCTGGTAGAGATCGTCGGTGGCGTCGACGGCGAGGATCGCGCCGAGCGCCGGAGGGTTGCGCATCGCCATGTGGATCGAGTTGAAACCGCCCCACGAGATGCCGAACATCCCGACCGTGCCGGTCGCGAACGGCCGCGACGCGAGCCAGGCGATCACCGCCTCGCCGTCCTCCTGTTCCCGGTCGGAGTATTCGTGGGCGACGAGACGCCCCTCGCTGTTGCCGGTGCCGCGGATGTCGACGCGCGCCACGACGTACCCGCGTCGCACGAAATAGGAGTAGAGCCCGAAGCGCTCGCCGCGCGCCTCGGTCTTGCGGTACGGCAGGTATTCGAGGAGAACCGGGAAGCGCCCGCCGGTCTTCCCGCCGGTCGGTATCCAGAGGTCGGCGGCCAGCCGGACGCCGTCCGGCATCGGGATCAGCGCTTCGCGCATCTCGACGCCGTACGTCGGCGGCGTCGGCTCGCCCGCCCGCGCCGCAGGGGTCTTCGCCGGCCGCGCCGCCCCGGCCGTCGGCGCGTGCAGCGCGAATCCGGCGGCAAAGGCCAGGGCCGCCATCCCGGTCATCCCGATGGTCGTACGCATCGTCGCGATCCCCTCCCGCCTCGAGCCACCGGCCCCGCGCGGTGGCCGTCCGCCGCGCGCGTGAGTCTACCTCCACCCGGGGCCGGCGACATCGTTCAAAGGGGCCGTGTCCGTCGAGGTCTCCCATGGATCGGCCTCGGACGCGGGTCCGACTCCCGCCGCCTCCAGCATTCCCCCCTCTATCGTCCGTTGACTTACTAAGTCATTGGCGTATATTCTCCCTGTGCCATGCGATTTGAGTGGGATCCGGCGAAGGACAAGACTAACCGGGCAAAGCACGGCTTGTCCTTCGACGAGGCCGCCGAGCTTTTCAAGGCCGGCGTTGACTACTTGGAGATCTACGACGAGGAACACTCCGACGAGGAGGATCGATTCATCGCCGTTGGGCCGATCAAGCGAGGTGTGATCGTGGTCGCCTACACGGAGCGCGACGATGACGTCTTGCGGATCTTGAGTGCGCGCAGGGCGACCAAGAAAGAGTGCCAGCGCTTCGAGAAATTGGAAGGTGGGAGACATGAGCGACGAGATTCGTGAATTGACCGATCGGGACTTCGCCCGTGCGATGCCGAGGAAACAGCGCGAGCGTCTCCTCCGCGGAGAGCTTGCGGGGGGCGATGATGTCATCGCGCTTCGACGCTTCGTCGGACTGACTCAGCAGCAGTTCGCCGACGCGCTTGGAATCAGCGTCCATACGCTGCGCAACTGGGAACAGAGTCGTCGGAGCCCAGACGGACCGGCGCTGGCCCTGTTGCGAATCGCCGCGCGGCACCCTCGCGTGCTGCGCGAGAACCTGGCGGCTGCGGTCTGAACGAAGGTCAGCCGCCGCATCCGCGGACCTCCATCCGGACGCGCTCTGCTCGGACATCTCGGGCGAACCGATCGACTCGGCAATGCCAGTGAGTGGCGAGCTGGAGAA
>JBOGOE010000095.1:0-5003 GCA_050747445.1 Candidatus Polarisedimenticolia bacterium | reverse complement strand
GGATCGTCGAGGAGGTTCTGGCGGAAGGTCCCCTTGCCATCGAGCGCCCGCAGCGCGGCCGCCTGCACCCAGCCGTAGGCCTCGTCGCGCGACACCCCTTTCTTGGCCAGCTCCAGGAGGACGGTGCCCGAGTAGATGAGACCGCCGCTGGAGTCGAGGTTGCGGCGCATCCGCTCCGGGTGGACGACCATGCCGGCGACGATGCGGGTGAAGCGGTGGATCATGTAATCCAGCAGGATCGTCGCGTCGGGGAGGATGATCCGCTCGGACGAGGAGTGGGAGATGTCCCGCTCGTGCCACAACGGGATGTTCTCCAGAGCGACGTGCAGGTAGCCGCGTAGCAGCCGGGCCTGGCCGCTCATCTGCTCGGAGCCGATCGGGTTCTTCTTGTGGGGCATCGCGGAGGAGCCCCGCTGCCCCGGGCCGAACGGCTCCTCGACCTCGCCGACCTCGGTGCGCTGCAGATGGCGGATCTCCACGGCGAAGCGCTCGATCGAGGTCCCGGCGATGGCAATCGCCGCCAGGAACTCGGCGTGCCGGTCGCGTTGCACGATCTGCGAGGCGATCGGTGCCGCGTCGAGGCCGAGCGAACCGAGGGCGGCGGCCTCGACGTCCGGGGCGAGATGGGCAAAGGTGCCGACGGGACCCGACAGCTTGCCGACCGCGACGCGGCGGCGCGCCCCGCCCAGCCGGTCGATGTTGCGTCGCACTTCCGCGTGCCAGAGGGCGAGGATCAGGCCAAAGGTGGTCGGCTCGGCGTGCACGCCGTGGGTCCGCCCGACCATCACGGTGTTCTTGTGCTCGAAGGCGCGCTTCTCGATGGCCGCCGCCAGCCCCTCCAGACCCGCGATCAGGAGACCAGCCGCCTCCACCATCTGCAGGGCCTGCGCGCTGTCGACCACGTCGTTGCTGGTCAGACCCAGGTGGACGTAGCGCGCCTCGGGGCCGACGTGCTCGGCCACGTTCTGCAGGAAGGCGATCACGTCGTGCTGGACGGTCGATTCGATCTCCCGGATGCGCCCCGCGTCGACCCGGGCCTTGGTGCGGATGGTGGCGGCCGCCTCCTTGGGGATGATCCCCCGGTCGGCGAGGGCGTCGCAGACCGCCAGCTCGACCTCCAGCCAGCGGTGGAACCTCCGCTCGTCCGACCAGATGCGGCTCATCTCGGGGCGGGAATAGCGCGGGATCATGATCGCCTCACACCTCGAACCAGGGGGACGGCGTGAACTGGTCGGCCGGGTGGAGCGCCGGCGCCCGGCGACCGGCCGCCGCGAACGCCCGCCGGGAGGCGGCGAGCGCCAGATCCGGCCGGTTGTTGGTGCGGCTCAGATGGGCCAGGACGATCCGCTCCGTCCTGTCGGTCGCGACCTCGCGGACCACCTCGGCCGCCGTTTCGTTGTCGAGGTGGCCGTGCCGGCCGAGCACCCGGTCCTTGATGATCATCGGGTAGGGCCCCGACCGCACCATCTCCACGTCGTGGTTGGACTCCAGGACCAGGAGGTCGCAGTCCCGGAGGCCGCGCCGCACCTCCCCGGGGCAATGGCCCAGGTCGGTGGCGTAGCCGATCCGCCGCTCCCCGCACGCCACGGTGAAGCCGACCGTCGCCACCGCGTCGTGAGGCACGGCGAACGGCTCGATCCGCATCCCCCCGGCGTCGAAGGCGATCCCCGCCTCGACCGGGACGTGGGCGTGCGCGCCGCCGCGCCGGCCCAGATTGGCCGCGCTCCAGGTCGCCCCCGTGCAGTGGACCGGAATCTTGTGCGTGGTGGAGAACAGCGCCGCCCCGCGCGCATGGTCGGCGTGCTCGTGGGTCACCAGGAGGGCGTCGATCCGGTGCGGCTCGACCCCGACCGCCCGCAGCCGCCCCGACAGCTCGCGGCAGGAGAACCCGGCGTCGATCAGCACCCGCCCCCCCGGTCCCTCGACGAGGGTGGCGTTCCCCGCGCTGCCGCTGCCGAGAACCACGAGCCGCATTCCCATCGCTCAGGCGTCCCCGGTGCTGCCGAATCCACCAGATGCTCGCGCCGTCGGCGGCAGGGCGGGGGCGGCGGCCAACCGGACGCGCGTCACCGGGGCGATCACGAGCTGCGCGATCCGATCGCCGCGGGCGATCCGCACCGGCTCCTGTCCCAGGTTGACGGCGACGACGGAGACCTCGCCGCGGTAGTCGGCGTCGATGGTCCCGGGGGTGTTGAGGAGGGTCAGCCCCTGCCGCAGCGCCAGACCGCTGCGGGGGCGGACCTGCCCTTCGAACCCGGGCGGGAGGGCGATACTGAATCCGGTGGGGATCAGACGGCGCTCGCCCGGCTTCAGGACGACCGGCTCCGGGACGCAGGCACGCAGGTCGAGACCGGCGCTCCCCGCGGTCGCCGGCTCCGGCAGCGGCAGGTCGCCGTTTCCGGGCGTCCGCGCGATCGCCACCGTGACGGCGTCGTCGCCGGGCGCCGGGCGGGTCCCGCTAGAAGACAAGATCGGCCTGCTCGATCGGGGCCTTCGAGGCCTGTCCCAGAAGGGCGACGGTGCAGGCGTCCGGCTGGAGCAGCGCGCGGGAGATGCCGAGCACCTCCTCCGCCGTGACCGCCTCGATCCCCTCCAGGATCTCGTTCACCGTGAACTGCCGTCCGAAATAGAACTCCTGGCGCGCCAGGTTCGACATCCGGCTGCTGCTGCTCTCGAGCGACAGCATCAGGCTTCCCTTGAGGTGGTCCTTGGCCAGCCGCAGCTCCTTCTCGCCCACCGGCTCGTCCTTCAGGCGCCGGAACTCCTCCAGGACCAGCCGCACCACCTCGCGCCCCGACTCGGGGGAGGTCGCGGCGTAGACCATCAGGCTGCCGGTGTCGAGGAAGGTGTTCACCGAGGAGAACACCGAGTAGACCAGGCCGCGGTCCTCGCGGATCTTCTGGAACAGCCGCGACGACATGGTCCCGCCCAGGACCGTGTTGAGGACGTGCTCCTGGTAGCGCCGGTCGTCCCCCATCCGGTAGCACGGCACGCCAAGACAGAGGTGGAGCTGCCCGAGCTCCTTTTTCTCCCGCACCACGATCTCGGATCGGCTGGACGGCGGGGTGACCGGCACCGGCACCGCGTGGTTTCCGATCGGCTCAAACGCCTCCCGGAGCGAGCGCGCCAGCCGGTCGTGGTCCAGGTGGCCGGCGGCGGTGATCAGGAGGTTGCGCGGCTGGTAGGCGCCGCGGAAATAGCGCAGCAGCAGTTCGTGCCCCATGCGCGACACGGTCTCGAGCGTCCCCTGGATCGGACGGCCGAGCGGATGGCCGCGCCAGAACGAGGCGGTGAACAGGTCGTAGACCAGCTCGTCCGGCGAGTCCTCGACCATCTTGATCTCTTCGTAGATGACCTTGCGCTCCTTTTCGATCTCGTCCGGCACGAACTTCGGGTGCCGCACGATGTCGGCCAGGAGATCGACGGCGACGTCGAGGTGCTCGTCGAGGACCTTGAAGTAGAAGCAGGTGTATTCCTTGGTCGTGAACGCGTCCATCTGGCCGCCGACCGAGTCGACGATCAGGGCGATTTCCTTTGCGGTCTTGGTCTCGGTCCCCTTGAACAGCAGGTGCTCGATGAAATGGGAGATGCCATTCTCCTCCTCGGTCTCGTGCCGCGACCCCTGGCGGAGCCAGACCCCCAGCGCCACGCTGCGGATGTTGGACATCCGTTCGGTGGCCAGCACCAGGCTGTTGGTGAACACTTCCTTGCGGATCGCTTCGGTGGCAACCATGTTGTTGATCAACGAGTTAGAAACAGCCCGGAGAAGGTCCGGGCGGCGACTTCCGGAAGGGGACTATACCACTACCCCGGGACTTCGACGTAGGCGCCGTCCTTGAAGCGGTAGACGGCGGTGTCGTAGGCCGGCGGCTCCCCCGGCTTTTCCTCGTAGGTGCGGCTGCCGATCCAGAACTCGATGCGGCCGTCGCGTCCGACGCGCCGTTCGATGTCGCGGCCGGCGTTCTGGAACAGGGTGCGGCAGGAGCCGTCCTCGGCGCGGGCGATCACCTCGATCATCTCCAGATGCCCGCCCCGCCAGGTCACCAGGATCTCGTCCCGCCCGTCGGCGTCGACGTCCTCCAGGTCGAGGTTGCGGAAGGCGTCCCCCTGGCTGCTCTTGTGCGTGACCCGGTAGTCCCCGCGCTCGTCGAGCTGGAAGATGCGCAGCTCGGGTTTGCCGCCGGGCGCCACGATGATCGCCGCCACGCTCCGGGCGGCCACCGAATCCAGGTCCCGGAGCGCCAGGACCCGCTCGCCGGGGGCCAGCTCGCGGACCACGACCGGCAGCGGCCCCTCGCCGCCGCCGCGGCAGCCGGCCGCGACCGCCCCGGCGGCGAGCGCCAGCACCGCGGCGAGACGGACGGCGGGGCGCGGCATCAGATGCGGATCTGCCCTGCCAGGATCGCCCGGCACAGGTCCAACGACGACACCAGACCGGTCACCTTCCCGGCGCGCAGGATCGGCACGCGGTGGATCCGCAGGCTCCACATGATCCGGCACAGGTCGGTGACCGGGGTGTCCTCCTCGGCCGAGATCGCCGGGCTGGTCATGATGGCCCGGACCGGCATCTGCAGCGCGTCGGGGCGCCCCGGTTCGGACCAGAACGGCTTCTCCCCCTCCCGCGGGGTCGCGGGGGGAACGGGACGCAGCCCCCCCTGGCGGAGGATGTCGGCCACCACGCGGCCCGAACGCCGCCCCGGCGTCCCCTTCGGAGAGGGTCGCTCCTCCGGCAGCGGCGGGGCGGGGCGCGACATCCCCGCCGGCCCGGGCATCTCGGTGTTCCCCATGGCGCCGTAGATGATGTCCTCCTGGGTCACCACCCCGACCAGCCGGCCCCGTTCG
The DNA here is from genome assembly GCA_050747445.1 of Candidatus Polarisedimenticolia bacterium. Taxonomy (GTDB): domain Bacteria; phylum Acidobacteriota; class Polarisedimenticolia; order Gp22-AA2; family Gp22-AA2; genus JBOGOE01. The sequence goes on along the minus strand of JBOGOE010000095.1, from coordinate 161 downwards.
TCCACCACCGGTGCGCCGTTGATGTTCTTCTCCTGCAGGAGATCGCACAGCTGCCCGACGGTGAGGTTCTCGGTCACCACGATGGGATTGCGGCTCATCAGGTCGGCGGCCCGCAGGATCCTGCGGCCGGACCGGGCGGCGCCGACCTGCCGTCCGTTCCC
>JBOGOE010000094.1:0-6999 GCA_050747445.1 Candidatus Polarisedimenticolia bacterium | reverse complement strand
GCCCACTTCCTCGCCGCCCGCGACGACGTCGATTTCACCGACCCCGATGCGGACGAGTCGGTCGCGGCCGGCTCGGGGACCCGCTACGCGTGGGTCACTCTCGACACGGTCTGGTCGGCCCGCCTGCAGTCGAGGACCCTGCTCTCCTACGGCCGGACCCACAACGGGCGGAGCGGCCGGCTGGCCGAGGAGGGGGTCTATCTGGCGAGCGTCGAGGACCACCGGAACCTCAACGTCCTGGGGCTCGGGCAGGACTGGAGCCTGCGCGCCTCCGGGCGCCTGCTGCTGAAATGGGGCGCCTCCGCGCGGTGGCTCGATTCGACCTACGGGTACGTCAGTTTTTCGGAGGAGGATCCGTCCGCCACCCGCGCCCTCGATCTGTTCGCGCATGGCACCCAGGCCGGCGCCTATCTCGCCGCGCAGTTCCGCCCCTGGGACGCCCTGACGCTGGAGACCGGCCTGCGCTGGGATCACCAGAGCCACACGGGAGAGACCCAGGCCAGCCCCCGCGTCAGCCTGACGCACGAGGTCGGCCGCGCCGGCCGCATCCGGGCGGCGTGGGGACGGTACTCCCAGTCCCAGGGGGTCCACGAGCTGCCGATCGAGGACGGCGTGACCTCCTTCTTCCCGGCGCAGACCGCGGCGCACTGGACGCTCGGGTTCGAGCGCGAGCTCGGCGGCGGGCTGGCGTTCCGCGCCGACGCCTACAGGAAGGACGTGTTCCGGCCCCGGCCGCGCTTCGAGAACCTGTTCAATCCCTACGAGCTCCTGCCCGAATTCGAGCCCGACCGGCTGCGCATCGATCCGGAGCGCGCCGCGGCCCGGGGCATCGAGCTCACGCTGGCGCGGGACGCCGGCGGCCCGGTGGATTGGTCGGCCACCTACAGCCGCAGCGCCGCCGTGGACATCATCGACGGGCGCCGCGTCCCCCGCAGCCGGGACCAGCCGCACGCGTTCCAATTCGCGCTCGGCTACCGCTCCGCGACCTGGGAGGCGGGGCTCGCGGGCCTCTGGCACACCGGCTGGCCCACGACCGCGATGGGGGGGCGCCCCGTCGAGAAACCGGGCGGCGAGACGGTGATCGAGCCGGTGCCGGGTCCGAGGAACGGCGATCGCTTCCCCGACTATCACCGGCTCGACTTCCGGATCGGCCGGCACCTCCGCTTCGGTCGCGGCCGGCTGACGATCTACGCCGAGGTGACCAACCTGTACGACCGCAGGAACGTCTGCTGCGCGGAGGACTTCATCTTCGTGCCGCGGGCGGACGGGAGCGTGCTCGTCGAGCGCGAGGATGGGTACTGGCTGCGCCGTCTCCCCTCGCTCGGCATCACCTGGAGGTTCGATCCCTGAGCGTGGGGCCGGGGGCCGCCCCGGCCGGCCGGGGACCTTTCGACCCGCCGCTTCAGAACCGGCAGGAGAGGGCCAGCGTGGCGCCGAGCGCCGTGTAGTCGTCGAGCGTCGCCCGGCGCCCCGAGGTCCGATCGGTCACCTCCCAGTCGGCCAGGTGATGATCGGCGCGCAACTGGAAGTCGAAGCCCCAGTGTCTGGCGAACGGAAGACGCAGGCCGGCCGAGGCCGACAGGAGGATCTCGCTCCCCGGGTCGGTCGTGATGTCGAAGGTGCCGCCCCCGGCCAGGGGGCCGGTCACGTCATCGACGTCGGGCGACGCGAACCCTATCCCACCGGTCCAGAACCACCGCAGGCGGCCGCTCCCCGGTGCGAACTCCCGTTCGGCCCAGACGCTCAGTGTCGTCATCCCGGCGGACGCGTCGATGACCTCGACCATCGGGTCCTGCTGCAGCCCCAGCGGCTTCCACGGTCGCTCGAAATCGAAGCCGGCCCGATCCAGCGCCACCCCGAGCAGCCACCGCTCGTTCAGCCGGAAGCGCCCGAAGAGGCCGGCGCTCAGGATGTCGTTGGCGGGCTCGCCGCCGGCGGCCACCGCGTTGAATCGAGCGCCGAACTCCGGACCCTCCGCCGGCGCGGCGGCCGCGGGGAATGCGAGCGGGAGCACGGACAGCGGGAGCACCGACACCAGGACCAGCGACCGCAGGATCCACGACATCGACACGGGGTCTCCTCGGGGATGCGGCGGCCGCGCCGCCGGTCCGTTCAGGGCGCGGCCCCGGGGGCCGCGCGTTCCACCATCAGGACGTCGCCGAGGATCCGGTGGGTCAGCCCGCAGGTCGGCAGGACCGCGCCGAGCGTCGCGTCGGGGCGCAATCCCTCGATCGACCCGTGGAGGACGACGGCCGCCGCCCCGGCTCCGATCGACGGATCGCCGTACTCGACCCGCACCCCCGTCTCGCGGACGATCCATTCCAGGTAGTCGCGGAGATTGCTCCCCTCCAGGTCGAACGGCGGCGCCACCTCCAGGATCCAGTCCCACTCAGGCCCCGTGGAGGGGACGGGGCGGCGCGAGACGCCAGCGGCCGGCCCGACGATGATCTCGGTCCCCGGCGCCGCCTCGTGAGTCACGCCGTCGCGCTCCATCATCGCCGCCCCCTCGCGGACGCTCACCCGCACCACGTCCGGGGCCGCGCGTACCTGGAACTGCGTGCCGCGATCACGCACCACCCCCAGGGGGGTCTCGATGACGACCGTCCCCGAGGGGCCGTCCGGGGCGCCCGAGGCGTCGGGGACGACCGCGGCGCCCGTATCGAGGTAGATCCCCCCGCGGTCCAGCAGGAGCCCTCCCCCCCATGCCAGGCGGAGGAGGGTGCCGGCGTCCACGCGCAGCGCGACGCCGCCGGCGAGACGGATCGCCGCGCGTCCCCCGCCGGCGGTATCCAGCACCAAGCCCGGGGGGACCGGTCCGCCGATCGAGGGGGGCGCGGCCCCTTCCCAGCGCACCGCCCCCTCCACCCGTTCCAGAATCGCCGTGGCGGCCGGAGGCGGGAGCGGGGTCCGCCGCACCAATCCCTCCCGCATCACCAGCAGGAGTGAGGCCGCCGCGGCCGTCACCGCGGCCGCGCCCCAGACCAGGCGGCGGCCCCGCCGCGACCCGGCGATGGTGCGCCGCCAGTGCTCCCGCACCGTCGCGCAGGCCCGCTCCATCCGCTCCGCCGGGACGGCGGGCCGGGGTCCGGCGCAGCGCAGCAGGCGCTCGACGGGGTCCTCCGCCGCCGATCCGGTGCCCGCCTCCGGTCCGGTGCCCGGCGCCTCCCCTTGTCGTGTCTCCCGATCGCTCATCGTTCGATCCCCTTCCCGCCGTCAGCCGCTTCGCGGACGGAGCTCCGGTCGGTCCCCGGTCAGTGCCAGGAACTCCCGGCGGAACGCCTCGCGGGCCCGCGTCAGCGTGGATTCGGCCGCCTTCGGGCTCACCCGCAGCCGGTCGGCGATCTCCTTGACCGATAGCCCGAGCACGTACTTCCACTCGAGGGCGTCCCCGTACGCCGACGGCAGGTAGTCGAGAATGGCCTGGACGAGCCGGGCCAGCTCGCGGCGATGCAGCGCGTTCTCCGGAGACCCCTCGATGGAGGCCGCCAGCGACTCGAGGGCGGCGCGGACGTCGGGGGAATCCTCCCCCGGTCCGCCCGCCGCCGGTTCGCGCGACTCCTTCCCGAACCGGGCCCCGATCTCGCGCCGGCACAATGTGCAGAGCCAGGTGAACAACGACGCCTCCCCCCGCCAGGACGCGAGGACGGTGATCGCCCGGCACAGCGTCGCCTGGACCACGTCCTCGGCGGCGGCGTGGTCGTGCCCCAGCCGGGCCAGGGCGAAGCGATAGAGACGCGGGAAATAGCCGGCGAAGAACTCCTCGAACGCCCTCTCCTCCCCGCGGAGGAGGCGCTTCACCAGAACCCGGTCGGACAGCGCCTCCTCCCGCATCTCCCTCCCCGCGGATCCCCGGCGGTCAGGATACGCCGCAGCCGGGGATCCTCACTCCTCGCGGGACAGCGGGTCGCGGCGTCCGTCCGTCGCGGCGGCCGCCCGGCCTAGTCGCACCCTTCGACGACGTTGACGCAGAAGCCGCCTCCCTCGGTGAAGGTCGCGTTGTCGCCGGCGCCGATCGCGCCGACCTCGATCTTCACCCGCGTGTCGGCGGGCAGGGCCGCGAGATGCTGGGGAGGGACCATCACCTCTTTCCTCGCGATGTCGCCCGGCACCCGGATGCTGAACACGAGCTTCCCCGTCGGGTCCCCTTCCTCGACCTCGGGCTCCAGGACGACCTCCCATGCCACGACCGGGACCTCCTTCGGATGCCGGGGAAGGACCCCGTCCGCGACCAGGCCGTCCAGCTCCGACCTCGACGCGCACCGCCCCAGGTCGTCGCCCGCGGCCCAGGTGATCACGCTGCCATTGAAGCCCACGCTCGAGGGAGCGGCGGGGAGCTCGTGCGTGAGCTCCGTCTCCCCCTTCGACTTCTCTCCGGAGTTTCCCATGCCGGTGACCATGTACGTTCCGGGCTCCCACCTCTCCAGGAACTCCTCCAGCGTGACGATCTCCTCGTCCGGATCGGCCGCCGGATCGTGCCAGCACAGAGGCTCGGCGCTCTCCGCGAAGGTCTCCGTGAGGCGCTGCTCCCTGAGGGGGCCCTTGGCCTGATCCTCGAAGACCTTGACGCCGCGCGGCCCGTTGAGCCCGGCCGCGATGAGGTCGTCCCCATCCATCAGGAAGTGGAACCCGATGTCGCCGTCCGTGGCATTGATCTCGATGAGCACCTTGCACTCGCCGAAGTCGCCGCAGGGTTCGGTGGCCCTCACGACGGTCGTCCCGGCTCCGAGGAGCACGGCCGCACCCGCCGCAACCGCAAGGGACGTGGACAGGAATCTCGTGGGGTTCATGTCTGCCTCCTCCATTTTTCGCACGCATCCACGAACACGTGTAAGAGGGGCGGAGGAGCGAGAATCCTTCGCGACGATAGGGTCGGGGCTCCCGGTCGAGGGCCATTGCACCAGCATCGAAGGATTTCCGGCGCCGATGCCCTCTCACCGAGGGGAGTCCCTGGGGAGGAACGATCTTTGACGAACACGGGTCCTCACCGGCCGGGCCCCTCTCCGTCCTACGTCGCCCGGGAGGCCTTCGACGAGGAGCGCGACGTCGCGATCCCGATCACGGAGCTCCGGCTCCGCCGGACCTGCCGCGTGAGCGAGCACCTGGCCCTCGGGGCCGGCGTCGAAACGTCGCTGTGGTGGGACGTGCCGGTTCCTCCCGGGGTGATCCCAGTCGCCGACGGCGACGAGGTCCTTCACGAGGACACCATGGTGTTCTTCGGCTTCGCCGGCTTCCTGAAACTCACGTTCTGAACGGCGCCGCGGCCCCCCCGCGCAACTTTCTTCGGGCATTTTCAGACCGCGCTTGCCACGGAGCGCCGGACCCCACCCCCACGCTCCGGTCGTGCCGCCCCTTGCGCCGCCCGCGGGCGGCGGGGTAGAAGTGTCCGACACAACGCCGCGCGCCGGCTCGGGGGGGGGCGCACGGCGGCCCGCCAACCGATGCGGCGCCCCGGCCGGGACGCCGGTCACCCCCGGGGAGGTCTTCCATGGGAAGTCGCTTCTGGATCTCGGTGGCCGCGCTGTTCGTGCTGTCGATGGCGATCGGGTTCCTCGGGCACGGGGCGTTGCTCCACGGCGACTACGCGCAGCTGCCCGATCTGCTGCGCACCGAGGCGGAGATGAATGCCCGCTTCGGGTGGATGGCCCTGGCGCACCTGATCGGGGCGATCGGGTTCGTCTGGATCTATCTCAAGGGGCGCCAGGCCGGAAGATCGGCCCTGGGACAGGGGCTGCGCTTCGGCGCCGCCGTGGCCCTCATGGCGGTCGTCCCGATGTACCTCGTCCATTACACGGTGCAGCCGTGGCCCGGGATGGTGGTGGTCAAGCAGATTGCGTGCGACGTGATCGGCGCGCTGATCAAGGGGGCGGCCGTCGCCCTGATCCACCGGGGCCCGGGGGCGGTCTGAGGCGGCCCGCGCCCCCCGCCGCGCCCGATCCGAGGACCCGCGCCGCGCCCCCCATGACCGACGCCGGATGACGGACGCCTCATGACCGACGCTTCATGACCGACGTCACCCGCACCTTCGGTTCCGCCGGACCTTCCGGACCGGGCGGCGGCGTCCCCGCCGCCCGGCTGGAGCCAGGGACGCGCCTCGGCACGCGCTACGAGATCGAGGCGCTCCTGGGCGAGGGGGGGATGGGGACCGTCTATCGGGCCCGCGACCTGGAGCTGGGGCGGACCGTGGCGCTCAAGGTGATCCGCCGGGAGATGGCGGCCCGCCCGGAGATCCTGGAGCGCTTCAAGCGCGAGATCCTGCTCGCCAGCCAGGTGACGCACCGCCACGTCCTCCGCCTGCACGACCTCGGCGTGGCCGGCGAGATCCTGTTCATCTCGATGCAGTACGTCGAGGGGACCGATCTCAAGACCCTCCTGCGCACGGGCGGCCCGCTGCCGATCGGGCGCGCCCTGGAGCTGGCCCGCCCCCTCGCCGAGGCTCTGCAGGCGGCGCACGACGCCGGGGTCGTGCACCGCGACCTCAAGCCGCAGAACGTCCTGATCGACGGCGAGGGCCGGCCGTACATCGCCGATTTCGGCATCTCCCGCTCGCTCGACTCCGGTTCGACCATGACCGAGACGGGCGCCATCATCGGCACCGTCGATTACATGGCCCCCGAGCAGGCGCGCGGCGACACGCCCGATCACCGCGGCGACATTTACGCCTTCGGCGTCATGCTGTACGAGATGCTGACCGGGGAGCTGCCGTTCCGCGCCCCCAGCCCCCTGTCGGTGATGATGAAGCGGGTGCACGAGACGGCCCCCGGGGTGCGCCGGGTCCGTCCCGAGGTCCCGGCCTGGCTCTCCGGCATCGTGGCCCGAGCGCTGGAGCGCGATCCGGCGCTGCGCTATCAGAGCGCCCGCGATCTGCTGCACGATATCGATCGCCGCCGCGCCCGGCGCGCCTGGAAGCGCCTGCTGCGCCCGCGCGTGCTGCTGCCGGCCGCCGGCGTCCTCTTGCTGGCGGCGGCCGCCCTCGCCGGGGCCCGTTTCCTGCGGCCGGGG
>JBOGOE010000093.1:0-14483 GCA_050747445.1 Candidatus Polarisedimenticolia bacterium | reverse complement strand
TACCCCGTGCTCCAGGCGGCCGACATCCTGATCTACCGGGCCGAGGTCGTCCCCGTGGGGGAGGATCAGCTCTCCCATCTGGAGCTGTGCCGGGAGATCGCGCGGCGCTTCAACGCGCTCTACGGCGCGGTGTTCCCGGAGCCCCGCGCCCTCACCACGCGCACTCCGCGCCTGCCGGGGACCGACGGTCGCAAGATGAGCAAGTCGTACGGGAACGCCATCAACCTGTCGGACACGATGGACGCGATCCGGAAGAAAATCCTCACCATGGTGACCGACCCGGCCCGCAAGAGGCGCCAGGACCCGGGCGACCCCGAGGTCTGCCCGGTCTACGACCTCCACAAGGCCTTCTCCGGGCGGCCGACGATCGAGCGGGTCGATGTCGAATGCCGCCGCGCGGGGATCGGCTGCATCGATTGCAAGAAGCTGCTTCTCGGCCACCTCGAGCCGTTCCTCACCCCCTTCCAGGAAAGGCGTCAGGGGCTCCTCGCCGATCGGCAGCGCGTGCGCGCGGTGCTGGCGGAGGGGGCGCGGCGGGCGCGGGCGCAGGCGCGCGCCACCATGGGGCTGGTGCGGGAGGCGATGCGGCTACCACCGGAGAGTCCCGCATGAGCCCCCCGTCCCGCCCCCCGAGTCCGGCCCCCCCGGGCACCGTCCGTCTGGAACTGTTCGAGGGATCCCTCGAGGCGCTCCTCCACCTGATCCGCACGGAGGAGCTGGACGTGACCCGGATCCCGGTCGCCGAGGTGGCGCGCCAGTACGACGCCTGGCTCGACCTCCTGCGCGAACCCGATCCGGAGGCGGCGGGGGAGTCGCTCCTGGCGGTGGCCACCCTGGCGTACCTCAAGTCGCGGCGGCTGCTGCCCCGGGAGCCCGCGGGCGCGGAGGCGGAGCCGCCTGCCGCCGGGACGGCCGCCCCGGACGGCGCGGGGAGGGAGCGGATCCGCGAAGCGGCGGAGCACCTGCGGGAGCGGGAGGCGGTCATGGAGCTGGTCTACGCCCGCCCCGGATCGGTCCTCGCCGAATATGCGGAGGAGCAGGGGATCGAGGCCGACCTGTACGCCCTCCTGCGGGCGTTCAAGACGATCCTGGCGCGGGCCGCGCACCCGGAGGAGGGGCGGATCCGCCGCGAACGGATGACCCTGGTCGAGCGGATCCACCGCCTGATGGAGCGTCTCCTCGTCGAGCGGCGGGTGCGCTTCCGCGATCTGTTCGAGGACGCCGCCGATCGACTCTCCTGCATCCTGACCTTCCTGGCCCTGCTGGAGGTCATCCGGCTGCGGCTGGCGCGCGCCTATTCGAGCCATCACGCGGAGGAGATACTCATCGTCCTGGCGGAGGAGGAGCCACGACCGCCCGCCCCCCTCGAGGAGGAGCCGGTCCATGCCTGACGAACCGAGGTCCCCGGACGTCGCGGCGCCGCGTCCGCCACGTGCCCGGCGCGCGGGTGGGGCGGCCCGCCCCCCGGTCGAAATCCCGGAGGCGCCCAGGTTGCGCGCCATCGTCGAGGCGCTGGCGTTCGCGGCCGAGGAACCGCTGACCCTCCAGGAGCTGGTGGAGCTGTTCCCCGGCACCCCGGAGGATCAACTGACCGGGATCCTCGACGGGCTGGAGCGCACCTGGGAGGCGCCGGATCGGGGGCTGCGGCTCCTGCGCGTGGCGGGAGGGGTGCGTCTCACGACCCGGCCGGACCTCGGAGAATGGGTGCGGGCGTTGTTCCGATCGCGCAACCGCCGGCGGTTGTCGACGCAGGCGCTGGAGACCCTGGCCATCGTCGCCTATCGCCAGCCGATCACCACGCCGGAGATCCAGGCGATCCGGGGCTCGGACCCGGGAGCCGTCCTGGAGGGGCTGCTGGAGAAGAAGCTGGTCCGGATCCTCGGACGCAAGAAGGTGGTGGGGAAGCCGGTCCTGTACGGCACGACTCAGGAATTCCTGGCCCACTTCGGTCTCGACTCGCTGGACGAGCTGCCCGGCCCCGAGGAGTTCGGTGGACTGGCGGCGGGCGGGGGAGCGGGGGCCGTGCCGGGGACCGCGAGGATCGACCCGGCGGCCGGCGAGGACGGCGGTCTGCCCGCCGACGACCATGGCAACCACGAGGACGAGGGAGAAGTCGAGCGCGACGACGCCTGACCCCCGCCCGCGGCTCCACAAGTTCCTGGCGCAGGCCGGTGTCGCGTCGCGCCGCGAGGCGGAGCGGCTGATCCAGGGGGGAACGGTCGAGGTCAACGGCCGGGTCGTGACCACCCTGGGCGGGCGCGTCGATCCGGAGCGGGACACCGTCCGGGTGGAAGGACGGCGGGTGGCGGCCCCGGGCCGCCGCGTCGCCTATCTTCTGTTCAAGCCGCGCGGCACCATCACCACGGCCTCCGACCCGCAGGGGCGCCCGACGGTCCTCGATCTCCTCCGGGGGGTGCCGGGCCGCCTGTACCCGGTGGGGCGTCTCGACTATTGGAGCGAGGGACTGCTGATCCTGACCAACGACGGCGACCTCGCGCTCCGTCTGACCCATCCGCGGCACCACGTCCCGAAGACCTATCGCGTCAAGGTGAAGGGGCAGGTCTCCGGTTCCGAGCTGGAGACGCTCCGGCGCGGCATGTTCCTGGACGGCCGACGCACCCTGCCGGTGCGGGTCGCGCCGGTCTCGGGACAGACCAACACCTGGCTCGAAGTGGTGCTCAACGAAGGACGCCGGAACCAGATCCGCCGGATGTTCCAGAAACTGGGTCATCCGGTCCTGAAGCTCCGCCGCATCGCCATCGGATCCCTCCGCGACCGGACCCTGAAGCCGGGGGAATGGCGGCCCCTGACCGCGGAGGAGATCCGGCGCCTCATGGAGCCCGCGTGACGATCCGCATCCCCCCGCACGTCGCCCGGATCGCCCCCTACGTGCCGGGCACCCCGATCGAGTCGGCGGAGCGGGAATTCGGCCTGCGCGAGGTGGTCAAGCTCGCGAGCAACGAGAACCCCCTCGGGCCATCGCCCAGGGCGGTCGAGGCGGTCCGCGGCGCGGTCGCGCGGGCGCACCGTTATCCCGACGGCGGCGGTCACGCGCTGCGGGCCGCCCTGGCGGCGCGTCATGGCGTGCCGCCCGCGCAGATCGTCCTGGGGAACGGTTCGACGGAGCTGGTGGAGGTGATCGCGAAGACCTTCCTGGGGGCCGGGCGAGGGGCGGTCACCGGCTCGCCGGCGTTCATCATGTACCGGATCGCGGTGCACGCCATGGCGGCCCCGCTGATCGAGGTGCCGCTGCGGGAGGATCGCTTCGACCTCGATGCGATCGCCCGCGCCTGCGATCCGGCGACCGTCCTGGTCTACCTCGGGAACCCCAACAACCCGACGGGCACTTCGGTCACGCGTGACGCGCTGCGCCGCTTCTTCGATCGGGTCCCGTCCGGCGTCCTGACCGTCCTCGACGAGGCCTACCGGGACTACGTCGAAATCCCCGATCACCCCGATGGTCTGGAGCTCCTGCGGGATGGCAGGCCGATCGTCGTGCTCCGGACCTTCTCCAAGATTTACGGCCTCGCGGGGATGCGCATCGGCTACGCCATGGCGCCCCCGGAGGTGGCGCGGGCGATCGACGCCATCCGTTCTCCGTTCAACACCTCGGTCGCCGCCCAGGCGGCGGCCCTGGCCGCGCTCGACGACGAGGCGCATGTCCGCCGGTCCCGATCGGAGAACGCGCGCGAGAGGCGCTTCCTGGAGGAGGAACTCCGCCGGCGCGGGCTGAGGTTCGTGCCGAGCGTCGCCAACTTCCTCCTGCTTCACCTGACGCTCGCCGCACCCGAGGCCTACTCCCGCCTCCTGCAGCAGGGGGTCATCGTCAGGCCGATGGAGGCGTACGGCTACGCCTCCTCGATCCGGGTGTCGGTGGGCACCCGGCCCGAGAACCTGCGCTTCCTGCAGGCCCTGGACCAGGCGCTCCGGGAGCCACCGGCCGCAGCCGGTCAGGTTTCGTAATCCAATGAAAAAACGATGCTTTTCCTGTTGACAGTACGGAACGTGGTCAGTATGATTCCGCCATCCTGCCAGGAGATCGCTCGGATCCGGTTCGGCATACCGCCCGTTGCTCTCCCGCGCGGGGGAGGGGTGCGTCACGCACGCCGCCCGGCTGCACCCGGCCGGGCCGCACGGAGGCGCCGGCAACCGACCGGCGCCCGAGGACACGGATGGGCCGTTCTCCGAGGCGGCCCCCGTCAAGCCCAAGGAGGCACCGGCCTGCATGGATTTGCAGAAAATGAAGGATGATCCCACCCCGGGACAGCTCGACAGTTCACCCCGTAGCGCGTCCCCCTCACCCCGCCACAAGAAGAGCGCTCCCCTCCGGCCGATGGAAGGCGTCGACGTCGAGATCGGCAGCGAGGAGTACGCCCAGCTTCTCGAGATGTACGACCAGTCCCTGCGCACGCTGGGCGAGGGAGAGGTGGTCCGCGGCCGCGTGCTGCGCATCAGCGGCAGCGAAGTCATCGTGGATATCGGCTACAAGTCCGAGGGGATCATCGAGCTCGAAGAGTTCATGGGACCCGACGGGCAGCCGCACGTCCTGATCGGCGAAGAGATCGACGTCCTCCTGGAGAAGACCGAGAACAAGGACGGCTACGTCGTCCTCTCCAAGGAGAAAGCGGAAAAGATGAAGGTCTGGGAGGAGATCGAGCGGGCCTACAGCGAGGGCCGCCCGGTGACCGGAATCGTCAAGGAGCGGATCAAGGGGGGGCTGGCCGTCGACATCGGCGTGCGCGCCTTCCTGCCCGGCTCGCTCGTCGACATCCGGCCGGTCCGCAATCTGGACGCCATGAAAGGCAAGGAATTCCAGATGCGGGTCATCAAGGTGAACCGCAAGCGCGGCAACATCGTGCTGTCCCGCAAGGCCGTCCTCGAGGAGGAGAACGCGGAGAAGAAGCGCCGCACCCTGGACGGTCTGACCGAGGGGAAGGGCGTCCGCGGCACGATCAAGAACATCACCGAGTATGGCGCCTTCGTGGACCTGGGCGGCATCGACGGCCTCCTCCACAAGACCGACATGTCGTGGGGCCGGATCAACCACCCCAGCGAGATGTTCAACGTCGGCGACGAGATCGACGTGGTGGTCCTGAAGTTCGATTCGGAGAAGGAACGGGTGTCGCTCGGCTTCAAGCAGCGCACCTCGGACCCCTGGGAAAGCGTCGACTCGAAGTTCCCCCGCGAATCGAGGGTGCACGGCAAGGTGGTCAGCCTGACCGACTACGGCGCCTTCATCGAGCTCGAGGCCGGAGTCGAGGGGCTGATTCACGTCTCGGAGATGTCCTGGACCAAGCGCGTGAAGCACCCCTCCAAGGTCCTCAACGTCGGCGACCAGGTCGAGGCCGTGGTGCTCGACGTCGACAAGTCGGCGCGCCGCCTCTCGCTGGGGCTGCGGCAGACCGAGCCGAACCCCTGGCAGACCATCACCGAACGCTACCACGAGGGCGACCGGCTCACGGGCCGGGTACGGAACCTGACCGACTTCGGCGCGTTCCTCGAAGTCGAGGAGGGGATCGACGGCCTGGTCCACATCTCGGACATGTCCTGGACCAAGCGCCTCAAGCATCCCTCCGAGATGCTGAAGAAGGGGGACGAGGTGGAGGCCGTGATCCTGAAGATCGACTCCGAGAACCAGCGGCTGTCGCTCGGGATCAAGCAGCTCCAGCCGAACGTCTGGGAGGAGTTCTTCAGGAACTTCGGCGTCGGCGACGTGGTGACCGGCCGCATCGTGCGTCTGACCGACTTCGGGGCGTTCGTGGAGCTGCAGGAGGGGATCGAGGGGCTGGTGCACGTCTCCGAGATCGCCGACGAACGGGTCGAGAAGCCTTCCGATCGGCTCAGCCTCGAAGAGACGGTCATCTGCAAGGTCCTCAAGATGGACATCGCCGAGCAGAAGGTCGGTCTGTCGATCAAGGCCGCCCACCAGGAACAGAGTCGCGAGGAGCTGAAGAACTACATGCGCTCCCAGGGGAGCGCCGGCATCAGCCTCGGGGACGTGGTCCGGGAGTCGGGAGGCCGGCGGGCCCGGGACGAGAAGCGGCGCAAGGGCCGCGGTGAAGAGTACGACGAGGGGGAAGAGGATTAACCAGGAGCGTCGGGACCGGTCCTCGCCCCCCCGGGCGCAGGACCCCAGGGCAGGGGCGCGTGCATGACCAAGGCTGAGCTGGTCGAGGAAGTTGCCCGGGTGTCGGAGCTGACCAAGAAGCACTCCGAGGTCATCGTCAACACCGTCTTCGAGTCGATCGTCGAGGCCCTTCGCAAGGACGAGAAGATCGAGCTCCGGGGCTTCGGCAGCTTCCGCATCCGGCAGCGGCGTTCGCGGCAGGGACGCAACCCGAAGACCGGCGACCGGGTCGACGTCCCCGCGAAGCGGATCCCGTACTTCAAGCCGGGCAAAGAGCTCAAGGAGCTGATCAACACGGCGGGGTCCGCGGACGCGCGCGAGGCGGCCGCCTCCTCGCTCTCCTCCGGCGCCGAAGGCTAGGCCCCTTCCGCGTCCCGCCGCCCTGCGGGGGGACCCATGGAAAAACTCTTTAGCCCGTGGCGCCTGCGTTACGTCTCCTCGGGCGGGCGTCAGGCCGGCGGGTGCGTGTTCTGCCGGGCCTACCGCGGGCGCCGGGATCGGGACAACCTGGTCCTGGCGCGCGGGCGCCACACGTTCGTCATCCTCAACAAGTATCCCTACAACAACGGCCACCTGATGATCGTGCCCGCGGCGCACCTGCGTGGGCTGCAGGACGCGACGCCGGCCCTGCTTGCGGAGATGATGGATCTGGCGGTGCGCTGCGAAGCGGCGCTGCGCAAGGTGTACCGGCCGAGCGGCATCAACCTGGGGATGAATCTGGGCCGCAGCGCCGGCGCCGGCATCGAGGGGCACTTCCACCTGCACCTGGTGCCGCGCTGGGACGGCGACACCAACTTCATGTCGGTGGTGCACGGGACGAGGGTGATCCCCGAATCGCTCCCCGCGACCTGGCGGCGGCTGCGTCCGCTGATCGACGGTCTGCCCGTCCCGGGCGCGCGCTCCGGGAACGCCCGGCGGACTCCGCGCCGGGGACGGCGATGAAGCGCTTCCTCATCGAAACCTGGGGCTGCCAGATGAACGTCCACGATTCGGAGAAGTTCGCCGGGATCCTGGGCGGTCTGGGCTACGCGCCGACCACCGAGGCGGGGGAGGCCGACCTGATCCTCCTGAACACGTGCAGCGTCCGGGACAAGGCCGAGCAGAAGGTGTTCGCGCGTCTGGGTCATCTGCGCGCGCTGAAGCGCGCCAACCCGGAGCTGGTGCTCGGCGTCGTCGGTTGCGTGGCCCAGCAGGAGGGGGAGGCGATCTTCCGGCGCGCCCCCTGGGTGGACCTCGTCATGGGACCGCGGACCATCGCGCAGCTGCCGGAGATTCTGGAGCGCGCCCGGCTCGAGGGACGTTCGATCAGCCTGGCACGGGAGGACGATCCGATCGTCTCTCCGGCGGCCACGGCGGCGCGCGCGGCGGGCCCCCGGGCCTACGTCACCGTCATGGAGGGGTGCAACAAGACCTGCACCTACTGCATCGTACCGTTCACCCGCGGCGCCGAGGTCTACCGCTCCGCGGAAGCGATCCTCGCCGAGGTGGCGGCCCTGACGGCGCAGGGATACGGCGAGATCGAGCTCCTCGGGCAGAACGTCAACGCGTGGCACGGGGACGGGCACGATTTCGGATCCCTCCTCAGGATGGTCGATCGCGTCCCCGGGGTGCGCCGCCTGCGCTTCACCACCTCCCATCCGGGACATCTCAAGGAGGGCATCATGGATGCGATGCGCGACGCCCCCGCGGTCTGCAATCACCTCCATCTCCCGGCGCAGTCGGGCTCCGACCGGATCCTGGAGCGGATGCAGCGCGGCTACACGCGCGCGAAGTACGTGGCGAAGATCGCCGCCCTGCGGGCGCGCGTCGCCGACATCGCCTTCAGCACCGATTTCATCGTCGGGTTCCCGGGGGAGACCGAGGCGGACTTCGCGGCGACCCTGGCGCTGCTGCGCGAGGTGGAGTTCGACCAGATCTACGCCTTCACCTTCTCCCCCCGACCGGGGACGGTGGCGGCCTCCGACCCGGAGGCCGTTCCGGACCCGGTGCGGCAGGAGCGGCTCCGGACCCTCCTGGCGGCCCAGGAGGCGATCCAGTCCGGACGCAACGCGGCGCTCCTGGGACGCCGGTTCGAGGTGCTGATCGACGGCCCGGCGCGCTCGCACCAGGACCAGATGAAGGGACGGACCACCTGCAACCGCATCGTCCACGTGCCGGCGGACGGGCTCCGGCCCGGCGTCACGGTGACCGTGCGGATCACGCGCGCGCACGCCCATTCGCTGAGCGGGGAGCCGGTTCCGGAGCGCGGCGCGGCTTGACTCGCCGGAGGGTGCGGGGTATAAGGAACCCCGCGCGGGGGACGGACGTCCGATGGAACTCGAGATGAAAATCAAAGGGTTGATGATCGACCCGATCACCAACATGCCGATCATCATTCTGCGCGATCCCTCGAGCGCCGCCGTCCTGCCAATCTGGGTGGGGATCTTCGAGGCCAACGCCATCGCGCTGCAGATCGAAAAGATCGTGACGCCGCGTCCGATGACGCACGATCTCCTGAAAAGCATGATCGGCCAGATGCGCGCGACCGTCGAGAAGATCGTCATCACCGACCTGAAGGACAACACCTTCTACGCGATCATCTTCCTGAACCACGAGGGGAAGCTGGTGCCGATCGACTCGCGGCCGAGCGACGCGATCGCCCTCGCGCTCCGCACCGGTTCGCCGATCTTCGTCAACAGCGAGGTCATCGAAAAGGCGAAGAACACCGACCTGACCAAGGACGCGGGCGAGTCCGAGCGGATCAGAAAATGGCTGGAGAATCTCGACCCGGACGAGATGGGGAAGTACGAGATGTAGGGGACGCCCACGTGGCGTCCTGAATGCGACCTGGCTGCCGTCACAAGTCGTTCATTACAAACAACTTATCTTTGAAGCAGTGACGGCGTGGCGCGGCCCGATTCGGATGGGCGCGGGAGAGCACCCGGAGTGATCCTCGCCATCGCCAATCAGAAGGGCGGCGTCGGCAAGACCACGACGGCCATCAACCTGTCGGCTGCCTTGGCGCACAAGGGGCACTCGACTCTTCTGCTCGATCTCGACCCCCAGGGGAACGCGACGCTGTCGTACCTCGACCCGGAGCAGGTGACCCTCTCGGTCTACGAAACACTGGTCGAGGACCACCGCAGCCTGAAGGACGCCGTCCACAAGACGAATCTGAAGCACCTTGACGTCATCCCGGCGCGCATCAGCCTCGCCAAATTCGAGAGCAAGCTCCTGGGGGACATCGACAGCCATTTCCGTCTCAAGGACCGGCTCAAGCCGCTGGTGAAGGATTACCAGTACATCGTCATGGACACGCCCCCGACCCTCGGCCTCCTGACGGTGAACGCCCTGGTCGCCTCCACCCATCTGCTTGTCCCGATTCAGTCCTCCTACTTCGCGCTCGAAGGGACCGATGACCTCCTGGAAACGGTCGAGAAAATCAAGGCTCGCCCCAACCCTGGTCTCGAGTTTCTCGGGGTGGTGATCACCATCCATGACAAGCGGACCATCCTGGGCCGCGACATTCGGAACCATATCAAGGAGGTCTTCGGGCCCAAGGTATTCCGGACCATCATTTCGCGCAGCGTCCGGCTCGAGGAGAGCCCGGCCTACAAGGAATCGATCTTCAGCTTCGCGCCCCACAGCAGCGGCGCGCTCGAATACTACAAGCTCTCGGAAGAGGTGATCGGACGTGTCTAAACAACGAGGCCTTCCGGTGCAGCGTCGGATGAGGCATGACTATCACTTTGTCGACAACCTCTCCGCTCCGCCCAACTCGTCCGTCGGCAAGATGATCCCGCTCGACCTTCTGGTTCCAAACCCGGACCAGCCGCGCCGCTCCTTCGGAGATCTGGACGACCTGGTCTCATCGATAAAGGAAAAGGGAGTCCTCGAGCCAATCCTGGTCCGGCCCTCCTCGGGGAAGTATCAGATCATCGCTGGAGAGAGACGGTTCCGCGCCTCGGTGGAAGCGGGGTTGTCGCAGATCCCGTGCGTGGAGATCGATGTTGACGACAGGGGAGTGCTGGAGATTTCCCTGATCGAGAACCTGCAGCGGCGGGATCTCAATCCGTTCGAAGAGGCCGACGGACTCCACAAGCTGTGCGAGAAGTTCCTCTACACTCACGAAGAGGTCGCCAAGAAGCTCGGCAAGTCCCGCAGCTCGATCACCGAGACCCTGACCCTCAATCACATTCCCGCGGACCTGCGCGAGCGTTGTCGCGAAGCGGGGATTACGGCACGCTCGACGCTGCTCCAGATCGCCAGGCAGACGAGCCGTGAAGCGATGGAGCGGATCATCGAGGAGATCAAGGTCTCTGGCCTGACACGGGACGAAGTCCGGAAAATCAAGGACGACGAAAAAAAGGGTCCGGGCCGGCCCCGCGGATTCGTGTTTCACTTCAGACCGCCCGACAACAAGTTCACCCTCAACCTGAAATTCAAGCGTTCCGAGGTTTCGAAGGGCGAGATCGTTTCCACCCTCAGAGAGCTGATCGAAAAGCTCCTAAGTTCATAAGGACAGGCAGCTCGAACGGCGTCATGCGCCCCTTGTGGGTCGGGGTGATGTGGCGCCGACTCCAACCATCGCAATTGTCGGCGCGCCGACATTGAACGTACGGTCGGAGATTTGGCCCTGGCTTGGCTACCTGGGGAATTTCGGCGTTCGTCGAGTTCGCCTAATCGTGCTGACGAGTGGGCGCTGATGATGGGGCGATCTTTGGTGAATCTGGTGAGGCCGGTTCGGTTCCTCAGGTTGACATAACATATCTTATCGGACGTTGTATCCGGGGCGGCGGTCGGGTGAGCCGGACGCCGGAATGGCGCCGCGGTTTCTGTTGACGGATCGGGTGGGTCGCCCTAACATCGCGGCGTGAGTTTCCTGCGGCCCGGCATCCTCTGGCGCTACACCTTCCGCGAAATCCTGTCGCCGACGATCCTCGGTCTGGCGGTCTATGTCCTCGTGTTCCTGATGAACGCGCTGTTCGAGCTGGCCGAGCTCGCGATCAAGAAGGATCTGCCGGCCGGCTCCGTCCTGCAGCTCCTCTTCTATTACCTGCCGCGTGTCTTCGTCATGACCATCCCGATGTCGATCCTCCTCGGGGTCCTGGTCGGGATCGGCCGCCTCTCGACCGACAGCGAGGTGATCGCCCTCCGGGCCAGCGGCGTCAGCTACTGGAGGCTCCTGGCTCCGGTCATGACCCTCGGGGCGATTGGATGGGCCGTGTGCAGCTTCCTGATGCTCGACCTGGAGCCCCGCGCCAATTACCGGCGCCAGGAGGTCACCAACGAGATGATGTACTCCGCCGACGTCCGGCGCGAGATCAAGCCGAGGGTGTTCTTCGAGGAGATCCCCGGGATGCTTCTCTACGCCGACGAGGTGCATCAGGGGGGCGATTTCCTGGAGCGGGTCTTCATCTATCAGAGCGAGGAAAGCGGCCGGGAGCTGGTGACCCTGTCCCACCGGGCGCAAATCGAGTACGACCGGGCGGATGGAGTCGCGCGCTTCTACCTGGAGGACGGGACGGCCCACAGCACCACGCCCGCGGACGCCGAGTCGTACCAGGTCAGCCGGTTCGAACGCCAGATGATCCGCCGCGGTCCCGAGGAGAGCTTCCGGATCCGGAGCAGTCTCCTGAACCGGCCGCTGGCGAAGAATTTCGGGCAGCAGAATCTCAAGGAGCTGGCGGCGTCGATCCAGAAGTTCGGAGCGATCAGCCACTTCGAAACCAGGCAGAAGATGATCGGTCACATCCTGGCGATCATGCACGAGCGGTTCGCCCTGCCGGTCGCCTGCCTGGTGTTCGCGCTCCTGGGTCTGCCGCTCGGGATCATGAACCGCCGGGGCGGAAGGGCCTCCGGCTTCAGCCTCAGCATCGGCATCGCCATCCTCTATTGGATCCTCCTGTCGACCGGTGGCAACCTCGTCCGTCAGGGAAAGCTCTCCCCCTACGTCGGTCTGTGGCTGGGGAACGGGCTCCTCGGGCTCCTCGGGGTCGTCCTGTTCACCCTGAGGGAACGGTCCGAGCAGCTCGGGAGCTGGGTGCGGGTGTCGGCCGCCCTGGCGAATCTACTGGAGTGGCTGGCCTCCCGCGCCCGGCAGGTCCTCGGCGCGGCGCGTGTCTCGCTCGGGAGGGTGCTCGAGCGCCGCCGGCGTGGCAGGCCGGCTATCGGGACGGTGTCGCTCCGGGTCGCGGAGCGCCCGGTACCGGAGGCCGATGACGAGGCCGGGGCGGGCGCCGAGCGCGATCGGGGACGCCGGGCCCGCTCCTGGTGGATCGGGTGCCTCGCGGTCCTGGCGGTGCTCCTGTCGCTCACCTATGCGCCGCTATTGCTGGTCGGCCTTACGGTTCTGACCATGTTCCTTGTCTTCCGGACGACGGTCGACCGGTACATCCTCGGCAGGTTTGTGACCGTGCTGGCGGGCGCGCTGGTCAGCCTGTTTTTCCTGTTCGCGGTCTACGAGTTCGTGAACCTTCTCGACGACCTGGTCGAGAGGGATCTCCCCCTCGGGATGGCGCTGGCCTATTTCAAGTACCGGACCCCATGGATCCTGTCGCAGACCCTGCCGATGTCCTGCCTGGTGGCGACCTTGCTGACCTTCGGAGTCATGTCACGGTTCAACGAGGTCACCGCGTTGAAGGCGAGCGGCACCAGCATCTATCGCATGGCCGCACCCGTGGTCATCGCCACCATGGCGGTCAGCGCCCTGGCCTACGTGAACCAGGACTACATCACGCCGCACTCCAACCGGCGGGCCACGCAGCTTAAGGACGTCATCCGGGGCAAGAGCCCCCGCTCCTATCGGTCGATTGACAAACGCTGGGTCTTCGGCGAGGGAGGGCGGTTGTACAACTACCAGAATTTCCTGCCCTCTCCCCTGCCGGTCCTGCAGGGAAGCGGTGGCACGTTCCAGGGGTTCTCGGCGTACCTCCTCGACCCCGAGAGTTACGCCATCAGGGAGCGGATCTACGCGAGGACCGCCGCTCAGGTTGGACCGCAGTGGGTGCTGCGCGACGGATGGGTCCGGCAATTCGCCGAAGGAGGCGAGGGGTTCGAGACGTTTGCCGAGAAGAGCTTCAGCTTTCCGGAGCCGGCCTCGTATTTCACCCGGGAGTGGAAGACACCGGAGCAGATGAACTTCACCGAGATGCGGCGGTTCATCATCGACCTGCGCCAGCGCGGCTACGACGTCCAGGAGCTCCAGGTCGATCTCTACGACAAGACGGCGCTCCCCATGGTCTCGTTCACCATGGTCCTTCTCGGTCTGCCGTTCTGCTTCCGGATGGGAAAGCGGGGGTCCCTCTATGGATTGGGTCTCGCCGTGAGCCTCGTGGGGCTTTTTCTTCTGACCTTCTCGACCACCAACGCCCTCGGTGGGATCGGAGTGATTCCCCCCTTTCTGGCCGCCTGGGCCCCGAACATCCTCTTCTCGGGGGCCGGAGTCTATCTCCTCCTGAAGACGTCCACCTGATGGAGCCGGTGGGGCCGGCCGAAGAAAGCGCATCAGACTGCTCGTCCATTACTTCATGGAATCGCCATATTTCATTTTGAATAGTATCCTTTCCGCCTCATAGCGCACAGCCTGATCGGGATCGGCTCCAGCGATCGCGCGAAGCTCCTGGGTCGTATCGGAGCCGGTGGGCCACTTCCCCATCGCGGCGACCGCCGCGACTCTGACCGGAACCTCCGGATCGTTCCGGGCGCTCTCGATGACGGCGGCGAGCGCGGCGCGAAGCTGATCCGGGAAGGGATCACCGGAGGAGGCTCCCGCCCGCACTTCGACACCGGACGCGCCGGTCCGGAACAGCCGCCCCAGCAAGACCAGGGCGCCGGCCCGCACGGGGGATCGGGGCGAGCGGACCAGCGCGAGGAGGGCGGGCAGATCGTCGGGCGCGGCCCCTCCGAGCCGATCGAGCTCCGCCAGCACGGCAAGAAGCAGGAACGGATTGACGCTTCGCAGCCGCTCGGAAAGGAGGCGGCGCTGGGTCGATGGATCGGCGATGGCGACCGCCGTGAGATCGCGTGCCGCATCGACCACCGGGGCCGCCCCCTCCGGGGGGATCGGGAGCCGGCCACGGGGTCCCTCGAGAAGGTCGAACAGATCGCCGTCCTTTCCCTTCCGCCGCGCCGAAGCCGGTTTCAGGAGGAGAATCGACTCCTCGCCGTCGGCAAAGACGATCGGGTCGATGCCGGCGGGTCGATCGAAATTCCAGTCACGGAAGGCGATCCGCAGGCGCGGGGCCGGTGGCGTCCCCTTGACCGCCTCCAGGACCTCGACGATGGCGTGCTTCAGGGCCCCCTCGACGACCCGCACGCGCGCCACCAGATCGGCGCGGGCGATCAGCTGGAGCAGGTTGGGGGCGGTCTCCGGCGG
>JBOGOE010000092.1:0-9252 GCA_050747445.1 Candidatus Polarisedimenticolia bacterium | reverse complement strand
CTCCTGGGCCGGGCGCTTCCCGGCGCCGGAGGAGCCCCCTCCGACGATCCCGGCGGCGCCGCGTCCGGGGAGGCCCCGGTCGCCAGCGTCAGCGATCTCGATGCCGATCCGGAGACCGGCCGGGTGCGGCTGCGCTACGACACGGTGCGGCGCGCGACGCTCGAGGGGAGCGCGGCCGATCCCGGGATGAGGCGGCTGCTGGTGCGGACGGTGCGCGAGCATCCGAACGACGGCCTCCGCCTGCGGGCGATGGAAGCGCTCCGGGGCCGGATCGGGGACGCCGAGGTCCGAACGGCGTTCCAGGAGGCCGCGCTGCGCGATCCGAACGCCGGCGCCCGGCTCCGGGCGATCGACGCCCTGGCCGGGAGCGCCGCCGGCGACCCCGGTGTCCGGGGGGCGATCCTGCAGGCGCTCCTGGGGGACGACAATCCCGGGGTGAGGGTGCGAGCCCTCGACGTCCTGGAGACGGCCCGGGGTCCGGAGACGCGGACCGTCTTCGAGCGGCTGGCACGCGAGGACCCGAACGACTATGTCCGGTTCCGGTCGGCCGCTTTCGCCGGTGGCGCGATTCCCGCGGCGGAGACGCGATGAACCGGCCCATGTTCCGGAGCGCCATGGCGGTCCTGACCGCGGCGGGGGCGGCGGCCCTCCTCGACGTGCCGCCCGCCGCGGCCCAGGAGAGCCGGACCGCGCGTGAGGGGCGGGCGCTGGTGCGCACGATCACCGGCAGCGTTCCGGGCGGGGTGCGCGACGTCCGCGTCGAGACCGGGATCGGTTCGGTCGTCGCGGAGCGCGGCGCGTCGCCGGAGGTCCGCTACCGCATCCGGGTCCGCGCGACGGTGGAGGACGAGGCGGGGGCGCAGCGCCTGCTCGACGAACTGGCGCTGAGCGCCACCCGCAACGGCGACCTGCTGGTGTTCAAGGGGGAAGCCGAGCGGGCGGGCGCGCCGGGGCGCGGTCTGTCGGCGGAGTTCTTCCTCGTCCTGCCGGCCGCGACCCGGTCGCTCGAGGTGGTCACCGGGGCGGGCGACATCGAGATCCGGGGGGTGCCGGGCCGCCTGACGCTGTCGTCCCGCGGCGGGCGGATCGCGGCCGATCGGGCCGCCGGACCGATCCGCGCCGAGACCCGCGGGGGAAACATCGAGATCGGCGCGGCGCTTGCCGACGCCCGTCTCACGACCGGCGGCGGGCGGATACGGCTGGGGGAGGCCGGCGGGGAGGTCGTGGTGCAGACCTCCGGCGGCGACGTGTCGATCGGGCGATCGGCGGGGCCGGTGCGCGCCGAGAGCGGCGGGGGCAGCGTCAGCGTCGGGGCGGCGGGCGGCGACGTGTTCGTCCAGACCGGCGGGGGGGACATCCTCCTCGGACCGGTCGCGGGGCAGGTGACCGCGGCCTCGGGCGGCGGGGGAATCCGCGTCCACGGCGCCACCGGCGGCGTGCGCTGCGAGACCGCCGCCGGGCCGATCGTCCTGCGATCGATCGGCGGACCGATCCGCGCCGTCACCTCGTCCGGCGACATCCGCGCCGAGTTCCTGCCGGCGGCGCGGCTGCTGCTCGATTCGGACCTGCAGACCTGGAGCGGGGACGTCACGGTGGCGCTCCCCGGGATCCTGCCCCTCACGTTGCGGGCCGTGGCTGAGAACTCCACCGGCCGCCGCATCGTGAGCGACTTTCCCCTGCGGTTCTTCCGCGAGGCCGAGGACGCCGGGCGCCCGGTGGAGACGGCCGAGGGGGAGATCGCCGGAGGGGGGTCCGTCGTGAGGGTCCGCACCCTCGACGGACGGATCGTGATCGTCAGGACGCTGCCGGATGGAGCGGCGCGCTAGATACGAGGAGGGTAGGACCATGAGGATGCTGGGGAAGGCGATGCTGATGACCGCCGGGGTCGTGGTGCTGGCGGTGGTGGTGTTCGCGGGCGAGACCCCCCGCCCGGCGAATCCGGGGCGTCCCGCCCCCGCGGCGCCTCCGGACTCTCCGGCGCCGCCCGACCCGGAGCACGACGTCCTGATCTTCCACGCCGGGGGATCGCGGCTCGGGGTGCGGATCGAGGACATCGACGAAGAGCGGGCGCGCGCCCTGAAGCTGCCCGAGGAGCGGGGCGTGGAGGTCCGTTCGGTCGTTGCCGGCAGCCCGGCGGAGACCGCGGGGATCCAGGCGGAGGACGTCATCCTCGAATACCAGGGGGAGCGGATCGAAAGCGCCGCGCAGCTGGTCCGCATGGTGCGCGAGACGCCGGCCGGCCGGACGGTGACCCTCCGGGTGTCCCGCGGCGGCGCGGAGCGGTCCTTCAAGGTCAAGGT
This sequence comes from Candidatus Polarisedimenticolia bacterium, assembly GCA_050747445.1. Lineage (GTDB taxonomy): Bacteria > Acidobacteriota > Polarisedimenticolia > Gp22-AA2 > Gp22-AA2 > JBOGOE01. Next base: position 6,952 of record JBOGOE010000092.1, on the reverse strand, counting down.
GGAGGCGGGTCGCTCCCCGCGTGGCGGGCGCCACCTGATGCGGGGGCACCGGATCGACATCCCGCCGATCGAGATACCCGACATCGACGTGCCGCTGCTTCCGGAGTTCGCCGGGCGGCCCCTCACCGTGCGGCTGGGGGCCTCGGTCGAGAGCCTGACCGACCAGCTCGCCGGCTACTTCGGGGTGAAGGACGGGGAGGGGGTGCTGGTCCGCTCGGTCAAGAAAGGGGGACCGGGGGACGCCGCCGGCCTCAAGGCGGGGGACGTCATCGTCCGGGTGGACGATGCGACCATCGCCGACGCGTCCGATCTCAGGAGCGCCCTCCGCGACCGGAGCGGCAAGGACGCGAGCCTGACGGTGGTGCGCGACCGGCGCGAGCAGAAACTCCAGGTCAGGCTCCCCAAGGCCGAGCGGCGGGACGAGGAATACCGGTTGTTCCGGCACGGCGGGAGTGACGACGCGGAGGGGACTCCCCCGCCCGGGCGCCAGCGCAGGTTCGAAAGAAGACTCGAACGGCTCGACGAGGGGGAGTCGACGGCCATCGAGGAGGCCGTGGATGAGGCGCTGGCGGAGCTGGAGGCGGCGCGGGCGGAGATCGCCGATCTCCCGGACCAGGCGGCGATCGAGGCGGCGATCCGCGGGGCCCTCGAGGAGCTGCACCGGGTGGGGGAAGAGTTCGGACCGGCCGATGAGGAGGGCGGCGGGGGGATCCACGAGGAACCGGCGATCGAGGAAACCGACATCGTGATCGAGGAGGTGCGCGCCCCGCGCGCCCGGCCGCGGGACGGGGCGCGCGCCGCACGCCGCGTCGTGATCTGGTGACCGGACCCGCCGCTTGAAGGACCGGCGGCGTTCGCGTAACCTTCCCGGTTTCCGGAGGGGGCGCGGGTGCCGGTGGTCATCGAAGCGCAGGGTCTCGTCAAACGCTACGGAACGTTCGTCGCCGTCGACGGGATCGACTTCGCGATCCGGGCGGGGGAGTGCTTCGGCTTTCTCGGGCCGAACGGCGCCGGCAAGACCTCGACCGTCAGGATGATCCATTGCGCCGCGCCGGTGAGCGGCGGGCGCCTGCTGGTGTTCGGTCTCGACGTGCGCCAGCGGCCGCGCGACATCAAGGGGCGGGTGGGGGTCTGCCAGCAGGACGACAACCTCGACCCCGACTTCTCGGTCCGCAGGAACCTCACGGTCTTCGCCCGCTACTTCGGGATCCCGGCGCCGGAAGGGGAGCGCCGGGCCGGGGAGCTCCTCCACTTCATGGGGTTGTGGGAGAAACGGGACGCCCGCATCCGCGAGCTGTCGGGGGGTCTCAAGCGGCGTCTGGTGATCGCGCGGGCGCTGATCAACCGGCCCGAGCTCCTGATCCTCGACGAGCCGACGACCGGGCTCGATCCGCAGTCGCGCCATCAGGTGTGGGATCGGGTGCGCGACCTGAAGCGCCAGGGGCGGACCATCCTCCTGACCACCCACTACATGGACGAGGCGCAGACCCTGTGCGATCGGCTGGTAATCATGGACCGGGGGAGGATCCTGATCGAGGGGCCGCCGGCCGATCTGGTCCGCACCCGGGTCGGCCGCGAGGTCGTGGAGGTCTGGGGCTACCCGCCCGCCCTGAAGGAGCATGCGCGGACGAGCGGCTGGAACGTCGAGGCCGACGCCCACCGGCTGTTCATCTACACCGACGCCGGCGAGGCGGTGCTGGCGGCGATCGCCGGACGCTTTCCCTCGGAGCGCTGCACGGTCCGGGCGGCCGGTCTCGAGGACCTGTTCCTCAAGCTGACCGGGAGGGAGCTGCGCGAATGACCGGTCTGGTCGGCGGCATCAGCCTGAGGTCGCTGCGCGTCTGGCAGCGCAACCGGGATGTCTACTTCGTCACCTGGAAGACCAACCTGTTCCCGCCGCTCCTCGAGCCGATCCTGTACCTGCTGGCGTTCGGCGCGGGCATCGGGGCGCTGGTGAACGAAGTGCCGTATCGCGGGGAGATGATCCGCTACACGGCGTTCATCGCCCCGGGACTGCTCGCCACCCAGGTGATGTTCCAGGCCTTCTTCGAGACGACCTACAACACCTTCGTCCGGATGAACTATCAGAAGACCTTCGACGCCATCCTGGCCACCCCCCTGTCGGTGCCGGACATCATGGCGGGGGAGCTCCTGTGGGGGGCGACCAAGGGGATGATCGGCTGCACCGTGATGATGGTGGCGATTTCCTTCTTCGGCCTCCTGCACTACCCGCACGCCCTGATCCTCGTGCCGTTCTCGCTCCTGTCGGGTCTGGTGTTCGCCGGGATGGGGCTCTGCTTCACCGGGATGGTGCCGTCGATCGACGCCTTCAACTTTCCGACCTTCCTGTTCGTGATGCCGATGTTCCTGTTCTCGGGGACCTTCTTCCCACTCGACGTCCTGCCGGAGTGGGCTCGCCTGCTCGCCGGGATCGTGCCGCTGACCCACGTGGCGAACGTCATGCGCGAGGCGGCGCTCGGCCGCCTGCCCGCGGCGCTCCTCTGGGACCTCCTCTATCTGGCGGTCCTGGCGGTGCCGCTCAACCTCCTCGGCATCCATCTGATGCGGAGGCGGCTGGTCAAGTAGCGGTTCAGCGGGCGGGGATTCCGGGGACCGGGACGAAGCAGGCGGGCAGCCCTTCGAGGAGCCGCAGGGTCAGGACGAGACGGTAGCCGTCGTCGTGACCGCGATCCGCGCGGGTGAACTTCGGCGGCGTCGCGGAGCCGGCGTAGGCGGTGGCGGGGCGGGAGGGGGCCTCGAGCTTGACCGACACCAGGTCGCCGCAGCCGTTCAGCCGGACCGCGCGGGCCACCTCGATGCCGCGGCCGAACCCCTGCAGGTACTCGGCGTCGCCCGCCAGGCTGGCGTTGATCCGGCCGGCCTCGCGGGTCGCCTCGTCCAGGCGGGCCTGGACGCCGGCGTTCACCTGCTCCGCCTTCCAGGCGGCGTGCCGGGCCAGCGTCATCTGGTAATCCGCCGGATACGACTCGCGCTCGCGGCCGTTGTAACCCGTCGCGCGGCGGGCGTCCTCCTCGGCTTCGAAACGTCCGAGGATCGGTGCCAGCAGCGCCTCGATGCCGGCGACGTCCTCCCGGCTCACGAGATTCCGCGGCAGCTCGACCTCCAGCTCCAGGCGGCACCAGGCTTCGTCATACAGGGTGAAGGGGCCGTCCCGGCGCGGCATCAGCACCGGCTCGGACAGGCTCAGGCTGACGTCCAGGCGGGTGCGCTTGAGGTCGACCTTGTCGACGCGGGTCAGCTCGCCCGATTTGAACCGCAGCCGCCCCCGGCCGCTGACCAGCCGGCCGTTGACCCGGTTGTCGGTATAGGTGCCGGCGCAGTCGGAATAGACCTCGACCGAGGTGACCGCGAACGCCCCCTTGAGCCGCGCCCCCAGGGCTTCCTGAAGCCCGCCGGCCAGGACGGGGGTGGCGGCGGGCAGGAGCAGTGCGGCGACCAGCAGGCGGCGGCGCATCGGCGCTGAACGTAGTGCCCGGCCGGCCCGGTGTCAACCGCCCGCGCCGGGTCCCTCAGCGCACGTCGACCGCGAGCATCAGCCAGCGGCGGTCGGCCATCTCCCTGCCGTGATGCGGCTCGACACCCTTGCCCTCGTAGCGGTACCAGGTGTTCGGCGCCATCCCTCCGAGGGCGGGATCGAGGACCGGGAACTCCTCGATCCGCAATCCCTTGTCGACCAGCGGCGCGACATCGACGAAGTAGACGATGTCTTCCTTCGACTCCTCCGGACGGGTGGTGAAATGGGCCATCACCTGCGTGCCGGTGTTGAGACAGGTCTCGCCGCTGGCGTGGGTGAAGTCGATCGCCATCGCGGGCTGGATCGCCAGGAGCCGCGCCAGCGCGGCGACCTGTTCGCGCGCGTGGGGCGGGAGGGCCTCGATCCCGGCGCAGACCGGTTCACCAGCGTCCGGGGTCCCGTCCGACCCCGGACCGCCGCAGGCGAGGGACACCAGGGCGAGGGCGGCGAGGGCGAGGAGCCCGGCCGGAAACCGCGCCGGCGCGGGAGCGGGGCGCCGGGGCGAACGGAGGAGGTCCCTGACGGTGCGCCTCACGGGCGCGCCCTCCCGGCGGCCATCGCGTCGGGCACCTCCTGCAGGCGGCCGGTGCGGACGTCGTAGATGAACCCGTAGATCGGGATCTCCCCCGGCACCAGCGGGTGGCGCCGGAGCCGCAGGACGTCGGCGGTGACGCTCTTCGCGAGATCGTCGAAGGCGAGCCAGTTGATGAACTGCCCCTCGTGCGAGCCGGCCCCCTCGCCGGTGTCCTTCCAGGCCTTGCCGTCGAAGCTCGCGGTCTTGAGGCTGCGCACCAGGAGGTCGCGCATCACCGGGTCCGTGAAGGTCTGCATGCCGCAGTCGGTGTGATGGATGACGCACCACTCGCGCGTGCCGAGCAGCTTGTAGGAAATGACCAGCGACCGCACGGCGTCGTCGCTGGCACGGCCGCCGGCGTTGCGCACGACGTGCGCGTCCCCTTCGGCGAGACCGGCGAACCCCGCCGGGTCGAGCCGCGCGTCCATGCAGGTCAGGAACGCGAGCCGCCGGGCCGGCGGCATCGCCAGCCGGCCGCGCCCGCCGAACTGCGCCGCGTAGCTCTGGTTGGCCTTGAGGACGGCTTCGAGCTCCCTGGACATGGCGTACCTCCTCGAGTCGGTCGGGACGGCCGGGGACGCCGGGGCGTCGGAGGAAGGACGCCCCATCCCGGTGCGTCGGGGTGAGAGCGGTTCGGAGCCCCGACTCTACACCGGCCGGGGAGGAGGCGACAAGGCGCGGCTCAGAACTTCAGGCCGAAGCCGACGTAGGGGCCCTTCGCGGTGCTGTCGATGCGTCCGAAGTCCTCCGCCTCGAGGTTGAAGCGGTAGGAGCGGTAGCCGGCGTAGAAGCCGACGACGTGCGCCAGGTAGTACTCGATCTGGACGCGCGCATCCAGCACGTCGAGGTCGTTGCCGGAGACGTCCACCGACAGACCGGTCGCCTCGGCGCGGATGTGGAAGCCGGGGAACGGCTTGATCGCCAGGGCGGCGGACAGGGTCGGGTAGGGGATGCTCTCGTCGAGCCGCGCGCTGTCGGTGCCGTCGGTCAGCATCATGTCGATCTGCGCCACCTGGAACCCCGCGCCGACGCCGAACTCGACCACCTTGAAGTCGAAGGTGTAGCGGTAGGTTCCCTGGAGCAGCGTGAAGTCGAGGTCGGTCGACACGGTCTCGCCGCTCAGGAAGGTCTCGCCGTGGAAGTCCAGATTGCTCCCGAGGGTCGCGGCCCCGGAGCGCGAGGTGTCGGCGTAGTCGAGGAACAGGCGGCTCTTCCCGAGACGGAACCAGACGCGGCCGACGCGCGCCGTGTCGTCGTCCTCGAGGTCGAGCGTGCCCTGGAAGTCGAACGCCGTGCCCCCGCCCGAGCCGGTGTGAACCTGTCCCTCGGCATTCAGGCCCTGGCGCCAGACGTTGGGCTCGACTCCGACCCAGTCCCCCAGGGCCAGGACCGGCGACGTGGCCGCGGCGAGGACCGCGCAGGCGAGCGAAGGACCGCACAGACGACGCAGGAGACCGGCTGGATTCCGTTTCATCGACCCCTCCTCGTTATTGGCGGCCTATAACCTAGTGCCCCGCCGGGGGAGGCGCAACACGCCGTTGACAGGGAGAAGGGCGGGGGACAGAATCTGCCGCATGACGCGCACCCCCGGCGCTCCCGAACCCCCCGGCGATCTGATCCACGACTGGAACCTGAGCGGCGAGCCGCCCCGCCCCGCCGGTCCGGTCCTCCTCGACGACGAGACGCTCCGCGACGGGCTGCAGGGACCGAGCGTCACCGACCCTCCGATCGCGGTCAAGATCCGGATCCTGCACGCCATGGACCGGCTGGGGATCGACACCGCGGACGTCGGTCTGCCGGGGGCCGGGGAGCGCGCCGCCGCCGACGTCGAGGCGCTGTGCCGGGAGATCGTCCGCGCCCGGCTGCGGATCCGCCCCAACTGCGCCGCCCGGACCATGACGCGCGATGTCGAGCCGATCGCCCGGGTGGCGCAGAGGACGGGTCTGCCGATCGAAGCCTGTCTGTTCATCGGTTCGTCGGCCATCCGCCAGTACGCCGAGGACTGGAGCGTCGAGCGGCTGCTGCGCCACACCGAGGAGGCCGTCGCCTTCGCCGTGAAGGAGGGGCTGGCCGTCATGTACGTGACCGAGGACACCGTGCGCGCCCGTCCCGAGACCCTGCGCCGGCTGTACGCCGCGGCGATCGGCTGCGGCGCGCGCCGCGTCTGCGTCACCGACACCGTCGGCCACGCGACGCCGCACGGCGCCGCCGCCGCGGTCCGGTTCGTGGCGTCGGTCGTCGCCGAAACCGGGGAGGACGTCGGCATCGACTGGCACGGGCATCGCGACCGCGGTCTCGGTCTGGCGAACACCCTCGCGGCGATCGCCGCCGGCGCCGGCCGCGTTCACGGATGCGCCCTCGGCATCGGGGAGCGGACCGGGAACACGCCGATGGATCTGATCCTGGTCAACCTGAAGCTCCTGGGGTGGATCGACAACGACCTCACCGGGTTGATGGACTACTGCCGGCTGGTCTCCGGGGGATGCCGCGTGCCGATCCCGTCCAACTACCCGGTCGTGGGGGCCGACGCCTTCGAGACCGGCACCGGCGTGCACGCCGCCGCGGTGATCAAGGCGCTGCGCCGGAACGACGCCTGGCTGGCCGACCGGGTCTACTCCGGTGTCCCGGCGTCGGCGTTCGGTCTGGCGCAGCGGATCCGCGTCGGACCGATGTCGGGCCGATCGAATGTGGTCTTCTGGCTCGAGCAGCACGGCATGGAGCCGGCGGAGGCGGTGGTCGAGCGGATCCTGGCGGCGGCGAAGCGGAGCGACCGGCTGCTCCGCGACGGGGAGCTCACCCGTCTCGCCCGCCCGCCGCGCCGCCGGGCCGCGGCGCCGGTCCGC
>JBOGOE010000091.1:0-9654 GCA_050747445.1 Candidatus Polarisedimenticolia bacterium | reverse complement strand
GGTCCCCCGCGGCCGGCCCCCCGGTCGCGGTCCCGTCCCGCGGTGCGGCGGGGCCCGGCTCCCGCCTGCACGCGGCGAGCGCCGCGAAGCAGACGGCGGCCGCGGCGAACCGCATGCGCCTGCCGTTCTGTTCCATGTCCCTCTCCTCCCGCGGCGTGGCGGGGTATTGTCGCACGGCCGCCGCCGCTTCGGGTAAGCTGGCGGCCTCCGAGGGTCCTGGACGATGATCGAACGCCATCCCTGGGGCGATCTCGCGGTGCCGGATCTGCCGCCTCCCCACGACGTCGTGATCCTGGGTGTCCCCTGGGACGGGAGCGCCGGCTACCGCAAGGGGGCCGCCGAGGCGCCGCGGCGTCTGCGGGAGGTCTCCGCCACCTCCCAGGCGGTCTCGGAGGAGGGGGTGGTGGTCCGGGCGGGGGGGCTCCGGGTGCGCGATCGCGGCGACGTCGTCCCCGCGCCGGAGGAGACCGGTCTGACCGAGGCGTCGAGGGGCGCCTACTTCTCCCGGGTCGAGGCGGCGATGACGGGGATCCTCCGGGAGGCGGCCATGGTCGGCCGCGACGCCTTCGTCCTGTCGATCGGCGGCGACCACGCGGTCACCATTCCACTGGTGCGCGGCTTCGGGTCGAAGTTCCCGGAGGGGTTCGGTCTGGTGTGGCTCGACGCCCACCCCGACGCCTTCGACGCCTACGAGGGTTCGAGGCTGTCGCACGCCTGTCCGCTGCGCCGGGCGCTCGACAGCAGCCGCCTGAAGCCGGAACACGTGGTGCTCCTCGGCACCCGGTCCTACAACGAAGCGGAGCTGGAGTTCCTGCGCGAGCGGCGGATCGCCTGGATGCCGGCGCGGGCGATCGACCGCCAGGGGGTGGAGGCGGCGTTGGCCCTGGCGCGCGACCGGCTCCGCGGCGTCGGCGCGGTCTACCTGAGCATCGACATCGACGTCGCCGACCCTTCCTGCGCGCCGGGGACCGGCTACCCGGTGGCCGGCGGTCTGTCGAGCCGGCAACTGCTCGATCTGGCCCGCGACCTGGTGCGGGAGCTGCCGGTGCGCGGCATGGACCTCGTCGAGGTGGCGCCCCCCCTCGATCCCTCCGGCATCACGCTGTTTCTGGCGCTGCAGATCGTCTTCGAGACCTTCGCCGTCCTGGCCGCGAAACGCTGAGGAGGCGCGGACCCCCGTCTCCCCGGGCCGGCCGCGGCGTCAGGGCGCCTCGAGCTCCAGGATGTAGTCCTTGATCTGCTGCGACTCCGGACCGTCCGGACGCACCTCGAGGAAGGCGCGGAAGGCCGACAGCGCCTCGGTCCTGCGGCCGGTCTTGTAGAGCAGGATCCCCCGGGCGCGCAGCGCCTCCGCGTTGCGCGGATCGATCCGGAGGGCCTCCTCGTAGTCCGCCATCGCCCTCCGGTTGAGAGCGCGCGCTTCCTCCGGCGGCGCCGCAGCGGCCCGCTTCTCGTGCAATCTCCCGTACAGGACACGGGCGATCGGGTCGTTCGGCGTCAGCTCGAGGACCCGGTCGAGCGCCGTCTGCGCCAGGTGGTTCCGTCCCGCGTCGATGTTCTGCGCCGCATCGTCGCGCACCAGCACCCGCATCCGCATGCGGAAATCACGGGTGTCGGTGACCCGTGATTCGGCGGCCGCCGACGCGTAGCGCGTCGCGACGATCTCCCGGGTGCTGGCGATCCTCTCTTGAAGCGCCGGATGGCTGCCGAAAAAGAAAACCTCCGCCTTGGACGGGTCGCCGTGATCGTCCTTGAGGATCTCGAACACCCGGGGCGCCCGGCGCGGGTCGTACCCGGCGGCCACCATCCGGGCCAGACCGACGTCGTCCGCCTCCCGTTCCAGGTCGCGGCCGAAGCCGTGCACCGCCGCCAGGAAGCCGAGCTGGAGCCCCAGACCGACCAGGATGTTGCCGACCTGGTTGATGATATAGGCGTCCTTCCAGCTCCCTTCCTGCGCCCGCTCCCCGGCCTCCGCCGCGATCAGCACGCTCGCCGCCAGCGAGGCGATGGTGAATCCGATCGCCTTGTTGCGCGTGCTGCGCTCGTGCTTCAGGGCGTGGCGGTGCGTGGCATGGGTGATCTCGTGCGCCAGGACGGTGGCCAGCATCGCCTCGTCCTCGAGGCGGGCCAGGAGACCGGTGTGCACGTAGATCGATCCGTTCGGGTAGGTGAAGGCATTCAGACTGGGATCCCGGATGGTGTGGACCCGGAGCTTCAGGACCGACTGGCCGCGGACCTCCGGCGGCACCAGCCGCTGCGCCACCTGGTTCAGGTAGTCCTCCAGGATCGGGTCGCCGTACAACGGCGCCTCGCCGCGCAGCTTCCGCTCCTCCTCCCGCGCCCGCTCCCACAGCCGCTGCTCGTCCTTCTCGAGGGCGAAGGCCGGTCCGAACGACCCGACGGGGGTGACTTTCGAGGGGCTGGCGCAACCGGAGGCCCCGGCGGCGAAGGCGGCGAGGGCCGCCGTCGCCAGGGGACGGCGCAGGGACATGAAGGACCGCAGAAGACGAAGACCGGACACGCGTCCCTCCACGGCGACCGGGAGGGTTCATCCTACCACGGCGGTCCGGGGGCGGCGGGCGCTCCCCCGCCGCTTACTTCTTCTTGAACAGCGCCTCGAACGCCGCCCGGCCGGGGCTGACCGGCTTCCCCGCCGGGGCTCCCGGAGACGCGCCGGCGGGGGCGGCGATGCGCCGGCCGGTGGCGTCGAGGACCGTCTCCGGCCGGAACAGGTCGCAGATGTTGGCGGCGGTCTTGGAAAGGAGCCGCTTCGGGATCGGCTGTTTGCACTCGAAGCGGGCGCCGGGATCGAAATGGACGCAGTTGCGGCAGCAGTGCATGGCCGCCCGGCACTTCGGACAGAGGGCGCTGGTGGGGAGGCTCTCCGGCGCCGGGGCCTGGTGGCCGCACTGGTGGCAGCGGGTGACGACCGCCGCCTCCCGCTCCATCCCGCGGGGCCCGCGGGGTCCGCGCGGACCGCGGTCGTCGCGACGCTGCCGGTCCTTCTGGTCCTTGTACTCGTCGTCCCGGTAGCCGGGCTGGCGATACTTCACTCGCAGAGACTCCTCGAGGGGCTCGGTTCGGAAATGGGGAACCCCATTGTACCCCGGTCCGTACTGATTGGGAGTAAAATCGCGCCCCTTCAGGACATCGCTGCCCGGGGATGTGAGATGGAGCCGAGTCCCCTATCACCAGACCCTTCTGCCCCCAACGCGGAGGAGCGGACCATGATCCGTGCGTCGCGACCCACCCCCCTGATCGTCTCCCTGATCCTCGCCGCCGCCCTGCTGACGGGCGCGGCGCTCCCCCTGACGGCCGCCCCGACGGCGGGCCCGGCCGGACCGTCCGAAGGGATCGACGCCCGCAGGAAGAAGGACGCCGGCGCCGCCAAGGAAGGGAAGGCCAAATCCGACGGTGAGAAGAAGGACGACAAGGACCAGCCGAAGGAGCCCCCCTTCGAGAAGGCGGTCAAGGAAGCGAAGGAGATCCAGGGGCTGTTCAACGTTTATTACAAGGAGGACGAAGGGAAGTACCTGCTGGAGATCGCGCCGTCCCAGTTCGACGCGCCGTTCCTCCTCAACCCCACCCTGGTCTCCGGTCTGGGCGAGTTCTTCGTCTATCCCGCCGACATGCTCCCGGAGTACGTCGTCTCCTTCCACCGGGTCGGCCGGAACGTCCAGTTGATCCACCGGAACGCGCTGTTCACCGCGGACGCCTCCTCCTCGATGGGCCGGCCCTCGGGGGTGGCGGCCCCCGACGCCATCGTCGGGCAGAGCAAGATCGAAAGCCTGCCCCACCCGGATCGCAAGAGCATCCTGATCGACCTCGGCGCCATCGTGGTCAACGACCTGGAGGGGGCGGGTCTGCTCCTGAAGCGGGTGCTCGAGACCCCCTGGGGGCTGGACAAGGACGGCAGCAGCATCTCCTTCGCCCGGGGTTACCCGTCGAACGTCGATTTCGAGACCGTCCTGCACTTTCGCACGCCGGAGGTGAAGCGTCCGCTGACCTACGCCGCCGACCCCCGGAGCGTGCTGATCCGGTTCCACTACTCCCTCGCCCGCCTGCCGGAGACCGGCTACCGGCCGCGTCTGGCGGACGACCGGGTCGGCCACTTTCTGGCGATGATGAAGGATTACACCGACGATCGGCCGGAAGAGGCGACGCGGCGTTACGTGACCCGCTGGCACCTGGAGCAGAAGGACCCGGCCGCCCCGGTGTCCGAGCCGAAGGAGCCGATCGTCTTCCATCTGGAGAACTCGATCCCGCCGCAGTACCGGCCGGCGGTGCGCGACGGCATCCTGGGATGGAATCCCGCCTTCGAGCGGATCGGCTTCCGGAACGCCATCGTGGTGAAGGAGCAGCCGGAGGACCCCGATTGGGACGCCGCCGATGTGCGCCACTCCACCATCCGCTGGATCGTCGCGCCGAACGCCGGCTTCGCCCAGGGACCCTCGCGCATCAACCCGTACACCGGCCAGATCTTCGACGCCGACATCCGCTTCAGCCTCGACATGATCCGCAACATCCGGCACGAATACGAGGAGCTGGTGTCGCCGGTGGCCCAGGCGGCGCTTCTGGGCGGACGGGTCGACGCCTCCTCGCCCCTCCGGCGGCTCGCCGGCTGGACCTCGATGCTCGGCCCGCTGCCCCTCGAGACCCTGCTGGCCGCCGGGGGCGAGGCCGCCGCCCTGCCGGTCCTGGGCGCGGGACGCCGGCCCGGGATGACCGCCGCGGCGATGGGGTACTGCGACTACGCGATGGGACTGTCGCAGCAGGCGGCGCTCGGCTGGAGCCTGCTCCAGGCCCGCGGGCGGCTCGATGAGGCGGCGCAGGATAGATACATCAACGACTTTATCCTGCACGTCACGCTGCACGAGGTCGGCCACACCCTCGGCCTGCGTCACAACTTCCGCGCCAGCAGCATCCGTCCCTTCGCCCGCCTCCAGGACAAGGCCCTCACCGGCAGGGACGGGATGACCGGGTCGGTCATGGATTACATCCCGGTGAATCTCGCCCCGGAGGGACAGGCGCAGGGAGACTACTGGCAGACGGTCGTCGGCCCCTATGACCTGTGGGCCATCGAGTACGCCTACACGCCGATCGCGGCCGGCTCCATCGAGGCCGAGAGACCGGAGCTGGAGAAGATCGCCGCCCGTTCCAGCGATCCGATGCTCGCCTACGGCACGGACGAGGACGATTTCAGCTTCTCGCCGCGCGGCATCGATCCCACGACCAACAAGTACGACAACGGCGGCGACATCCTGGCCTACTACACCACCCGCGCCGCCATCGCCAGGGAGCTGTTCGGAAAGATCGAATCCGAGCTGCAGCAGCCGGGGAAGCGCTATCAGACCCTGCGACGGGTGTTCGCCCAGGGGATCGGCGAGCTGGTCCCGGCGGCCGGCAACGTCCCCAAGTTCATCGGCGGCATCCGGCATTACCGCGATCACATCGGCGACCCGGAGGGCCGGGTCCCCTACAACCCGGTGCCGGCTCCCGAGCAGCGGGCGGCGCTGGCGTTTCTCACCCGGGAGATCTTCGGCCCGGAGGCGTTCGTCTTCCCCCCGAGCCTGCTCAACAAGCTGGCCATCGAGCGGCACCCGGACATCGAGGGGGTCTACTGGACCATCGAGAGGAACGACCCGCCCATCCACAACGTCGTCCTGACCATCCAGTCGCTGCCGATCGACCGGATGTACCATCCGATCTCGCTCGCCCGCCTGCACGACCTGGAGACCCGCTACCCCAGCCGCGCCGAGGCGTTCACCATGGCCGAGATGTTCCAGGCGGTACGCCGGGCGGTATGGGACGAGGTGGCGGGGCGGCGCACCGTCAACTCGTTCCGGCGCAACCTGCAGCGCAAGCACTTGCAGACCCTGATCGATCTGGCGGTCGGTCTGGAGCCCGGAACCCCGGAGGACGCCCGCACCCTGGCGCGCGCGGACCTCATCGCCCTGCGCCGCGGCATCGACTCGCTGGTGGGGACCGGCGGCCGGCCCCTGCCGGCCGGAGCCCGCCTGGACGCCATCAGCGTGGCGCACCTGGACGAGACCCGCGCCCGGATCACCGCCGCCCTGGACGCCGGGCTGGAGCGCCGGATGCCGTCCCCCCGGCCGCAGGGATAGGGGCCGGGCCGGAGGGACGCGCCGGGGGTTTCCCGAGCGGGTCGCTTGTACGCGGGACGCGGCGGCGCTAGAATCCCCGGGATCCGACACACCCGAACCCCCGGCCGGGCCCGCGCTGCGGGCGGGCCGGCCACTGAGGAGGCAGCATGCCACGCACCGGGAACATTCTTGCGATCGCCGCGATCGGCGCCCTGGCGGCCTTCGCCTGCGCCGCCTCGGCCGGCGACGTCGCGAAGGTCAAGGACAAGACCGCCACCAAGAAGCCGGCGGCGAAGGAGACGGCTTCGGCCCTGACCCCGGCGTCCCCCGTCGCCTTCGTCGGCGATCGGGCGATCACCCTGCAGGACGTCGACGCCCAGGCCAACCTGACCCAGGTCCGGCAGCAGGAATACGAGATCCGCCGCCAGGCCCTGGAGAGCCTGCTGAACGAACAGCTGCTGGAGAAGGAAGCCGCCGCCCGGAAGCTGGAGCGGGACGCACTCATGAAGCAGGAGGTCACCGACAAGGTGACCGACCCCCCGGAGGCCGAGGTCGCCGACCACTACGAGAAGAACAAATCACGCTTCGGGGCCCAGACCAGGGAGCAGGCGGCACCGGCGATCATCGCCACCCTCCGCACTCAGAAGATGATGGAATCGCAGCGCGCCTTCCTCAAGGGCCTGCGGCAGAAGCATGGCGTGCGGGTGCTGCTGGAGCCGCCGCGCGCGGTGGTGGCCGCCGACGACGACGCGTCGCGGGGTCCGGCGGGCGCCCCGGTGACCATCGTCGAGTTCTCGGACTACCAGTGCCCGTACTGCAGCCGCGCCGAGGTCACCATCGACGAAGTCATCAAGAAGTACGGGAGCAAGATCCGCGTCGTGTACCGCGACTATCCGCTGAAGTTCCACCCGAACGCCGAGACCGCCGCCATGGGCGCCGAGTGCGCCGAGGAGCAGGGGAAGTTCTGGGAGATGCACAAGGCGATGTTCGCCAACCAGCAGAAGCTGGCGGCGGCCGATCTGGTGGAGACGGCCGGGTCGATCGGCGTCGACAAGGAGAAGTTCAAGACCTGCCTCGACTCGGGGAAGTACCGCGCCGAGGTGCAGAAGGACTTCGAAGACGGCATGAAGGCCGGGGTGAGCGGCACGCCGACATTCTTCATCAACGGCATTCCGGTCGTCGGCGCGCGCAGCATCGATTCGCTTTCGGAGATCATCGACTCCGAGCTGGAGCGCGCCGGCAACTGACGCGGCGGCCCGGAACCCGTGGGGCGGGGCGGCGTGCGGCCGGCGCGCGCCGCCTCACTCGCGCGCCGCCTCGGGGGCCGGCAGGCCGAAGCGCTCGGCCAGCCCCACGATCTCCCACTGCAGGTCGTCGAAGGCCGCGACCGACTCCTCGTCCCCCGACTCCACCGCGTCGTCCCAGGCGCGCGAGGCGCGGGCATGGAGATCGGCGATGCGGGACGCCGCCTCCCGCCGTTCGGTTTCGTCGCGCGGCGGCCGGCCGACCAGCCGCGCCTCCTCCGCGTCGACCTCGGCGAGGATGCGCTCGCGCCGTCCGGCGAGCCCGGTCTCCGCGCCCTCTTCCCCCCGGACCCGCCGGCGTCGCCGCGCCTCCGCCTCGTGCTTCAGCCGGTCGATCTCCGCCCCCGCCTCGCGCGCTTCCTCCTCGTCATCCACCTGCCGCAGGATGCGCTCGGAGCGCGCCGTCCAGTCGAGCGTGGCCTCGTACTCGCCGCGCTGCAGCAGCGCCCACGCGGCGTCGAGGGGAATCCAGGGATCGTCCGGGACGCGGTTGACGGCCTTCTCGAACAGCCACAGCCCCTGCTTCAGCTCTCCTTCGAGGACCAGGATCTCGGCCCGGCGCCGCTCGCACTCCTCGCGCCGCAACGGGGCGTCCGCCTCGACCCGCTCCAGCAGCGCCCGCGCCCCGGGATAGTCCCCCCGATCCTTGAGGCGGCCCGCGAGGCGGAGCGACAGCGCCGGGTAGTCGAGCGCCGGATGCCGGTCGCCGGATGCGACGATCCGGCGCAGCAGCGTCGTGGCCTCGTCGTCCCGTTCCAGCTCCTCGAGCGCCTGCACCGCGGCCCACAGGAGGTAATCGCCCGCGCCCGACAGATCGAGACGATCGAGATCCTCCTCCTCGTAGTCGTCGAGAACCGCCAGGTGCAGCCGGACCTCCTCCCGCGGCAGCCGCCGCTCCTGCTCCTCGAACGACCACGCGTATCCGTCTTCCGGCAGGGACGCCCCGGACCCGGGCGCCTCCTCCTCCGGCTGGTGCCGATCGTCGTCGTCCAGGTCGCCCCACATCGTCGCCTCCTCCCGCCGCCGTCCCGAAGGACGCCGGTCCCCGTCAGATCCTCTCCTCGTGCGCCTGCCATCCCTCCTGCAGCGGCCCGAGGTCGCGGCCGAGCAGTTTCCTGAACGGTTCGACTCCCCCTTCACCCCGTGCCTCGAGGGCCATGTAGTCGAGAAACGCCGGGCGATGCCGCCCCTTGTCGCCGTGCAGCAGGTAGTGGACCAGGGTCCACGCGGCGGCGTAGGCCGAAGGGGCCCGCGGCCCGCTCCAGAGCTCCCCGCCGGGGCTGATCAGCGTCTCCAGCTCCAGACGCCCCCGATCGCGCACGTCACGCAGGTACTCGCGCAGCTGCGCGCGCGGATCGAACTGCAGCCGCACGCTCCCGGCGATGATCGTCCCGGACCGCCGGATCGTGCCCGGCTCGATGGCCAGATCGCTGGTGATCTGGGACGCCCCGAAGTAGCTCGCCAGGCCCTCCTCGAACCATTGCGAGGGCCGTACGCCCGCACCGTACACCCGCTCGAAATCGAGCATGTGGATCGCCTCGTGGATCAGAGTCGGAACCGGCAGGTGACCCGCGGTCTCCTCGCACGGGATCGCCAGGATGCGCGACGCCGGAATGTACTCCCCCGACGGCGTCCAGGAGGAGCCGCCGGGCCCCCGCGGCCCCACCGCCGGCCGCGGACCGCCCCCGGAGCTCCAGAGACGGTGCAGGTGATCGTGGTCCGCCTTGCGCGCCAGCGCGTAGACCAGGACCTGCTGGCGGAACGGCCGCAGGGGGACGCGCAGACCCCACAGCTCCCGATGCGCCCGCAGCGCCGCCTGGACCACCCGGCCGAGGACGGCCACCTCGCCGTCGTCGAGCGCGTCGGTGTGGATCAGGAGCTGTCCGATCGGCACGCGCACCTGGCGGATCCCCATCAGCCGCGCGGCTTCGTTGACGTAGGCCTGGCGCCGGCTTTCGGCGAAGAAATCGACCAGGTCGCTCTGGATGGCGCGGCGCAGCGCGTCTCCCTCCGGGGCATTGCGGTGGTGGACGACCTCGTACGGTACGTCGGGCCCCTTCCCCGGCTTGATCCCGTAGTACACCTCGCCGCGTTTCCGCAGCAGCCAGGACAATCCGTCCGCATTCACGGGCCCGACGAGACCACCCACGGCCGCCTCGTGGAGCGCCCGGCGCAGGGGGGCCGGCAGGCCCGCCGCCGGCACGAACCCCCAGTCGCCGCCGCGGGCCGCCTCGGAGTCGAAGCCG
>JBOGOE010000090.1:0-3522 GCA_050747445.1 Candidatus Polarisedimenticolia bacterium | reverse complement strand
GCGGCTTCCAGGCCTGGATCACCGGCATCCGCCGCGACCAGGCCCCAACCCGCGCCAATGCCGGGCTGGTGGAATGGGACCGGATGTTCAATCTGGTCAAGCTCAACCCGATCGCCCGCTGGAAGTGGGACGACGTCTGGGCCTACATCCGGGCCAACGACGTCCCGTACAACGTGCTCCACGACCGGAACTATCCCAGCATCGGCTGCTGGCCCTGCACGCGCGCGGTCAAGCCGGGCGAGGATCCGCGGGCCGGCCGGTGGGCCAATTTCGCCAAGAAGGAGTGCGGGCTCCACGTCGCGGAGGAGACGGCGCAGGCGACCCGGGGTTGACGCCCCGGACGGCCATCCGCCGAAGCCTCGTGGAACCCGGCGCCGCTGGAGGTTGCCATGGCCGCTGAGACGACGGTAAAGACGGACGCGCCGGAGCGCCGGTTCGCCACCACGCAGGACCTGGAGGAGTTCGTCCGGACCCTCGAAGCCTACGAGCGGGGGGAGATCAGCCCGGAGGCGTTCAAGACCTTCCGCCTGAACCGCGGCATCTACGGTCAGCGGCAGGACGACGTCCAGATGATCCGGGTCAAGATCCCCCAGGGGGTCCTGAACGGATCGCAGCTCCGGGCGCTGGGTGAGGTCGCGCGGCGCCACTCGCGCGGCTTCGGTCACGTCACCACCCGCCAGAACGTCCAGTTCCACTTCGTCAGGATGGCCGACGTGCCCGCCGCGCAGAGCCTCATGGCGGACACCGGACTCACCACCCGCGAGGCGTGCGGCAACACGGTGCGCAACATCACCGCCTGCCCGACCTCGGGGGTCTGCCCCACCGAGCCGTTCGACGTCACCCCGTACGGCGAGGCCCTGACCCGCTTCTTCCTGCGCAACCCGATCTGCCAGGCGCTGCCGCGGAAGTTCAAGATCGCCCTGTCGGGTTGCCCGACCGACTGCGCCATGGGGGCGTTCCACGACATCGGTCTCATCGCCCGGACCCGCGAAACCGGGGGACGGACCGAGATCGGCTTCAAGGTGCTGATCGGCGGCGGGCTCTCGGTGTCGCCGCAGAACGCCTGGGTGCTGCACGAGTTCCTGCCGCCCGATCGCCTGATCCCGGTGTGCGAGGCGATCGTCCGGGTCTTCGATCGAACCGGCAATCGCAAGAACCGCAACCAGGCGCGGATGAAGTACGCCATCCGCAAGCTCGGCTTCGAAGCCTTCAAGGCGGAGATCGACAAGGAGCTGGCGCAGATCCCCTCCGTCCGCGACCCGGAGATCGAGGCGTATGCCGGACCGGCGCGGCGTCCCGAGCGCCCCGATGCCCCGGCCGACCTGCACGCGCGGGCCGCGGCCGCCGGCTCTCCCGCCTTCCGTGCCTGGGCGGCGACCAACGCGCGGCCGCAGCGGCAGCGGGGGTATTCGATGGCCTTCGTCACCCTCCCCCGCGGCGACGTCACCGCCGGCCAGTTCGACGCCCTGGCCGAGCTGATCGAGACGCTCGGGGACGGAGAGCTCCGCGCCGCCGTCGATCAGAACATCCTGATCCGCTGGATCAGGAGCGAGGAGCTGCCGGCGGTCCACGCGGCGCTTCTGGCGATGGGACTGGGCGCCGGGGAGGCCGGGCGGCTCCTCGATCCGGTCTCCTGCCCGGGGGCCGAGTCGTGCAAGATCGCGGTCACCGGGTCGCGCGAGCTGGCGCTTTCGCTCAAGGAGACGCTCGAGGCGCATGCCGCCAACGGCGGCCGGGACGTCGTCCGGGCCGCCGGCGACCTGCGCATCAAGATCAGCGGCTGCCCTAACTCCTGCGGCCAGCACCACGTGGCGGGGATCGGCTTCCACGGCGCCGCCAAGCACGCCGGCGACCGTGGCGTGCCGGCCTACCAGCTGCTGCTCGGGGGGAACGTGGACGGCACCGGCGCCCGGTTCGGGCGCCGTTCGGCCAAGATCCCGGCGCGCCGCGTCCCCGAGGCGCTGACCCGGCTCCTCGGTCTGTTCCGCGACGAGCGGCAGGCGGACGAAACCGCGCTGGCCTTCTTCCAGCGGGTCGATCTCGGCAGGGTCAACCAGGTGCTCGCCGACCTGCTGTCGTTCGCCCCGGCGGACCTCCGCGAGGAGGACTTCCGCGATCTCGGCTCGGACGTCCCGTTCCAGATCGAGATGGGCGAAGGGGAGTGCGCCAGCTAGGACGCGACTCCTACGGCCGATCCTGCAACCGGGTCAGCAGGCTCTCGCCGAACAGGAAGCGCATGCCGACCTTGAGGTAGCCCCCCGGATCGGTGCTGTCCTCCAGGAGGTCGGTGTCGCCGTCCCCGTCGGTGAAGGTGACGGTGCTGGCGCGGGTGATGCCGGCTTCGGCCATCAGGGTCACGTCGGGCGAGGCGCGCCATTCGATCCCACCGGCGACCTGGGTCTGCACCAGCCTCAGGAAGACCACCTCGTCGGCGCCGGGGAACTCCCCCTGGTTCTCGAAGCGGTACCGGTTGCCTGACGCGGCCAGCCGCAGCCGGACGCTCAGGTCCCTGGTCGCGGCGTAGCGGGCCGAGATCGAGAACGGCAGGGCCCCCGACAGGGTCCAGCGCTCGCCCGCACGCCAGCTCACTCCGAACAGCGGGAGCGGCGTGCCGCGGCCGAACTGGTAGGTGAAGGCGCCGCCGTAGATCAGCATCACCTTGGGATTGACCCGGTGGGTCGCCGCGAACAGCGCCGAGAGGCGCTGCTTCATGCTCCCGAGCGTCTCCGAATCCTCCGCGAAGGTGGTCCCCGCCGAAATGATGTAGAGGTTCTTCGAGCGCCCCAGCATCATGGTCGTGAACCTCGCGCCGCCGTGATACAGGGTCCGATCCGGGTCGTTCAGCAGCTCGATGTCGGCCGGCACCTCGGCAAAATTCGCCGATAGGAAGTGCTGATACGCCAGGACGCGCCCCTTGAGGTCGGCGTGGACGCTTCCCAGCGGGATGTTGGCGTTCACCGACAGGGCGCGCCACTCGAGCTCGCCCGTGCCCTCCTGGAACTCCCGCGCCGCGGCGGTCTCGCCGGTCAGCTCCACCCTGGGCCGGAACAGATCGAGCTCGATCTCCTCGGTCTGGGCGCGCAGGGAAGGAGCCCCGACGAAGAGCAGGACTGCGGCCGTCACCGCGGCAGAAAACCAGGTACTGCGATGATGCATCGTGGCCTCCTCCGGCTCGCGGTGTCTCATGAGACATGCCTTCTGTGAAACCTTGTTCCGGCGGCTGCAAACATCCCCGAAACTCCTTGACAACAATGGGGGATGGGCGTATTACGACAACCTAATCCGAGGTCATCCGGCAGGTGGTGCCGGACGTCTTCAGTTCGATAAGACGGTGATGGAGCGCACATCGCCGGCGGCTCTCCGGCCCCGGGATGGGCATTTCTCCATACCGGGCTTCGGTGGTGAATTACCAGACCGAGTATTGGAGCGCGCAGGGTACCCGGAAAAGCCGGCGCATCTTATCAGGGCCAGTAGACTCCAGCAACACGACGGTAAGCCCAGGGATCTACAGACCTTTCCAAG
>JBOGOE010000089.1:0-4916 GCA_050747445.1 Candidatus Polarisedimenticolia bacterium | reverse complement strand
GATGATCCCCGGTCACCAGGATCGGCCGGATGCCCGCTTCGCGGCAGCGGCGGATGGCGTCGGCCACGCCGTCGCGCACCGGGTCCTCGCACAGGAGCAGCCCCGCCAGGGCGAACCCGCCGGCCGGCTCCTCGGGCGGACCGGCCGGCTCCGGAACGGGGCGCGCGGCGCAGGCGATCACCCGGTGCCCCCCCTCCATCCCCTCCTGAGCGCGCCGCGCCCACAGAACGCGCTCCTCCTCCCCCAGAACGCACATCCCGAGGACGACCTCGGCGGAGCCCTTGACGGCCGCGTAGCAGGCGCCCTCCGCGTCCCTCCACAGCGCCGTCTCGCGGCGTCGATCTTCGGTGAACGGGAAGGTCGCGAGTCTCCCATCGGCCCCGCCCGGGAGACCGCTCTCCCGCGCGCGATCGAGGATGGCCCGGTCGAGCGGGTCGCCGTTGTCGGATCGCGACGCGGCCGCCGCCAGCGAGAGCAGGCGCCGCTCCGTCAGCCCTTCCACCGCCTGCAGATGCTGGAGACCGATCCGCCCTTCGGTGATCGTGCCGGTCTTGTCCGAGCAGATGCAGGTGATCCGGCCGATGTTCTCCACCGACACCGCGCGCCGTACCAGCGCCTGCCGCCGCGCCAGCCGGAACACGCCGACTCCCAGGAAGAAGGTGAAGACGACCGGGAACTCCTCCGGCAGGGAGGCGACCGCCAGGGTGGCGGCCGACACCACGGCGTCCGACCAGCCGTGCCCCTGGCGCAGGCGCACCGCCGCCAGGACGAGGCAGAAGAGGAACGCGGCGACGACCAGGAAGGCGACCAGGGTCCCGATCGCCGCCTGCAGCGGCGTGCGGACCCGTCCCTCCGCCGCGGCGGAGCGCACCAGACCGCCGTACACCGTCTCCCCGCCGGTCACCACCACGCGCACCAGGGCGCGGCCGGTCAGCAGGCGCGTCCCGGCGCTGGCGAGATGCACCGCGGGCAGCGCCGCCTCCTGCGTCCCGTCCGGAAGGTCGCGCAGCGGCCGCTTGCGGGCCGGAAACGACTCCCCGGTCAGGGCCGACTCGTCGATCTGGATCTCCTCCCCGCCGACCACGATCCCGTCCGCCGGGACGCTCTCCCCGGCGCCGACGATCACGAGATCCCCGGGGACGATGTCGCGGGCCGGCAGGTCGGCGGGACGGCCGTCGCGCAGGATCGCGGCGCGCGCCGCCAGACGGCTGCCGAGCCCCTCGGTCGAGGCCCGGGTCCGGCGGTGCAGCCAGGCATCCATGCCGAGAAGCGGCAGGGTGGCGACGGCGAGGGTGATCGCCTCGGCGCGGTCTCCGATCAGCCAGTAGACGAGACCGGTTCCGGCCAGGAACCCGATCATCGGATCGGCCAGGGTCTCGCGCACCAGGGACAGGAAGGGGCGGCGCGGCGCCTCCAGGATGTCGTTGTCGCCGAACTGCTGGCGGCGGGCGCGCGCCTCGTCCGCGGTCAGACCGCGGTCCGAAGGGAGAATGTCCGCGATCCGTCCGACGGGGAGGGAGCGCCGGGTCATCCGGGACGGCGCTCCGCGGCGGGCGGTGTGGACGCCGTCTTCACGATCTCCACGCCGCACGGCGCATGCGACACCAAGGCGTGGCTGACGCTCCCCAGGATCGCCTCACCGACGGGGCCGACGCCGCGCGAACCGGCGAACACGAGATCGGCGCCCCAGGAGCGCGCCACCTCGAGCAGGACCCGGCGCGGGCTGCCGTCGCGGATTTCGCTGGTCGCCTTCAGGTCCTCCCGGACCGCCAGACGCTTCACCGCCCGCCGCAGCCGCTGCGTCGCCTCCCGTCGCACCATCGTCTCCACCTCCGCCAGCGCCGGTCCCTGGAAATCCCCTCCGAGGGTCATCGCCAGGAACGGGGGCTCGATCACCGTGACCACCCGCACTTCCGTGTCCCGCGGCCAGGGACGCCGGACAATCTCCTCCAAGGCCGCCCGGGCCTGATCCGAACCATCGTAAGCGAGAAGGATCTTCATCATGCACCTCCCGCCCTATCCGGGAGCAGACGTCGTGCCACGCGTCCGGGGAAGCGCCGCAATCGCGGGGGCGCGGGGGTACGGCCCGCAACCATCGGTCGCCGGCTCCCGGGAGCCGGTCCGGGAGAAAAGATTACCGCTCCGCCTCCCCCGCGGAACGAGCCCGCCGATATTTTTGCGCCGGAAGCGCCCCCGGAACCCTCCGGAACGCGATGACGGATTGGTACGCCGCTTGCTCTTGCCGCAGAGTGAAACTTCGCAATCGGGTTTCGGGAATCCCGGGAACGCCGTACGTCCGTCGTCGATCGTCGCAACCATCACCGGAGGCGGGACTCCGGACACCTGGGGAGGTGCGCATGCCGCGTCCACGTTCGTCCGTATCACTCTTCGCCGGCGCGATCCTCGTCGCGCTCGCGGCCCTCCTGGCCGCGCCGCCCGCCGAGGCCGCCGTCCGGTCGTACACCATCTATGCGACCGACGGCTACGTGACCATGGGAGACGGGACCGTCGTCTACTCCTTCGGTTTCAACGACACCGGGGTCATGGGCCAGATGCAGTTCCCGTCGCCGCTCATCTGGGGGAACGTCGGGGACGAGGTGCAGATCACCCTGGTCAACCTGGGCTTCAAGTTCCGACCCGACCTGATGGACCCGCACACGGTCCACATGCACGGCATCCACGTCGTCCCGTACTTCGACGGATTCCCCGAGAGCGCCTTCGCCATCCCGATGGGCGAGTCGTTCACCTACAGGTTCATGGCGCACCGCGAGGGGACCTTCATGTACCACTGCCACGTCGAGGCCCCCGAGCACGTGCAGATGGGGATGTACGGCCCGCTGGTGATCTACAACGGCGCCCAGAGGCAGATTTACGGTCGCAACTACGTGAAGGAATACATCTGGCTGGTGAGCGAGTTCGACTCGCGCTGGCACCGATCGCTGGAGCCGGGGGCGCCGGAGCTCGAGATCCCGGAGATCCTGCAGACCTGGCCCCCCTCGCCGTACGCCGAATGGGTGCGGGCGAACTACCGGCCGGATTTCTGGCTGATCAACGGTCTGACCTTCCCCGACACCATCCGGACCGGCACCGAACTGCCGATCCTGACGCGCGATCCGAACGACGCGTCGTTCGTCGCGGGGATCCAGAACGGCATCTTCGTCGCCAACGGCCTGCCGGCCCACACGGGGCTGGAACAGTCGGCCCTGGTCGACGTGAATGCCGACGAGCCGGCCCTGGTCCGGATCATCAACCTCGGGTTCCAGTCCCATCCCCTTCACCTGCACGGCCAGCATTACGAGCTGATCGGCTCGGACGCCTCGCCGCTGCCGCACCTCCAGGTGACGGGACGGAAGGGGGGCAACCCGCGCTACGAGAAGTTCACCATCAACATCGGGTCGGGCGAGACCTACGACACCATCCTCAACTTCGACGCGGCGAACCTGTGCATGAGTCAGGGGCTGGTTCCGGGGGACGGGGAATCCCCCTTCCCGGAGGAGACCTTCCCGCTGTACGACCCGGACGGTCCACTCCTTCGACCCGTGCCTGGCGTGCGCGGTCCACACCCTCGACCCCGAGGGGAAGGAGATCGCGAAGGTCAAGGCCCTGTGACGGCGGATCGCGCCACCGCACCGCAGGGTCCGCGTCACGACGGCGGTCCGGCGACGCCGGCGACTTCAAGCGTCCTGGTCGTCGGACTGGGGAACGTCCTCATGGGGGACGACGGGTTCGGTCCGTACGTCGCCCGCCTGCTCGAGGCGCGTTACGAATGTCCCGACGGGGTCTCGATCCTCGACCTCGGGACTCCGGGTCTCGACCTGATCCCGCACCTGTCCGGGATCGACGTCCTGATCCTGGTGGACACCGTCCGTTCGGACGGTCCTCCCGGCAGTCTCCGTCTCTACGATCGCGCGGCGCTCCTGCGCCGCCCGCCGCAGCAGCGCACCAGCCCCCACGACCCGGGGGTGAAGGAGGCCCTGCTCGCCCTCGACCTGGCCGGCGGGGGGCCCGCGGAGGTGCTGCTGGTCGGCGTGATCCCCGGACCGGTGAAGAGCGGCGTGGGGCTGACCCCCGTCCTCCGGGCGGCCGCGCCCCGCGCGGTGCGCGCGGTGCTGCGCGACCTCAGGCGCCGCGGTCGTCCGCTGCGGCGCCGTCAGGTGCCCCTCCCGGCCGACATCTGGTGGGAATCCGGCGAACGGTGCGTCCCATCGCCTCGGTGATCGGCGACGTGGCGACCGAGCGGGACGCCGATCGGCTGCGGGCCCTGGGGATCCCGGCCCGCCAGATCCTCACCGGCGGCGCCTGCCACCTCGATGCCCGCCAGGTGCAGAAGGCCCTCGCCGGCCCCGACTTCGAGAACCTGGATTACCTGTTCGTCGAGAACGTCGGCAATCTGATCTGCCCGACCGCCTGGGACCTGGGCGAGGACTTCAAGGTCGCGCTGCTCTCGGTCGCCGAGGGGGACGACAAACCCTTCAAGTACCCGGGCATCTTCTCCCGCGCCGCCGTCACCGTGATCACCAAGACCGACCTCCTGCCCCACACCACCTTCGATCTGGAGGCCGTGCGCGCCCAGATCGCCTCCCTCAAACCGCAGGCGCGGCTGCTGCCGGTGTCGGTGCGGACCGGCGAGGGGACCGGGGAGTGGTGCGACCTGCTCGAGGAGCGGCGCGCGGGCAAGCGGACCGCACCGGCGGCCTGAACCGCCGCCTCCGGCGCCGACCCGAATCCCCCCGTCCCGCGGACCGGCGCGGGGTGCCGGCAAGAAGAACGGCTCGGATCCGGACCGACTTGCCGTACCATTCCCGCCACCTTTCGGCGCCCCGGGCGCCGTTTCCTCAAGGAGGTGCCGTCATGCCCTTCGGCAGCCTGTGGCTACCCGTCGTGGTCTCAGCGGTCGTGGTGTTCCTGGCCAGCTC